>NZBC01000099.1 GCA_002687715.1 Planctomycetota bacterium | reverse complement strand
CGGGCGCGACGGGCGCGACGGGCGCGACGGGCGCGACGGGTGCGGCAGGCGCGTCGGTTGCGGCAGGCGCGACGGGCGCGGAGGGTGTAGGGCTCGAGGGCAGCGTCCCGACGCCCGAGGGGGGTTCCGGTGAACTGAGCGGCGAACGATGGGTCGACATCGTCTTCACCTTCTCGAGGACGAGGCCCGACAGCCCCTTGAATGTCTCGATCACGCCGTCGCCCTTGTTCGCCACCGCCTCGAAGCACGGAACGCCGTAGCGATTCAGGACCCGTCCCATCTCCTCGACCGGCATCACCGTCGCCAGGTCGCGCTTGTTCCACTGAAGAACGTGCGGCATCTCATCGAGGCTGCGGCCCTGCTCGCGAAGGCACTCCTCGAGGTTGTCCAGCGACTCGATGTTCTCCTCCATCTTGTTCGGGTCGGAATCGGCCACGAACACGACGCCGTCGGCTCCTCGGAGCACGAGTTTGCGCGTGGAGTTGTAGTACACCTGTCCGGGCACGGTATAGAGCTGGAACTTGGTCTGCATGCCGCCGACCTTGCCCAGGTTGAGCGGCATGAAGTCGAAGAAGAGGGTCCGGTCGGACTCGGTGGCAATCGACGTCAGCTCCCCCTTCGCCGAGTCGGGGGCCTTCTGATGGACGACCTCTAGATTCGTCGTCTTGCCCGAGAGTCCGGGACCGAAGTAGACGATCTTGCAGTTGATCTCGCGTAGGGCCAGATTGAGCTGAACCATCGATACTTGCCTTGGGTTCGGTTGATGCCGCGTGCCGCGACATCAGGGTTTCACACGACGAGGCGACCGAGTTTTGTGAGAGTCTTGGCCGCGCTCTTGATCTCCAACAGCCCCTGGTTCAGATCCAGGTTGCGATCCGTCACGACGACGAGGTAGGCGTTGCCCAGGTCGGTGACGATGATCTTGCCGCGGGACGCTCGCAGCACGAGCTGTCCCATGCGTGCCTTCCCGCATTCGCCGAGCAGCCCGACGGTGCTGGTGAGCAACGACGACACCAGGGCAGCTGCCGCGTCCTCGTCCATGCCACTCCGCAAGCGCGACTGAACGACGATGCCGTCCGTCGTGGCCACGAGGCTGCCGACGATGCCCGGGTTGTCACCGAGTCGCTCCAGAACCTCAAGCATGCGCCGTCTCCGGTTCCCGCACAGCGCTGCCGGCGAGGTAGTGACGCGCCTCCGCGGCGATGGTTGCCAGGCGCGATGCCCCCTCGGTCTCGATCATGAGGATCGTGCTTCCGGAGCCGAATGCCAGGATCGTCCCGGTGTCGAAGCTCATCTCGGCCTCTTCGAACGCGCCGATGCCCATGCGCTTGGCGGACAGCGACGCGGTGCGCCGGAAGCCTCGTGCAAGCTCGAGCAAGCAGCCCGTCTCGTCGTCGACCGGGACCTGGCGTCCCTCCTGGGCGACGGCCTCGACCCCACGATGGCTCAGGACCGTGCGCCGGACACCGGCGAGCAGCGACAGCTGCTCGAGTCCCGACGCGATCTTGGTGGGGGAAGCCGTATCCCCCGACTCCGAAGCCGCGTCGGACTGGAAGCGGAACGAGGCTTCATCGTTCTCCTCCACTTCTCGAAGGAGCTCCCTCTCCTGCTGCTTCTCCAGCGGAAGGCGGGTGAGGATGCGATAGAGGCGGTTCGCTTCGGTGTGCTCGGGCTGGACATCCAGCGCCTGGTAGAGGTGCTGGAGCGCTTTGCTCACCGCTCCGATGTAGTAGTTGGTTTCGGCAAGCGCGAAGTGGGCCTCGAAGCTCTGCGGATCGAGTTCGGCCGCGCGCTGCATGCTCCGCAGGCCCAGAGCGCCGTCCTGAGCGACGTGATCTCGGTGGAAGCGGGCGATCAGGATCCGACCCGACACGAGCGCCGCGGCGGCATCGTCAGGGTGTTTCTGGACGAGCTGACGGCTGACCTCGGTCGCACGGTCCGTTTCATCGAACTCCTGAAGGTGCTCGATGAGCGCGACGTAGTTCTCTATGCTCGGATCAGCGTCCACCTTCTGCTGCAACTCGTTGACCCGCTTCTTGGTGCTCCGCTGCCACGTGCTGTGGAGGATGTCGCGGAGGTCGGCGGAAGCCGGGAACCTCAGAAGCCCGTCACGCGCGACGTCACGCGCGGCCGCCACGCGCCCGCGCCGCTGCAGGAGCCGGCAGAGCTCCACGGTGCTGCGTGGGGTGGTGTCCAGCCGGGCCCGCCGGCGTCGCCGGTGGACCTCCGTCAGTTCGAAGACGCGCTTGAAGAACCCAATCATCGACGATTCCACCAATCCCCCCCGGCGAGGCGCCGAGGCGGGGACCTAGGACCCAAGGCAGGGAGCTGTTGCAGGCTCGCTCGCGGTCCAACGACCTACGGACGGACTGGTCCGGGACCGCTCCCGACAAGCGTCGTTATCGGCGGAGTCGGACGGGTCGCTGTGGTGGAATCCGCCACCTGCGGGTCGCGCAAAAACCCGCAACCCGTGGCGGGATAAGGTGTTCTGTGGGGCGGAGAGCTACCGGTAGGACGAGGCGTGGCCGGGCCTTCTTCCCAGCGGACCTGAGGTCCGCACTCCCGGCGCTCAGTTCTTGCGGCCCGCCTTGATCAGGTTGAGGAGCTTCAAGATCTCGGCGTCACCCGGCTGGAGCCGCTCGCAGGCCACGGCATGACGTTCGGCCTCGTCCCACTGGGCCAAACTGACGTGGCCAGACGCGGTGGCGTAGAGAAGCCTGGCCTCGTGCTCCTTGCTGACCTTCCGGGTCCGGGCCCGCTTCAACAGCCCTTCGGTGAGCTGCAGTTGCCGGCGGATGGCTGCAGTGCGGGCAGTGGTACCACCGTGGCGAAGCTGCAGCGCGGGCAGCGTTGACGCGTAGTGGAGCAGGGCGTTTTCGTCGTAGTCCGTCGGGTCGGTACGCTCGACTCCCTCGAGAAGGAGCTGCCAGCCGATGTCAAACCTGCGCTCGAGCCCCAGTTCATAGGCCAGCTGTCCGCGGCTGAACCCATCCCCCGGATCGCGGGCAATGGCCGCCTCCTGGCTTTGCCGCCGACGCTGCCGAAGTTGGTCGGCCTCCATGCGGCGGCCCTGGCTCTCCCGCAGCGCAGCGAGTTGCTCCATGGCGTCATGGAGGTGCCGCCGAGCCTTCCGGTCGTCATCGGAATCGGCCCTGGCGGCCGCCATGACCTCTTGCCACAGCACCCCTCGCTTCTCGACGTCGGGCGTGCGCTTGGCGCGCTCGATCATCGCCGACACCCCGGCTGCGTCGTAGCCGGCCGGCTCTGCGGAGTCGGGACGGCCCTCGCAACCGACGAACGTCATCGCTCCGAAAAGTACCACCAGCGCCATCAAACCGAGAATCGTAGGTCTCAACTGCGGGCTCCATCCCCATCCACCCGAACGTATACGAGAGATCCTGGGGGTTCTCCGGGCCCGCCTGACACTGCTGGATTCGGCAGTTCCAGGCTGGAAAGGGCCGGTCCGAGAGCCCCCGCTTTCGTCCCCAAGGCGTCCGTTCGAAGAACGACCGCCCTTCCCAGAGACGACTACAGTCTCCCCATGCTCCGGGCAAAAAAAGTGCGGTGTCGGATAGAAGGCTTCCGACACCGCGGTGTTTACCTAGTTTGAGAAAGTGGAAAGCTGTGGATTAGGTAAACGAGTGACCGAGGACTCAGCCTCGGCCCCTTGACTGTTCTACGTTCCTGGAACCCGGAGTGTGGATTCCAGTGCACGACGCCTTGGCGGGCTCGACATCACCGCACGGTTCCAGCGGACACCGTTCCCTCCGAGGCGATGGGTCGAGTCTAGCCGACAACGTGGCCTCCCTCAGCTTACCCGATTCGCGCCGCAGGGCGCTACCCCCTTTTGTGCAGGCACGGCATCGACTCGTCGACGTGATGACTGGGCTTGACACTCCCCAAAGCGCTGGATAGGGTCGAAGTAGTCGAGGCATCCACCGGTCCTCGACGACTTTCATAGGCGACAGGCACACGCGGAGATCAGAAGGACTCAGCCCTTTCGGATTGCCGCCAAAACGATACAAACGCCGGTCTCTGAGAACGGCTATGACAAAAGGCGGTCTCGACCAGATCGCCACCCAGAAACGGAAAGCGGTCGGGGTTGTGTGACACAAACACGTAAAACTCCCTCCTTCCTCTCTACGCCTGAAATCTGTTCCTCGTTCGCTTTCCTCAAACTCTGACTGCAGGGCTCCCGATGGACTGGGAGCCCTTTCTTTTTTTGCGGAGGTCGCGGGTGCGTCCGCCGTTTCTTGAGTTGGTGCCCGCCGCTGCTACGATATAGTCGTACTCCGTCTGTTATCCCTTTAGTGGCAAGCGTTTATGGCACCTTGCCCCTCAGGCTTCCGGGTTCTTGGAGACGTGACCGATGACGTCAATCGCGCTGCGCGCCGTGTGCCTTCTGAGCTGTCTGATTCTCACGGCTGTGCCCACCCTGGCCCAGGGTGATCCGGATGAAGGAATCGGCGACAGGCCGGCGGGGCAGCCCACTCCGGGCGTCCGTCCCGGCCATGCCGCCCGGCTCCAGCCCATTCAAAAGCCGACGGACCCGAACAAGGTGCGTGGGTCCTACACGGTCGCCGGCGAAACGAAGACGCTCATCGAGGGCGATTTCTATGCGGCCTACCTGTGTTTGAAGCCGCACGAAGAGAAGCCGAACCGTCCGCTCCAGCCGCAGCGGATACTCGAGCACGTCTTGCTCTTCGCCGAGGCCACGTCGATGGGCTTCGCGCTCGACGACACCGAGAAGGACCTCGTCAATCCCATCAAGACGAACAAGCAGTTCGAGAGCATGCTCCGGAAGCGTCTCGAGCAACAGGGGATCTCGGAGGAGCAATACGTCCGCTACATCGCCGAGACCCGGGCGATCCAGCGGATGAAGAACTGGTACGCGAATTCGGTCCGCGTCCGATCGTCCGAGGTCTACGACCTGTGGAAGCGCGACAACTTCCTCTACCGCGTCGCGTATCTCGACTTCTCGGCCGCCGACCTGATCCCGAAGCTCAAAGAGAAGCCTCCGACGCCCGAGCAGCTCGAGCAGTTCTGGAGCACCAATCCCCAGGTGCAGAACAAGTACCGCAACCCCACGTCCGTCACTGCCGACCTCGTGATCTTCGACCCGACGTCGGTGACTGAGGAGGAGATCGCCCGCCTCAAGGGGTCGCGCAAGATCGAACGGGCCGAGGCGCTCGAGCACTTCATCGCAAACCGCGATCGCCTCGTGAAGCAGATCCCGTCGGACAAGCGGCCGCAGCTCTACCCGCGCAAGGACAAGAAGGTCTCGATCGAGAAGCTCGTGACCCCGTTCATGCTGCTTCGGAGCCAGATCGATCGCGAGATCCTCGTGGGCGACCGCATCTCGACCGCGTTCAAGGCGGCGGCAACCACGACCAATAGCGCGGACATCGAGGCCCTCGCCAAGACCAACAAGCTGCAGCACATCCGTCTGAAGAAGGCGTCGCGGCAAGAGGTCGCCACCGAGCACGCGAAGCTCGGTCCGACCCTCTTCACGGATCTGTTCAACGCTACGCCCGGCGCGTTAGGCACCGAGGTGAGGTTCTTCGGTCCGCTCCAGTTCTTCTGGCGCCTCGAGGACAAGTCCGTGTCGTCGCTCCCGCCGTTCGATGACGTGGCGGACAAGATCACCGATGACTGGTACGAGTTCGAGGCCTACCACCGCTCGCAAGCATCCGCGAAGGCGTTCCTCGAGAAGGTCGACGCCAAGGTCCGAGAGCAGACCAAGGAAAGGGAGACGGCGCTCGACGCCCAGGCCGTCATCGACGGCGAGAATGAAATCCGGTCGAGCGGCACCAAGGACGAGCGCCAGAAAGAGGCCATTCGTCAGAAGCACCGCACCCTCGCCGATCACGGGAAGCGGAAGCTTCGCTCGGAGATCATGCCGGAGCACTTCGACTCGGTGGTCGCCGCCGAGGGCTTGAAGCTCAAGGAGGTCGGTCCGTTCTCGTTCTCCTTCGCTCAGCGCAACCGCACCGAAATCTCCGACCCGACCAAGCGCGCAGAAGCGTTCCTCACCAGCTCCTACCAGATCAAGGCCCTCGGCCCCGGCTTCGTGAGCCCGATCCTCTCCGACATCGTCAGCCGGACGCACTACATCGCGAAGGTGTTGACGAAGCAGGAGCCCCCGTTCGAGAGCATGTCCACCGTGGACTACCACCAGCGAAAGATGGCGGCTGAACGTCAGGCCATGTTCACGTCCAACTACATGTGGACGTTGTTCCAGGTCCAGCGCCGCCTCGGTTGGAAAGACAAGTAGGCCGGGTCCCCGAGTGAACGCAAGGAACACGACGATGAAGACTCTCAACACCATCGCCCTCGTTGCTCTGGCCCTCGGCTCGGCCGTCGGCCAGGACAAGGTCTCCCCCGGCAAGCTCATGATCGAGCTGGAGGCGGCACTGCCTCGCAGTGCACCGACTCCTGGTCAACCGATCGCCTTCGCCCATGCCATCGATTGGGAAGCAAAGACCGAGAAGGTCGGCGAGATACTCTCCCGCGCATCGGGCACGAAAGTCGAGCCGCACGCGCTCTACATCCTCGGGTCCTGCCTCTACAACTCAGGTGAGATCGAGCAGGCCAAGGCCACGTACGAGGACCTGAAGACCCGCTTCCCCAAGCACCCCCTCTGCGTGACGGCGAAGGACCAGAAGGGTGAGAAGACGTTGGTCGATCGAGGCATCGAGGATTGCGCCGACGAGCTGCTGTTCCGCAGCAAGTACAAGGTCCGGATGCTGCCGAAGCCCGAGCTCGATCCGGACAGCACGACGACGATGCACCTGACCGTCGGCGACGTGAAGATCCAGTTCTACAAGAACGCCGCGCTCGAGCATCGGAAGAACTTCCTCAAGCTCGCCAAGGAGAACTACTACGACCGCCTGCGCGTGCACCGGATCATTCCCGGACACCTCGTGCAGGTAGGCTGCCCGAACACACGCGTCGTCGATCCCACCAAGTGGGGACGTGGCGGCCCGGGTCACGTCTTGAAGAACGAGTTCTCCCGCGTCACGCACAAGCGCGGCACCCTGACCATGTGGCGGGGCCCCGGCCGCCCGCAGAGCCACGGCAGCCAATTCCAGATCCTGCTGAAGGACCAGCCCCACCTCGACTTCGTCCAGACCCCGTTCGCCGAGATCGTCGAAGGCGTCGAACTCGTGGACAACCTCTCACGACAGACCCGGAACCAATACGAGGCGCCGGTGAACGAGTGCTTCATCAACGGCATCGCGACGCCGAAGAAGTAGCCCTCTGAGGGGATACGCACTCGAGCGGTAGCCGGGGAGAAACGCCCGGTAGAACCCAGGAACCAGATCTGTTTCTGCTCCTGGGTTCCTGGGTCCTCCTGGTCTCCTCTCCTACCTGCCGCAGGCCGCTAGCACAGGCTGAGGATGCGGCCGGCGCCTTCCGCGTCGGCCAACCAGGCCGCGGCCACCGAGCGCAGGTACTGCACACCCGCGGCGACCGTCTCTTCTGCGAGGCCCTGAACCCACGTCGGATAGTCGACGCCGCCCCGCGGCACGTCGGCGAGCACCGTCGTGCGCGCCCGGGCATCGACCGACTCCTCGCCGCGCAGCGGGTCGGTCAGCGCATCACCCGCCGCGTCGATCGCAACCACGAGCCCGCGCAACCCGTCCGCATGATCACCATCGTCCATGCGCGACGCTGCCTCGGTGAATCCGTCGGCAAAGCGACGAAGCTGCTTGACGCGCTCCCTGATCGCGCCCTCGATCAGCGCAACACCGGCCTCGACGAGCTTGCAGTCGAGGTCGTCAGAGCCGGCGAGCCGGAATCGCACCTCGGCGTAGTGGCGATGCAGCGCGACGAGCTCAGCCATGTACTCGAGGTTGCGGCGCACCCGGTCGGGACCCCGTCGGATCAGGCTCGCATCGAACGGGACCTCGCGGTCGGGGAGGCTCTCGGCATAGACGAGAACACCGTCCGACCGGTCGCGCCGGTAGACGGAACCTGCGGCGAGTACGGATCCGTAGCCGATCCGCACCGGCCCCACGACGCCTCCCGCGCCGCCAAGGAACACACGCCGTTCTCGCAGCCACACCCCGCGCACTACGTCACCGAAGAGTGACGGCGTCGCCTTGTCGCCGGCAGGACCGAACGGCGTGTAGTTGAAATGGATGAACCCGCTGCCGATCTCGCTGTGGTCCTTCGCGCCGGTGCCGCCCGCGAGCACGAGATCGCACGCGTTGATGTTGCTGCCGAGCGTGGCCCACGGGAGCAGAATCGTCTGCTTCGTCCCGACGGCATGGGCAGCCGTCGCCCCCTCTTCGAATAGCGTCCCCGCGCGGACGTGACCGGAGGGGCCGAACGACGCACCCGCGAGGAACACCGCGTCTTCAAAGCTGCCGGACGAGAGCTCCACGTCGCGTCCGATGGCGCAGTCCCTGACGACGCACGCTCCCCCCTTCCCGATCTTCGCACCCGTTCGAATCAGGGTGGACGCGCCCTCCAGACGGGCGCCGGGAAGCAACAGCGCTCCGGACTCGATCCGGCCAGGATCGACATCGGCGGCGATGGACACCTGCGTCGGTTCGGGGATCAACACTCCTCGGTCGAGAAGCGCGCTCGTAAGGTCATCGCTCACGCCGGGGATGTTACTCCGCGTTTGACGCTGCGGGAGCCCCCTCTACCATGAGCGCGCCACCCCCATGCCCGAGACCTTCCCGAGCGACGAGGAGATCGAAGCCCTCATCGATCCCGAGGTCCTCGAGGAGATCGGAGACCCTGTGCCGATCCCCCTCGCGGCGACGGTGGTCTACATCCCCGTCCTGCTTCTGGGGCTCGTTCTCGCCATATTCTGGCAGGACACGTTCCCGGGGGAGCACGTTCACGGAACCCGCCTGGCGACCGACGTGGGCATCGGACTGCTCGTCGGCCTCGGGCTGGTCACCGTCACGTGGCTCCTCGTGCGGATGCTGGGCTCGCTGCAGGAGTTGGAGGTGGAGTTCCGCAAGGTGCTCGGCCCCCTACCCCTGTCGCAGATCCTCCTGCTCGCGCTTCTGTCCGGCGTCGCGGAAGAGCTCATGTTCCGCGGAGCGATGCAACCGTGGCTCGGCTGGGTCGCGACGAGCCTGATCTTCGGCGGGCTCCACTTCGTCCCGAGTACGACCTTCCTGCCGTGGACGATGTTCGCGATCGGAGCCGGGTTCCTTTTCGGCTGGCTGTTCGACGAGCGTCAGAGCTTGATCGCGCCGATGGTCGCGCACGTCGTCGTCAACGCGATCAACCTCTACTTGATCGTGAACGGCAAGCGCGCACCGATCACCCCTCGAGAGCTCGCTTGATCGCCGCCTCGAGCGCGCGGATAGCGGGGCGGTTCTTGCGACTGCCACCGGTCTTCACGTGAACGATGGAGCCGTCTTTGCCGACGACAACCGTGTGGGGAATACCCCGCACGCCGTAGTTGCGGAAGTTCTTGAAGTCCTTCGCAACACCGACGGTGAACGGAACGCCGTGCCGGTTCAGGAACGCAAGGAGGTTCTCGTTCTGCTTCGCGGCCGGCACCTTGTCGAGGGGACGGTAGTACTTCGTGAGGCCGAGGAACATGACCTTCTGACCGTCGAGCCCCACGCTCAGCTTGGCCAGCGCTTCCAGCTCCGCCTGACAGGACTCGTAGCGGTCGGCAAAGAAGTTGATGACGATCACCGAACCGGCCGCGCCTCCGACTGTCTTGGCGGCGCCCTTGAGCCAGTGATCCATGGAGACCAGCTCGGGGGCCGTCTTCCCGATCCAAGCCAGCTGCTCTTCGAGCGACTTCAGGTATCGCTCCTCCGCGTGCTTCTCGAGGAGCTTGGCCAGCCGCTGCTTCGCCTCCGAGACCCGACCCGCGTCACGAAGGATCTCGATCACCTTGATCTGCGCGTCCGCGACGACGGGTAGCTCGGCGCCACTCGCGATCACCGCGTCGAGCCGCGTGAGCGCCTCGCCCATGACGCCCTGCTTCCACCGGGTGAGGCCGAGGTAGTACTGGACGACGACGCGGCGCTCGCTTTTGGGGCGCTCGCGAAGGAACCGGCTCAACACCACCCCGGCATCGTTGAGGCTGCCGCTGTCGAGGTACGCGGTGCCAAGGGAGATGGTGGCCTCCTCGACGTCCTCGGACGTCGGGTGCTGCTGGACGAAGAACTTGAAGTGGCCGACCGCCTCCTGGGGGCGTCCAGCCAGTGCCAATGCCTTGCCGAGGTGGAGGCGCCCCAACGAGATCTCGGTCTTGAACTCGTCCCACTTGGAGATGAAGCGGGTGAGCCGGTCGCGGAACTTCTGCGCCCGGGCCTGTGCGGCCTCCTCATCGAGCGGCTTGCCGCCCTCGGGAGCGCGCATGAGCGCCATGAGGTCTTCGAATTCGGTCTGGATCTTCTCGTCCAGCACCTGAGCCGAGAGGCCCGCCGTCAGAACGAGGAGAATGACGAGGTAACGCATGTGAGGTCCTTCACGCGAATCGGAGGACGTTCGCTCCCTCGACAAGAGTAACTACCGGCGGCCGGGAGGGAACTCCTCAGGGAACCGCTTCCTCAGGAACGGGCGGCGCGCACGCTCCGGAAGACGGTCGAATCTGGCGCGATCCTCCGGCGACAGACGATCCGCCAGCCTGCGCAGGTCGACCCGCGGCGGGGGGCCGCGATCGCCAGGGAGAGGCGGACGATCACCGGGCCGGGGCGGGCGATCGCCGGGGCGCGGCGGGCGGTCACCGGGCCTCCGCCGGGGGCCCAAGCGCGGATCCCGAGGCCTCGACGTCGGCCCCAGGACGCGGCGGATGCCGTCGACGAGCGGACGGTCCAGCAGCTGCTTGCGCTCGGCCTTGGGCAGTTTCTCGAGCCCATCGATGAACGCCCGCAGAGTGTGCTCACGAGGACGGACTCCGTCTGGCCCCTCATTCTGCCACCACAGCGGGAAGCGACGGCGCGCGAACGCATCCTGCGCGCTCGGGGGCATCGACAGCCACGCCTTCTGCTCCCGCGGATCGAGGCGGTCGAACAACTCCGGCGGAAGCTCGATGCCATCGCGGTACGGACCGGGGCCTCGGTCGCGTGGCGGCTCGCGACGTCCGTACTTCAACTCGCGGAAGAAGTGGGTACGCCGCAGCTGGGCCACGAACCGCCGGCGACCATCCGCGTCGAGCTTCTCGAACTCCGTGAGCCCGCTCGGGCGGAACCAGCGTTTCTGTTCGAGGTCGAGGTTGCCCTTCGAGAGCGCGTCGAGCAGCTTCTCGATCGCATCCGAACCTTGGCGGCGAAGCGAGTTCACAGCGGGCATCGCGAAGTGGTGACGGATGCGGACGTCGTTCACCGCGCCATGGCGGAAGAAGCGTCGCGGCGGCAGCGACATGATGTCGTCACGCAGGCGCGGCGGCAGGCGGCGAAGGTGCTCGTCATGGATACGGATGAACATCGCCTTCTGAAGTTCGAGGATGCGTTCCGCCTGTTCAGCTGGCGCGCTGAGATCGAGCGCGTCCGCGGCGCTGTCGTCGTCGATGATGCCGAGCTCCCACGCGTCCACCACGGCGCGTTCGAGCTTCTGACCGACCCGAAGCTCGAGAATGCGCGCCCGGCGTTTGCCCGGCGACAATGCCTCGATCTCGGTGCGAACGGTGTCCTTCAACGACAGCAGGAAGGCGGCCTCGTCCTTCTCCCGGCGGGCGTCGACGAGCCGGCCCACGGTACGGTCCTGCTCTGGCCGCGACAGGTTCAGGAACGCGAGTCGCTCCGTCGGCGACATCCCGTCGACCACCTCGTTCCATTCCCGCAGCCGATGATCGGACTCGAACGGATCCGGCCGCTGGGCCACGACGTGGGGCATCCCAAGGACGATCGTGGCCAGGACGGCAACCGCTGACCTCACAGCCCCCACCCTTCCTCGATGGACCGGATGACGCGCCACGTGCGGTCGAGGTCCTTGGCCTCTTCGACGACCGGCTCGCTGGGGACCCGCACGGCGAAGTCGGACCAGGTCGGATTGGCTCCGGCGTCGGGCCCAGGCGAGGTCTCGGCGTCGTCGCGGGTCAACACCAGCGTGACGCAGACCAGGACCCCCGCGGCAATCACCGCGGCGGCCACCCGCCATCGGCTGGCGGGGCCTGGCGAAGCGGCCTCGGAGCCGCGGACGACGCGTACGACCCGAGCCGCGAAGCCCGGGTCCGGTGCGACCTCAGGGTGCTCCGCGAGGAGAGCGTCGACAGTGCGATACTCAGCGGCGAGGGCGCGCAGCTCGGAGTCTTGCTCGAGCGCGGCGCGTACCTCATCGGCACGTTGGTTGGGGAGCTCTCCGTCCAGGTAGAGCGGAAGATCCCGTTCGATGTCTTGGCGGTTCATGGGCTCGACTCGACGCGTGGTGGTGGAGGTGTCGGTCTCGCGAAAACAGGTTGTCAGTCAGGTGCTCTCAAGCTTCATTGACCGGCGAATGCTCGGTCATCCATTCGTTCACGTCTTGGGAGAGTGACTCCCGCAGATTGGTCTTGGCGCGGTTGAGCAGGCTCTTGGTGGCCGGCAAGGACAGCCCCATGGCTCCCGCGATGTCCTTGTAGGACAGACCGCCGAAGCGCAGCAGGTCGACGGCCATCCGCTGGTTCTCGGGCAGCGCCGCGACCGCCGCCTGGACCCGACTCTGGACCTCGCAGCGCTCCAGCCCCTCGGACGGGGCCGGGACCTTCTCGTCCTCGACTCGCGACGACCCGGCAGCGCCGTCTCCCGGACGTTGGGCATCCAGCGAGAGGTGGGCGCGATGGCCCTCGTAGCGCTTGCGATTCAGGCACACGTTGGTGGCGATGGTCATCAGCCATGTCTTGAAACGGGCCGTTGGAACGTACCGATCCCGAGCGCGGTAGACCTTGAGGAACACCTCCTGCACGAGGTCTTCGGCCTGGTCGCGCGCTCCGGCTTGCCGGATCAGGTAGTTCAGGAGTACGGACGACCAATGGGCCACCAGCTCCTCGAAGGCCCCCGGGCGCTCCGCCTTGACGTCGAGCATGAGGCGAACGTCGGGGTCCTGCAGGTAGCCGTCCCCCATTACCGTCTCCAACCCGTGGCCGCGGCTCGGGTTCCGGTGAATCCCGAAACCCCTCTGCTCCTTCATCGGATCAAAGAGGGCGGCTCGTGGAGCTTTACTGGAGTCCTTGCCGCAGAAGAACTTAGAGCGGGCAGTTGTCGTCCAGGATCTTGAGGATCAGCAGCACCCGGAACGTCACGTCCGTGTACTTCTTGTGCTTCCCACGCCAGGACTCCTCGAGCGGGAAGTAGTGGTACTGGGACCGCGAGACCACCTTCTCGATGTGATCGTCGACGCGGAAGACGCCGTCGTCGTCCTGGAGGCTGATCAGCCAGTCGAGGAGCTGCACACACTTCTCGGACCGCACCAGCGAACCGGTCCGCGCCAGCAGCTCGAGATCGTGAAGCAGGAACCCGAGCTTCTTGTCGGCGAACTCCTCCTGGCTCCACTGCGCGACGTGGAGATCGACGAGCTTGATCCAGCGCTTGCCCGAGACCTCGCGCAGCCGCAGCGGGTACTCGTCGCCCTTCAACATGAACTCGGTGATTCGACCGGCTGCAGCCCGACCGGCGTCCGTGTGGAATACCGGGTGCCAGGCCATCAGATAGAAGAGGAACATGTCGGGCGAATGATGGCCGGGGCGGATGACGCGGTAGATGCCGTCCTCCTTGGATTCCTCGGCGATCTCGATGGTGCCGTCGTACAGATCGGGCTCGCCCCCTTCGGGGTACTGGGTCTCCAGATCCGCGAGGACCTGCTCCGCGACGGCCACGACGGCCGGATTGTCGCCGTAGCCGGCCCGGGAGAGACACGCCGCCGACATGACCGACAAGCCGTGCAGGATCATCGCCGTCGACTCCTCGTTCGTCCCCGCATAGCCCTTCAGCTCGAAGAGGTCTGCGGTCTTGTCCTGCATCGCATAGCGCAGCAGGCGGTCCGCGGAGCAATGGATGATCGGGTGGGTCTCATCCCAGCCGTACTCCACCAGCGACAGGAACTGATTGACCATTCCCGGGCCGCGGTGCCGGCTGTTGTTCGGGGCTTCGAACTCGAGGATCTTGTCGAGCCAGGTCCCGGTCTCCTGCTGGGAACGCGAGATCGTGACGGCGTTCTTGTAGTTGAACGCCCCATTGCGCGCCTGAGCGACCTCGGGATCGTCCGCGGGGCGGCCGTAGACCTCCGAGAGCGTCCGGTGCAGAACGGGCGGACACGCTTTGTCCCGCAACCACTCCAGGGGGGACTTCTTCAGACGGTCCAACCAGCTCGCCATCAATCGCCCTCGTCGCAAAGCCTTGCGCAGTCGGTAGTAAGCCCAGATATCCCCAGGCTTTGTGACCGTAAGTTAGGACACGACCCCGCCGCCGTCAACCCGGCGACGGCGACGGCTCACGGCAAGGTGCGGAACCGGTTCTTCGGCCAGAGCAGCACGCGCGCCCAGCCGAGCAGACGATCGTCCGCGATCGGACCCTGGTGGCGACTGTCCTGGCTCACTGACGGATTGTCCCCGACCATGAAGACCCCGTGATCGACGTGGTAGGGCCCGCTCCCGCCGTGGTGCGGCGGCCACGTCCAATAGATGTCTCGGCGGACCGAGAGGTTGCTCAGCCTTGCCCCGCCCCGATCGAGTCGGAACCTCACGCGCGAATAGCCGTGATGTGCCGCAGTGTCACGATGCTCCTCGACGAGCACCGCGACCTCCGCCCCCGTCTCCGCGTCACGGCGGACGACCCGAAACCGCCCATCGATGGTCTCCATCCGGAGGGCGAGCGGGAACGTCCCGCCCCAGGGCAGGATGCGATAGCCACCTCGGCCGTCCCGGCCCCGCAGCAGGCGAAGCCGACCGAGGCCGATGGCGACGAGACGGTCCTCCCTCCCGCCTTCGAGCTCGTGCACGATGCGGAGCGTCCCGCCACCCTCCACATCCTCCACGATGAGGTCGATACGAATGTCCGGGACCTTGTGTCGTCCGGGCGTCCACTGACCATGGTTGTCGATCGAGTCGTCGTAGATGCCCTCGCGAGTGGTGCCTTGGCCGGTGATGAGGCTGGCCGTGACCCCCGCCGAACCGACCCCGGACGCGTCGAATCGCAAACCAGGTCCGTCGCAAGAGAGCCGGCTCGCGTCTGGCAACACGTTGAACCGGGTCTTGCCCGACTTGCCCCATGCCGTCGGATATACCGGGACGAGCAATGCGTCGAGGACCTCGGGCGGCGGCCTCGATCGGGAGAGGCTCGTCGCGGTATTCCCAACGTAGAGATCGCCCATGCGGAAGTCGACGTACTCACCCTCGATACCGATGACCCGCTTCACCGACGGACGCTCCCCCGCCTCTTCGTTGCGGTAGAGCCAGATCTCCCACCGTCGCGGCCCCGGTCCGAAACGCTGCACGAGGATGCGGTCCGTTCCTCCCTGGAACGTCGGCCACATGCTCTGCTCGACGACCTTGTAGACATCGACGAGCCACGCCCGCACTGCCATCACCGCCGCCACGACGACCGCCAGGACGAGCAGGCGGCGACGCCAGCGTCCTGCCCGCGGCGCGGGGGCGGAGGGTGGAGGGGGTGACGAGTCTGCGGGCGACTTCGTGGTCACGCCAGCGAACCCCGCCGATGGCGCACGGCGCCGTCCACGACCACGAGCACGACGTCGTCCGGCGTTCCGGTATAGACGACGACGGCCTCGGGGTCGTCCCACGGCCCGTGACGACGGCGATCGGCCTCGATGAGGATCACGTCTGCGGCCTTGCCCGCCTCCAACGTCCCCGTCACGTCGCCCAGTCCGAGGGCAGCCGCGCCGGCGCGCGTCGCGAGATCGATCGCAACCGACGCCGACAACCCCTCGGTCCGCCGGGCCGCTCCGCGCTGCACGTGAACGAACGTCCGCATCTCCTCGAAGAGATCGAGCTTGCCGGTGGACGCCGCCGAGTCCGTTCCCAGGGCGACGTTGACGCCCGCATCGAGCATGGCGGCCACAGGCGCGATGCCTTCCGCGAGTTTCAGATTGGAGGTCGGGCAATGGACGATCCACGTGCCCGTTCCAGCCAGGATCTCGATGTCATCCGCCGTCGCCTGCACACCGTGCGCGGCGACGACGTCCGGTCCGAGAATGCCCAGTTGATCGAGGTACGCGACAGGAGTCATCCCGAACCGATAACGGTCGAGGTTGCCCTTCCGCTCCGACATCTCGTAGAGATGCCCCCTCCGTTCGACAAAGAACCGATGCTCTTCCTCGCTTTCCGCGAGGTGGGTCGAGATACGTCTCCCCTCGACGCGCGCGCGGGCGACCGTCGCGCGGAACACCTCAGCGGGACACGTCCACGGGGTGTGCGGCGAGTACCCGAAGGGAAAGCCGCCCAGCTGGTCCGGCAACTGATCGAGCGCCGACATGGTCTCCTCGAGGTACGTCGCGTCGTCGTCGGCGAGGCTGCCGAATACCTCCTGGAAGAAGACGCCCTTCTGACCCGTCGTCCGCAGCGCGAACACTCCCTCCAAGCGCAGAAAGCTGTCGCCGACGAGAGTCACGCCTCCTTCCAGCAGCTCACGCGCCGACTGCAGCGCGCCGTCGAGGAACCCGTTCTCGACCCGGTTCACCCGTTCGATACCCGGGAGGATGCCGCGCAGGATCCACTCCATGAACCCCGCGTCATCCGCGACGTGGCGCAGCCCGCCGAGGGCGAGGTGCGCGTGCGCGGACACGAGTCCGGGCATGAGGATGCTCCGCGGGCCACCCCGCTCGACGTTGAGCTCGGCCGGCGGCTCGCCCGAACCCACCTCGCGAATGACCCCGTTCTCAAAGCCCACCCAGCCCGGCGAGAGCACCGAGCCGGCCTTGCAGATGACATGTGCGGCAGCGATCGCGTCCATAGGCTCCGGTGGAGTCTATCCGTCGGCGGGGTTCACTTCTTCACGCTCGCCTTCACACGCAGGAGCCCGGTTCGCCCGTCGCGAATGACGACCGCTTCGAGTTCGCGCTTGCCGAGTCGGTCGAGCAAGGCGCTGTCCGCGATGGGATCGAGCTGTGCGCGGACCCGGCCGAGAAGGTCGGTGCGGACCGTCCACCGGCCCGACCCGTCGAACCCTGCATCACCATCGGTCCGCAACGCGAGGTCCGGACCAGAGACGACGAATGGCACGGTTCGGGACACCATGCGGCCCTCGTCGAGGACGAACGACCACGTCCCGTCGGTGATCGCGAATCCAGTGTGTACCAGGTCCACGAGGCGGCCCCCGGGGGCGCCGGCCTGGCCGAGCCGACTGACGAGTTCGTCATGCAGCTCCTCGCCGAGCTCGTCCACCACCGCAGCCCCGAGCCGGTCCAGCAACGTCGAGGCGCCGATGCGGACACTCGACAACTTCAGCTTCGCGACGCCCGACAAGGAGCGCCGCCAGCCGATCCCGGACATCACTCCGCGCAGGTCGAGGTCGGCATCGAAGCGACCCTCGAGCAGCGGATTCCCCGTGTCGATCGGCGCCGCGAACACCGGGTGAAGCCCGGCGAGCCGAGGTCGTTGTCCGGTGTCGAGCGGAACCCGGCGTGCCTCGAGCTGGAACCGGAAGGGCCGCTCCGGCCGCGCGAGATCGATCCAGGTTTCGTCGCCCAACCGCACCTCGCCCCTGCCCTGCAGGTTCTCGCCACCGACCTGCCGCCCCGTTCCCGCGAACGAGACGCGGCCGTCTCGCATGCGCGCCGACATCGACACCTGCCGGACCAGGACGCCCATGATGGTGGCCAGGTCGACTCGCCAGGTCCCGCCGCCTCGCCACGACGCGGGGCCCGCGCGCAGCGACCCCTGTCCCCACACGCGAACGTCGCTCCGGACCGTGGTCATCGAGTGCCCGAGCCGGCCGAGCGACAGCGCTTCGGCCGAGCTCCGGTCCGCGGCGACCTCGAGCCTCCCCAGCTCGACGTGATCGCGGTCCCGTCGCGCGTCAGCGACCGCGATCCGCAGTCCTTTGCCCGTCGCGACGGCGGCGGAAACCGTGAACCGCGGCGGCACACCGAAGAGGTCGTCGGCCTCGATCTTGGCGTCGGCCTCGACGGCGAGGTCCGGGAGCACCCTCGAGACGATGGGACCGCGTGCGATCAGCCGTCGGACCGCCCGCGTCGCCCGTCCCCGCAGGGACACCCGCAGCCGACGCGCGCGGTCCGCCGTGATCTCGACCGCGCCGTCCGCGATGAAGGACGTCTTCAGCATCGGGAACACCTTCCCGGTCCGCGGGAGGGTCTCCTCGAGGTCGATCGGCAGGCCGCGCATCGTGACACGCAGGCGATCGCCGACGCGGCGGCGCGAGGCTACCAGCGCGACCGTGCCGCCAACGACGACCTCGCCTTCGTCGACCTTCGCACCGACGGTGTCGCAACTGATGCGTCCATCGTCGATGGTCACATAGCAGCGCACGTCGCGCCACGTCCGAGTTCGCATGCGTGCCCGCGTCGCGTCGGCGTACAGCTTGAGGCGCGTCTGGCCTGCGTTGGCGCCCACCGCGATGCTCCCGCGCGCACTCACCGCGAGATCGTCTTCCAGCGAGAAGGCGTCCGGCCACCACGATCCCAGGAGGCCGTGCGCCCAGGGCGCGGCGAGGATGAACCTCCCGTCTACGGTCGCGGGTCCCGACCCCGCACGCACGACGCCTATCGATCGCGACACCGCCAACGGCCAGCGCAATGCAATCACCGTCGCGGAGATCCCCTCGCCGGTGACGGAGGCGTCCTTGACGTCGAGGATGCCGTCCGCCGTCACGGTCGCGGCCCCGTTGATCTTCACCACCGAAGAGGTCGCGCGCACGACACCGTCCTCGCGGAGCTTCAGGTAGAGCACCGTCAACTCGGTGCTGAGGCGCCGCCGGTCGGGGGTGGCGTCGACGCGGACAGAACCGCTCGCCTTGCCCGCGATCACGAGGCTGCGTCCGTCATCGGTCTCCAACCGCTCCTCGAACGGAACACCCGCCAGGCCCAGCCGCACCGAATCGCCGCTAGCGAGTCCGTCGAGATGCACGTCGAGGACGCCGGTGATCCGGCCACCGCCGAGCGTCGCGTCCAGATCGTCGATTCGCAGGGTGTCGTCGTTCAGGGTGGCGCGTCCCGAGAACGTCTCCAAGCGACGACCGCCGACCCAGACGCCGGCGCCCGACACGGTGCCGGCCGCACGCACACGGTGCGAGGCGCCGTCGAGCGGCCACCCGAGTCGGCCCTCGAAACGAACGCGGTCCTCCACGAGGAGATCGGCCCACAACGGCGGCCCGAGGACCCTGGCGAGGTGAGCCCCAACGCCGATCACCACGGTCCCGGTTGCCTCCGACCGCCCGGGCGCGTGGGTCACGACCCCGTCGCGCACGACGAGTTCGAGCTCGGGTCCGATCACGCTCAGATGATCGATCCCCCGCACCTGGCCCGACGGCGACAGCCGGATGTCGAGGTGCGTTTTCAGGTCGGCGAGGGAGACGGACGGAGCGCCGGCGCGCGGCCATACGAAACGCGAGACGAGTCCGTCCGCCACGACGCGGGACTCACCTTCGGTGACCTCGACCGACCCGGAACCACTCGCAGACACGAGCAGCTCACCGTCCGCGAGCTCGCGCACGATCGTCACGCGCTGGTCGGCCCGGAAAGTGAGCCGGGAATCGCCCGCGCCAGGGGCATAGGCGATCTCACCCTGCACGACGAGTTCGCCGCCACCGACCTGCGCACGCCCCGTGGTCACGCGGAGACGCCCCTTCTCGGCCGTCGTCACGACCCGCACCTCTTCCAGTCGGGTTTCGCCCACCCGCGCCCGGTCGAGCTCGACGTCCAGCGCCCCGCCCAGCTCCGCGACCCGCTCCACGAGGTCGAGGCCCGCTGACGTCGGCAGCCGACCGTGAACTCGGCCCGCGATCTTGACGCGTCCGAAGAGACGAGCCTCCGCCGGGAGCACGCCATCAAGCGCTGTCGTGACGCGCGCCGCGTCGTCGAAGGTCGCGTCGAATGCCAGGTCCCCCGAGACGGCGCCGTCGGTCCACTGCAGGGAACCGGGCGCCGTCAGTCGCGCACCGCCGTCCGGCAGATCGAGCGACGCTTCCAGGGACGAGATGCCTTCGGCATCGAAGCGCCCGCGAGCGCGCGCCTCGAAAGTCAGCGCATCGCCAACAGCCTGGCCACGGCTGGCCAGAACGAGACCATCGACGTCCAGGTCGAGGCTGAACTTGCGCGCTCCTTCGGGCGGACCGGCGACCACGAACCGGGCCCGCCGCACGATACCGAGCGGCTGCACGTCGAGCCACGGCCCTAACAGCGGCGCAAGCGGCGCGAGGTCCAACCCGTCGGCCCGCAGCACGCCCGAGAACCCGATGGGTGCGCCAGCCTCGCTCCAATTGTCCAGGGCCCCGCCGATCTCGATCTTGCCCCCGCGCTCTCCTTCGCCGTCGAGGACGACCTGGAATCGCAACGGGTCGTCCCCGAGGTGATCGCACGACGCACCGACGTCGAGACGCCATGCGCGCCGGTCGTCCCCGAGCTGCAAGGTCGCTTGCTCGAACACGACGTCGAGGCCGCGGTTCGGCTCCAGGCGGGCCGACGCGCGCACCGCGCCCGCACACCGCTCCAGCACCGGCCAGACCACGAGCTCGCCATCGACCGCGCGCAACACGACCTTGGGTGCGATGACCGTGACCCGCACCGCGCTGTCGCCGGCCAGCAACGCCAGCAGCGCACGGTCGAGCAGGACCCCGTCGGCGTTCACCAGGACGGGGCTGTCGGGATCAGTCGACTCGTGGATGCGGACCTCGCCGCACTCCGCGTCGCTCCACCAGCTCACCGACAATGACGCCACCGTGACGTGGACGCCAAGTGCGTCGCGCAGCGAGGACTCGAGCTGCTCGCGGAGGTAGCCGTCGGAGAGCAGGCCGGGTCCCGCGGCCAACGCGGCCAGCAACAGGACCACGATCAGCAGGACCAAGCGGCGCCGCCAGCGGCGTCGCGGTCGGGGGCGGCTGAGATCGGCAGTGCTCACGTCGCAATGCTCACGTCGGCGGTGACGTCAGGTCATGAGGCCGAAGAGGCCGAAGCAGACACTCATGTAGATCGTAAAGCCCAGGACGTCGTTGAGGGTCGTGATGAAGGGCCCCGCCGCGATCGCCGGGTCGATCCCCGCGCGCTCGCACATCGAGGGCAGCACGGCACCCATCGTGCCCGCCACCGTCGCAGCGAGCGCGACGGAGAGCGCGACGGCAAGGAACCGGTGCAAGTCAGCCTCTTCCACCAGGGTCAGCGCCATGAGGCCGGACACGACGCCGCATAGCACCCCGACGAGGATGCCGACGAGGATCTCCTCGCCGACCACCCGGCGTACCCGGGACCGGTGGATCTCGCCGGTCGCGAAGCCGCGGAGCATCACCGCACTCGATTGCATGCCGACGTTCCCCGCGAGTCCCGCAACGAGCGGTAGCAGCTGCGCCGTCGCCTCGACGGCGTGGCCCTTGCCGTAGAACACCGCCAGCCCGCGGATCACCCAGCCGGCCGCGATGCCGCCAAAGAGCGTCAGCATGAGCCACGGGATACGGGCCCGGACCCGCTCCACCACCGTCTGTTCGGTCGGAGTCGCAGAGCCGGCGCCGGCCAGCGCCATGACGTCCTGGGACGCCTCCTCCTCCAGGGCCGACAGCGCATCGTCCGAGGTGATCGTGCCGAGCAATCGGCCCGTACGGTCGACGACAGGCAGCGCGGACAGGTGGTAGGTCTCCATCATGCGGATGACCTCCTCCTGATCCTCTTCCGGACCAGCCTGGATGACCTCGGTGGTCATGTAGTCGCGGGCCACTGCCGCGGGGTCGGCGAGGATCACCTCCCGAATGGAGATGACGCCGACGAGATCGTTCTCGGCCTCGGTCACGTAGATGACGTTGATGGTCTCGGCTTCGCCGGCATTGGTCCGGACGCTCTCGAAGATCTGGGCCTGGGTCGCCCCCGGCGCCACGCACACGACCTCCGGCGTCATGAGGCCGCCGGCGGTGTCCGGCGCATACTCGCGCAGCTCCCGGATCTCCCGGGCGTCATCGGCCTCGAGATCGCGAAGCAGCGCCTCGCGCTCGGGTGCCTCAACGGCTTCGAGCACGTCGGCGGCGTCGTCCGGCTCCAGAGACGCGATGAGCTCCGCGCCCTGGTCACCCACGTGCATCAGCAGGAGCGCCTGCTCCCGCGGCGGCGCCTCGGTCAGGACCACACTCCGGCCCGCCTGATCCAGGAGGTCGAAGACGAGGGTGATCTCGTCGCGCTCGAGGTCGCAGAGGATCCGCGCCACGTCGATGGGGTTCTGGCGAGACACCAGCTCGCGCAGCGTGGTGCGCGAGCCTCCGTCGATCTCCGACACCGCCTCCGCGAGCGCCCGGATCTGGGCACTCAGGCGACCCGGCTCCATGCCCCTGAGCGTGTCCATCCGTCTCTCCCCGACCCTCTCCCGAGGGTAGGCTTCCGTGGACACCGTCCACGACGCGATCGCGCCATTCTGCCGAGCGATACGCGGTCCGACAACCAGCGTTCACACAAAGCTTTACAGCCACGCGCCTTCCGGCGAGGAGATCTTCCAGATCCCCTCGGAGGGACACCATCTCCGGCTCCTGGAAGCCGTATAAGTACAGGGAGGCCAGGGTGGCCTCCCCTGACAAAACCCTGACATGAAACGCGATCAGGACAGAACGTCTCTCAAGCGCATCCTGGACCTCTGCCAGGAGGTGCAGCAACTCTCTGACGCCCTGGCGGACGGTCCCTCTCCGGGACACCGGCGGCGCCTTCGGGCCCGCCACGCCAATCTGTTGAAGACGCTGCTCGAGGTCTTCTCGGGTCAGACGGAGTCAGATGCCCTCCCCGGCCTGTTCCGTGAGTTGGGGCGCCATCACGGTCTGGACGCCCGCGAGATGCTCCTGCTCTTCCTGTTGCTCGAACGCCGCATCGCCGGAACCGACGCGATCATGGAAGGACGTGAGCTGCTCCAGCTGCTCTCCGAGAGCTCCTTCGACGTCCTGCAGAACGCCGCGCTCCTCCACGGCGAAGCACGCCTCGTCGCCAGCGGCCTGATCCGCGCGCATCTCCCCCATTCGGATGCTGCCCTCGAAGGCGAGTTCCGCATTTCGGAGCGGTTCTACCGTCGCGTGTACCGCCGCTTCCACGAGCGTGGAAGTCCCGAACGGAGTACGCAGGACGTTCCGGCGTACGAGAATGCGGTCGACCACTACCTCGACCTGCGCCACCTCGTGAACCTGTACCAGAAGCGGGCCGCGCTCCTGTTCCCACAGGGCTACTGGCTCGATCTCCACCCGGAGGTCTCCGAACGTCCCGAGGATCTCGATGAAGCCATCGTCCAGGTCCGTCAGGTCGTCGAGCGCCGCGAAGAGCTGACGTCCGACAAGCTGAGCCTCCCGCTCGTCGCCCTTCGAGGCGAGTTCGGACTCGAGTCCGACGAGGAGGTGATCATCCTCGCGCTGCTCTTCCAGGAGCTGTTCGCGTCGTCTCCCCTCCTGGAGTCGGCCGAACTCCTCCGTCTCGTCGCCAGCAGCGACCAGGACGTCTTCAAGAAGCGTTCGCTACTCACGGCCAAGAGCCGCCTGTTGGAAACCGGCATCATCGCCCTCGACGTCGAGCTCGACGACAAGCAGCTGCTCGCGGGCGCGTACCTCCCGGAGTGGGTCTCCGAACGCCTGCTGCACCAGGTCGACTCCCCCGCCGTCATTCGGCAGGACGAACGCCGCGAGTTCCACGACTACCTCGAAGGCCTCGACAGCTCCGAGGACTTCTATCGCAACCTGTAGTCCCCTGGCCCCGTCCGCAGCGTGGAGACGCCGACGGGCTGGAGGTCCCTAGCTCGTGTAAGGCGTCGCTTGCAGGCGCGACGCTTCGAGCGGCTCACCGGCCTTGGCGAGGTCGTGGTAGCGCTCGATGGTGGGGTTCATCTCGTCCTGCGCGCGTTCGACGGCGTCGGTGTCCATGTCGTCGTCGAGGGCGCAGTCACCGGGACCGGGAGCGACGAGGCCGCGGCGGTAGCTCTCGATGGCGTCGAGGTAGTGGCCTTCCAGGTGGTACGCCCATCCCCGGTGAGTGTGGAAGTCCTTCAAGGGTTCGGTCGTGCCCCAGTACGAGATGACGTGGTCGGCACCGCGCCACGCTTCGGCAGCTTCCTTGAAGCGCTGCGCACCATAGAGCGCGTAGCCGAGGTAGTAGAGGTAGCACTCGGCGAAGAAGTTGGCGCGGCAGCCCGAAGCGTCGAGGTCGGCACACTTGTCGAGTTCGGACGCGGCGCGGACCCACTGATTGGACCGGAGGTACGCCTTCGCGAGATCGAGGCGATGCCGACCCCAATCCGGGTTGATGGACACCGCCCGCTCGAGGGCGGCCATGGTTCGACGCCCGTCTCCGACGAGATCGAACGCCTCGGCCACGGCACCCCAGATGCGATCATCGGGATCGGTCGAGTACAGCCGTGTGTACTCCTGGTGCTTGGCCAGGAGGACTTCGTCGTCTGGAGCAAGCGTCATGCGTCCTGTTCTACCCGGGACTCCGCCGGTGTCCAGATGAACCGCGAACCCGGATCAGACGGGACACAGCCAGCCGTGGAAGGCGGCGTCCGCCTTGCCCCGCACCGCATCGAGGTAGGTGGTCTGGACGCGCTCGGTGATCTCGCCACGGCCTCCCGAGCCGATGGGCTCGTCGTCGACCTTGGCGATCGGCGTGACCTCGGCTGCCGTGCCGGTGAAGAACGCTTCGTCCGCCCCGAGCAACTCCTCGAGTTCGATGGGGCCAATCGTGAGCTTGTACCCCAGGTGGTCCGCGATCTTCATGACGGAGTCGCGGGTGATCCCCAGCAGCAGCGACTCCTCGGCCGGGTTCGTCTTCAGCTCGCCATCCTTGACGATGAAGATGTTCTCCCCCGACCCCTCGGCCACCCGGCCGTCAGAGTTCAGGAGGATGCCCTCGTCGTAGCCTCCAGCGGCCGCTTCCTTCGTGGCGAGGACCGAGTTCAGGTAGTGACCACAAGCCTTCACCGTGGGGTCGAGGGCGCGCGGGCTGAACTTGCGTTGCTTGACGATCTTGGCGCTGATGCCGTTCTCGAGCGCTCCTGCACCGAGGTAGGCGCCCCAGGACCACACTGCGAGGTACACGTTCACATCGCAGTCCACCGGCCGCACCCCCATCTTTCCTTCACCCATCAGGACGAGTGGACGGATGTAGCACTCACGCATGTCGTGACGTCGGATCAGGTCCGTGGTGGCCGCCGTGAGCTGGGCGTCGGTCCACGCGTACTCCATGAAGTACTCGCCAGCCGAGCGACGCAGGCGTTCCAGGTGTTCGGGAAGCCGGAAGATCGCCGGACCACTGGTGCCGTCGTAGCACCGGATGCCTTCGAACACGGCTGTCCCGTAGTGAACGGCATGCGCAAAGAACGAAACACTGGCCTGGTCGGTGGGGACGACTTCCCCGTCAATCCACACGTACTTGCTATCGACCTGTCTCGTCATGTAGTTCTCTCGAGGGCCTTGGGCCAGGTCGCGCGGCCGGTCCGGTCGCGCGGTGGCGCTTCATCGTGTGCCAGACGCGTCCGCGAGGCAAGCGCCGCAGCCCCTCGCCGCGAGTCCGCGTCTCGGGACAATCCGGTGGGGCTGCCACAACCCGGGAGGACACAGCACGTTCCTGCCGACCTCGGCCCCGACGACCGAAGGGTTACAATCCGGGCCACATGGGATCGCGCCACACACAGGACCTGATCTACGACTGGAACACGGAGGGTGCGGACGGGGCACCGGGACCCGGGAAGATCACCTTCGACGACGAGACGTTGCGCGACGGGCTGCAATCCCCGTCCGTCTATGACCCGCCCGTCGACGCGAAGAAGGAGATTCTCGACAAGATGGCGGCGATCGGCATCGATACCGCCAACCTCGGATTGCCGGGCGCCGGCGAGGCCCACTGCAACGACATCATGGAGCTCGCGCTTCACATCCGCGATCAGCACCTGCCCATCCGTCCCAACGTCGCCTGCCGGACCGTGATCAGCGACATCGCGCCCGTCCGCGCCATCATGGACCGGAGCGGCCTCAGCGTGCTTGCGTGCTGCTTCATCGGGTCGTCTCCGATCCGTCTGTATGCCGAGGACTGGACGATCGACACGCTCCTCGGCTACGTGGAGAAGAGTCTGACCTACGCGCGGGATCACGATATCCCGGTGATGTTCGTCACCGAGGATACGACGCGCGCCCAGCCGGAGGATCTCCGTGCGCTCTACGGTCTCGCGATCGATCTCGGCGCCGAGCGCGTGTGCGTCTGCGACACCTGCGGCCATGCCACGCCGGAGGGAACGCACCGCGTGGTGTCGTTCGTGAAGAAGATCGTCGAGGAGAAGGGCAAGGACGTCGGAATCGACTGGCACGGCCACCGCGATCGCAACCTCGACCTGGTCAACTGCATCGCTGCCGTCGAAGCCGGCGCGACCGAAATCCACGGAGCGGCGCTCGGGGTCGGTGAGCGCGCCGGCAACGCTCCGATGGATCTCATCCTCGCCAACTTCCAGCTCCTCGGGTGGATCGACCGCGACCTCACCGCTCTCGGCGACTACGTGCGCACGTGCTCGAAGCACCTGAAGGTCGCGATCCCGCACAACTACCCCGTCTTCGGCCACGATGCGTTCGTCACGGGAACGGGCGTCCACGCCTCCGCCGTCATCAAGGCCCTGCGCAAAGGCGACGCCTGGTTGGCCGACCGCGTCTACTCGGGCGTCCCCGCGACCGACTTCGGCGAGAGACAGCGAGTCTCGGTCGGCTACATGAGCGGACGCTCCAACGTCTTGTACTGGCTCGACACGAACGGCTACGACATGGATGACACCGACCTCGTCGACCGGGTGTTCGACGCCGCCAAGGCATCCGACCACCTCATGACGGACGACGAGATCCACGCAATCATCTCCGGAGCTCAGGCCGGGTGATCAAGAGAGGGCGCGGCGAACGACGCCGCGCCCCAGGACGTACCGCGAACCCGCCCGCACAGGTGGAGCCAGGGTGAGCAAGTCCGCATCTCCCTGACGGTCGTCGTGGGCGATCGTCCGCACCGTCGCACTGAATCCGGACCCGGACGCCATTGCTCCTCGACCGATGGACGCACCACCGCCGGACGTTAGGCTTCTCGCATGTTCCTCGCCCAGTGGACCTTCCCTGACTTCGATCCGGTGATCTTCCACATCGGGTCGCTGAGCATCAAATGGTACGGCGTGATGTTCGTGTCCGGGTTCCTGGTCGGGAACTGGCTGCTGAAGCGGCTGTCGAAGGAACGGCGCTTGAGGATCGACGTCGACAGCGTCAACGATCTTCTCATCGCGCTCATGATCGGTGTCATCCTCGGCGGCCGCCTCGGATACGTCCTCTGGTACCACCTCGACAAGTACCTGGAGAACCCGGTCGAGTTCTTCAAGATCTGGCAGGGCGGCCTGTCGTTCCACGGCGGGCTCGTGGGCGCGTTCCTCGCCGTGCTCTGGTTCTCAGCCCGTCGGAGAGTCTCGGTCCTGAACGTCATGGACGCGTGTGCCTTGAGCGGGACGCCGGGAATCCTGTTCGTCCGCGTCGCGAACTTCATCAACGGCGAGCTCTATGGACGTCCGACGACGTCCGTCCCGTGGAGGATGGTGTTCCCGAAGGACACGTACCAGCTCGAGCGGCACCCGTCCCAGCTCTACGAGGGTCTGCTCGAGGGGGCGTTTCTGTTCTGCGTGCTGTGGTTGAACCGGCGCCGGTCGTGGCTTCGCCGGGACGGACGCATCGCGGGGTGCTTCCTGATGGGATACGCGGTCCTGCGGTTCCTCATCGAGTTCGTGCGCGACCCTGATCCCCACCTCGGAGCGATCGACTGGGGCTTGAGTCGCGGGCAGACCTTGTCGCTCGCGATGGCGGTCTTCGGTGCGGTGGTGTTCTGGTGGTCCGGACGCACCTCCGCGGCCTCGGACGCCGTCGCGTCCGAAGGAGACGACACGAGAGCGACCTAGCCCCAGGAGGCATAGACACCGCCCTCAAAGGTCCCTACCATCGTGACCTTGCGAACGGTCGGTCCTCCCGACGCCTCTCCTACCTCAGGCCCGGAGAACCCACGAAGATGGGCACTCTGTTGATCTCCATGCTGGGCGGTGCTGCCGAAGACGAAGAACGTCGGGGGCACCAATCCGCTCGTTTCCGCCTACCGGGCGGCGAACGTATCGTCGAGACCACCCACCTCGGTATCGAACTCGCGGGCGCGCTGCAGGCGGACAAGCTCCACCTCGTCGGCACCACGTGGGCGTACTTCGATCGGCTGCTCGACCTGCTGCCCGAAGCGGCGCGGAATGAGCCTGTAGCGGAGACCGCACCGCCGCCCAAGGAGAAGCCGGACGCCGCCGAAGCTCCCACGGCGGAAGACACGTCCACCACCGAGGAGGCTCCCGCCGCGGACGCGGACGCATCCACCGACGACGCGACGGAAGCAGCGGCCACGGAAGCCACCGAGGACGACGCGTCGACCACCGAGGGGACAGCTCCGGCAGACGACGCAACGGCCACGGAAGAACCGGCCACGGAAGAACCGGCCACGGAAGAACCGGCTACGGAAGAACCGGCTACGGAAGAACCGGCCACGGGAGAACCGGCCGCGGAAGCGCCGACCGCGGAAGGACCGGCCACGGGAGAACCGGCCACGGAAGCGCCGGCCGCGGAAGCCGGGTCCGGCGCAGGAGCCCCCCCTGGAGAAGCGTCGGCTGACACTCCCAACCCTGCCTCCGAGGAAGCCACCGCACCGAAAGCGGATGCGAGCAGCGAAGAAGGCGCCGGCCGCGATGCGCCAGCTCCCAAGGAGACCCGCGTCCCCAAGAAGGCGCACGAACCGGACACACGCTCCCTCCAGGATCGCATTGCAGCGCAGGTGCGATCGCACCGTCCCGATCGCGACGCCATGAGCGCCCTCGCCGAGCGGCTGCAAACCGCGCTCGGCAAGAGCGAGGTGCGTTGTGTCTTGATCTCGCTACCGACCGACGGCAGCCGCAGCTTCCAATCTGCCATCCGCACGATCGCGGAGCTGCCGGCGGACGGCGACACCGTCCATCTCGACGTGACGTACGGCTCGCGTGCGATGCCGTTGCTCGGCACACTCGCGATGCACTACTTCCGCGAGTTCCGGCTGGACATCGAGGTCGGATCGCTCTTCGAAGCGCCGCTGGAGCACGCGGGCGCGGACCGGGTGTGCCAGGTCGTCGCACTCGACGAGCCGCTCGAGTTCCTGGCGATGACGAGGGCCTTCGCCGAAGTCCGCGACGGGCGTGCGCCCGAGAGGATGCAGCGCCTGCTGAACCACGACCGCCGCCTGCAACGACTGGCGGGCCCGTGGGTCCGCTACCAACGCGGAGTCCAATTCGGCGCGCTGTCGGAGGTCATCGAAGGTGCCCGCCTCATCGAGGAACGCCGGAGGCGACTCGGCCGCCTGCCGCACACGCATCCGTATCGCCTCTTCGACCGCGTCCTCAAGACCGCGATCGCGCCGTTCCTCGGCGAGGCCCCGACGAGCGTTCGTCAGCTCGTACTTGCACGCGATGCCTTGCAGAACGGCTACCTCGCCCAGGCGGCGCTGCACCTGCGGGAAGCGCTCGTCTCCGCGTGCCTGGAGGCGTACGGCCGCAGCGCGTCTCGCGCGTGGATCGACGTCCCGAACAGCGGCGGTGCCCAGCAGGTGCGGCCCCGCGATACGGCAGGCTTCATCCTGAGCACGCCGATGGCGGTCGATAAGGTCCCGGACCTCGGTCTGGTGTGGCCGCTGCTCTCGACCGCGCGCAACCGCTACGTCAACACGAGCCCGACCACCGTTCCGGCCAGCCAGCTCAAGGACCAGGATCACGAGGTCCACCGCTCGTTCGAGATGACGCTCGGCATCATCCAGAACGAGCAGCTCGCAGGCATCGTCGAGGAGATCCCGTTTGACCAGGCGGTCGTGCGCGGCATCGACCTCCGCGTCATTCGGCCCCGCGAAGGCCGGGGTCGCCCCCCCCGCCGCGGCAAGGGTGCCGGACGCGGTGATCGTCCGCCCCGCGGCGAAGGCGCCCCTGGTCGTGAAGGCGGCGGACGCGGTCCGCGTCGCGAAGGCGGCGGTGGTGGAAACCGCGCCCCTCGCACCGAGGGCGGTGCCAGTGGCCGTGGTCGTGGAGGACCCCGTCCGGACGGAGGCGGTGGTCGTGGGGACGGGCGCGGACGCCGCGATGGCCCGCCGGGCCGCGGACGGCGCGACCGCGACGATCGCCCGCCCCGGCGCCAGGGCGACGACCCCGATGATTACAAACCGAAGGTGACCTCGGCTCGCGGCCTCGGCAACCTCGGGCTCGCACTCGCGCAGGCCGGTCTCTCGAGCCCAGCCCCGAAGTCCAGACCGGAGAAGAAGCCTCCACCGGACAAGCCGACGCCCCAGCCCGAGACCGACGGGCCGGAAGCAACGACACCCACTGCACCGCCGGCCGCTCCGCCACCGGAGACTCCGGATGCCCCCGCGTCGCCGGATGCGCCACCGGAGACGCCGGCCTCGACCTTCGACGTCGCGGGGCCGGCCGAACCACCAGCAGAGTCGTAGCGTCGGAACGAGAGCGCGCGGACCTTCAGAGCGTGTGAGCAATCTGCTCTTCCGGGAACGCGGACCTCCAGGTCCGCTCTGGTCCGGATCCGGCTTCGCCGTCGGAGCGGACCTGGAGGT
>NZBC01000098.1 GCA_002687715.1 Planctomycetota bacterium | reverse complement strand
TTCGCCTTCCTTGCCAGCGCCGCTCTGGGCGCTTCGCTCGCCTCGGAGCCGATTGACTCACAGCCTCTGGAGGTCCGCGCTCCCGGGGCTAGCGGTTTCGCGTGGCTTCGGCCGCTTCGAGCGCTTCGCGGCGGGGATCGTGCTCGTCTGCCTGGCGGACCTTGTCGAGCCAGGCTTCGGCGCCGCCCGCCCCGCATTGGAGCGCGGCGGTGACGAGGAGTTCGAGGCGTGATCCCTTTGCCTTCTGCAGGCGTCGTTCGATAGCCGGCCAGGTCGCTGGTCGTCCGCACGCCGCGAGCAGAAGAGTGGCCCAGAGACCGTCGACCCCTGGGTCGGTGAGGCGGGCCGTGGCGAACGGGATCAGCTCGTCGCGCATGCCGTCGAGGGCGGAGCGGGCGTCGCGGCAGGTCGGGGAGAGCCAGGGTTGGGGGTCGCGGTCGAGCATCGCAAACAGCGCGGCCACGTCCCGGCTCTCGCGGTAGTGGCGGATGCGCAGGAGCTCTTCCAGCGTTGTCGCGAGTCCATTGTCGGGGGTGGTGGCAATGACGCCCGCGAGCTTCTTGCGGAGTGCGGCGCGGGCGTCTTTCGTCTTGATGAGGCGGACGAGCTTCGATGCGAGTCGGCGGTCGGTGCCGCCGTGGTTGTTCATGACGATCTCGAGCAAGACGTCGCCGTCCTCGGTCGCGTCGAGCTCCTTCAGGCATCGGTCGATCTGGCGCTGACGATGACGCTCCATGTTGCGGAGGCTGGTTCCACTCCAGCTCGACGGCTTCCACGCGATCCACCATCGAGCCGCCTCCATCCATTCACCTGCTCCGGCGAAGTGACGGCCGAGCCACTGGTACGCCATGCCTTGGGTGTTGCCGGCGTCCATCAAGCTGAGATGGGTGCTGACGGGGGTGGCTTTCGTCGCGGCGATGTAGGCCGCGACGGCGTCGTCGGTTCGCCCCAGGCCGACGTAGGTCTCTCCCAAGCCGACCCAGGCCAGCGGTGCGGCGAGACCGCGCGGCCAGCGGGTCGTGATCTCCTGGAGGTGTAGGAGCGCCTTCTTCTTGTCGGTGGAGAAGAACCCGCGAGCGACCGTGAACAACTCACGGGAGAGGTCCGCCCCGTTTGCGGTCTTCTCGAATCCGCGGAGCGCCTTCAGGGCATCGACGGGCCGGCTCTGGCTCGTGAAGGACTGGATGATGAGGTGCCGCGCCTCGGCGACCGTCCAGGACTTCGGAGAGTTGATGATCAGCTCGCCGAGTATCCGACGGGCGGTCCCGTTCCCGGCGTCATCGCCGCGGCGCGTCGCGATGCGGCCCGCGGCCAGGCGCGCCGCGTCGGCTTCCGCAGGGTTTCGTGCCGCCTTCGCGATTTCGAGGTACGCCTCCTGGCCACGCTTGCGATAGGGGAGGGCTTTGCGGCGAACCCAATCGTCGTGGTCGAGCAGCTCCTCCTCCGGTGTGCGTGGGTCCGTCGACTCCCAGTAGCCATTGATGTGCCCGCCGCAGAGCTGCGCCAGGCCCCAGAGCAAGGTGATCCGAACGCTCGGGGGCGCGTCCGTGCGCTTCACGACCGCGAGCAGTTTCTCCAGGAACCGGACGGTCATCCGCGTATCCGCCGAGTCGAGGCTGCGGCTCGGGTACAGGATCGCGAGGGCCAGTGGCGGCCACTTCGGGCCGCGGGTGACGAGCTCCGTCGCGAGCTTTTCAGCGAGCGCGAACTCATCATCCAGCTCGCCCAGCTGACCCCAGATCTCGGAGAAAGGAGTCCCCGTCTTCGGCCCCGGGTCGAGGAGAAGCCACGATTCGACGACGAGGCTCATGCCGAACGAGCCGCCGGCGACCTTCGGTGATGCGAACGGGAACATCCGTACGTATGCCGCCAGCATCTTGCGATGGGCCTCGGCGTTCTCCTGCTCGACCCCGGCGGCGACATTGATGGCGAGGCTGTCGATCACCTCACCGAACGCGGGACCCCGGGCGAACGCGGCGTCGATGTCGAGGCGCGCGAGATCCGCCGCCAGCTTGGCTTTCAAAGAGCCGGTGATTGGCGGACCGTAGTCCCAGATCTGGCCGGAGGCGGAGGAGAGGGCCAGGACGCCGACGAGCAGGCTCAGGCTGATGCGCATGATGGTCTCCCGCGGCGGAGCCACCCCATTCTACGGCCGGGGTCCGTAGGAGACGGGTCGAGGTTGGGCTATTTGTCGAGCCCGAGCTTGCCCAGCTTGGGCGCAATCACCAACTGGCAGTAACGCTGATCCTTGTTCCGCCGGTAGTAGTCCTGGTGCTCCGCATCGGCGATCCAGAACTTCTCGGCCTCTCGGACCACGGTCACGATCTTGGAAGCGAAGACGTCGGCCTCGTCGATCTTCTTGATCAGGGTCTCGGCGGTCTGCTTCTGCTCGTCGCCGTGCCAGAAGATGGCCGACCGGTACTGCGGTCCCGCGTCGCCGCCCTGGCGATCCATCGAGGTCGGGTCGTGGCTCTTGAAGAACCACTTGAGCAGCTTCTCGTAGGAGAGCACGTCCGGGTCGAACTTGACCTGCACGACCTCGATGTGGCCGGTGGTCTTGGTGCAGATGTCGTCGTAGGTCGGGTTGTCGACGTGGCCGCCCATGAAGCCGGACTTCAGGTCGTGGACGCCGTCGATCTGTTGCAGGACGGCTTCGACGCACCAGAAGCACCCGCCGCCGAACGTGGCGACTTGTCGGCGACCCTTCGAATCGGCCATGGGACCCTCCCGGGACGCGCGGAGATTCTCGTTCTCGTGGTGGTCCGGTCCTCGGTCGGCGCAGCCGAGGGGGATGAGTGTGATCGCGAGCAGAATGATCAATCGAATGGCGGCCATGTTCAGTCCTCCAGGCATCTTCCGGACTCCAGGTCCGATTGGCAAGGTGGACGTCGGCGCGGTCAGTCCTTGATCAGCAGGAAGTCCCCGATGTACAGGGCTTCGATGTGGGTCCCGAGGAAGCACTTGATCGCGTCTTCAGGGGTTTCGACGATCGGTTCTCCGGCGACGTTGAACGACGTGTTGAGCAGGACCGGCACCCCGGTCCGCTCGCAAAACGCTCGGATGAGCTCGTAGTACGGGGCGTTCAACTCCTTGGTCACGGTCTGCAGGCGTCCCGTGCCATCGACGTGGATCACGGCGGGGATGCGGTCGCGCTGGCCCGGGAGCACCGGCGGCACGAGGAGCATGTAGGGGCTCTCGCGATCGATGTCGAACCACTCCTGCGTGTGCTCGGCGAGGATCGCGGGTGCGAACGGGCGGAACTCCTCGCGGTGCTTCACGCGCGCGTTCAGGACATCCTTGTTCGCGCCCTCCATCGGACTCATGAGGATGCTGCGGTTACCGAGCGCGCGTGGCCCCATCTCGGATCGACCTTGGAAGCACCCGATGATCCGGTTCTCGGCGAGGAGGTCCGCAGTCTGCTCGAGAGCACCGCTCTCGATGACGGTGAACCCCGAGAAGCTCGCGATCGCGGACTCGATGCGCTCGAGGTCGTAGTCCGGGCCGAGATACGGCGAGATCGACGACCAGGTCTTGGTGCGGCCGAGGATCCTGTGCCAGCCGTAGAGCGCGCAGCCGAGGGGGATGCCCGGGTCCGATGCTGCGGGGTTGATGAACACCTCGTCGAAGATGCCGGCCCGGAGGAGCTGGTAGTTGGCGACGGAGTTGAGTGCGACACCGCCCGAGAAGCACAGACGTGAGCGGCCGGTGCGGTTTCGGACCCATCGTGCGAGCTCGATCAGCGCTTCTTCGCACTCGTTCTGGACTTCCCACGCGACGCGGGCGCGGTCTTGCATCGTCTCCAGTGGCGGCAGGTCGCGTCGCAGATCGTAGCTGTCCTCGACGCAGAGTTCTGAGTAGTCGAGCCCGACCCCCGATCTGCGGCGCGGGATGTCGAGGAACGTCCGGCGATCGTCCCCCCCGTAGGGCGCGAGCCCCATGGTCTTGCCTTCCTGGAGCAGCCCGAACCCCACTGCCTGGGTGACGGCGGCGTAAAGCAAGCCGATGCCGATGGCGTCGCTCTTGTCCAGCAGCTCGATGCCGTTCCCGTCGGCGACGTAGAGGCTCTGCGTCTCGCGGTCCGACCCTCGCCCATCCACGACCAGCACGGCGGCGTCGTCGAATGGCGACGAGTAGTACGCATTGCACGCGTGCGCGAGGTGGTGGTTGACGACGTGGATCTTCGCCGGATCGACGTCGGCGAGGAACACGTCCTGCCGGCACGGCGTCGTTTGCTGATCGCGGCGCCAGTCAGTTCCGTCGACGATGTAGTCGAGCACGATGAGATCGAAATCGTCGACGTGATCGATGCCCAGTTGGTCCATGCACGCGCGGACGGAGAGCTCGGGGAACAGGCGGGAGTTCTTCTCCCGGTTGCAGCGCTCTTCGGCGAGGTTCGCGAAGCGCACGACACCGTTGCGCTCCGAGATGATCGCCGCACCCGTGTCGTGCCACGGGTCCTTGTGCAGTCCGAGGACGTTCATCCTTCTCCCTCCAGTCGCGGCAGTCTCTTCTGGCCGCGCTGAGCGGCCACCCGAACGTCTGCATTTCCATCATCGAGAACGGGCCGGGCGAAACTTGACGCGGGAGGCTGTTTTCGCAGGCCCGTACTGCGACCGGGTTTGGGTGAGACGGCGGGTGTCGTCGATAGGAGAAGCAAGGATAGGAGAGGGAAAATGAGCGATCGCTGTCGTGAGGGAACGGCGTGTCGCGTGCTGGCCTGGCCGGATTACCGGTCCGCGAGAGAGCTGCGGAGCCTGGTCGGGTCGTACGCGCGACTGCTGTTGGGACAGGATGACGTCGTGCTCGGTCTCTGGTGGGATCCGGCGCACGACCCGGACTTCGAAGACTCGGTCGGTGCATTCCAGCGCGCCTGGATCACGGCGCTCGGTGACGATTGCCCGGGACCCGTCGAGTTTCACGACGCCGATACCGACCCGAGCCCCAGGTTCGATGCCGTGATCGCGCTGCCATCGAAGAAGCGTGAGCTCCTCGCATCCCCTGCGCTCACCCAGCCCGTCCGTGTCGTGGGCAGTCCGCTGGACCTCAAGCTGCTCATCACCAGGGCTGCCCTGGCAACCCGTGAACGGGCTTGGCGATGGGGGCCCGGCATGCCCCGCACCGCGAGCGATCCGGTCTGGGACGGACTGGGCCTGGATGCGAACGCGTTCGCGGGCGCCCTCGTCGTCGAGCTCTACCCGGGCGGCCGGCTGCGTACTCTGCACTTCGGCGGGGCCTTGATCCACGCCGTTGAACCCCGGGCGGAAGATCTCCGCGAGCACCTCTGGTGGTGCGATCTCGACCGGGCCCACAGGCTCTACGCCCGCGACCCCGCCGATCGGATCGAAGAGCTCAGGAGCCTCGCCCGGCTCGTGGTCATCGGTGAAGCCGCGGACGATCATCCCCGCCGGAATGCGATGCTGGACGTGGCCCTGACCTACCTCGCGGATGATGGGGTGATCGTCCTGCGATCCGATCACTTCCCGCACGCGTCGCTCATCGCGCGCGAGTTGGAGGTGCATCGTTGCTGGGCTCCACCTGGAGGCGACCGGAGCTTCGCGGCCGTACGTCGCGGTGCGGTAGCCGCCCACGCCTGAAGACCGGGAGCGTGGACCAGGAGAGCATGTGGGCAACCTGCTCTGCCGGGAGCCGCCTGGGGGCGCTAGCGGCGGAGGACTTCGCCGCGGGCCGCGGGCACGTGATCCCAGTCGAGGGGGGTGTCGCGCTTGATCGGGGCCACGAGAACGTGGCCGATGACGTCTTCGAGTCGGGCCGGGGAGATCCCCGTGCCGGGACGCCTCGCGACGAGGTCCGCGGAATCGAGGCAGTGACCCGCGGGGAGGTCCCTGGCCGCGACCAGGGACCGGCGGGCGGCTTGGGCGCACTCAGCCTCCGAGGCAGCCGGCACTTTGAGCCCGGAGCCGAGAGCCGACTCCGCCATCCGGATGCCGCGGACGAGGGCGTTGAGTTCGTTCGGTTCCAGTGACGCCGCGTGATCGGGGCCCGGGAGCGTCGCGTCGAGCGTGATGTGCTTTTCGACGATAGCGGCGCCGAGGGCAACCGCGGCGACGCTGACGGCCGTGCCAGGCGTGTGGTCGGACCAACCGATGGGGACCTGGAAACGCTCGGCGAGCGTGGCCATGGCGCGCAGGTTCGCATCGGCGGGGTCGGCGGGGTAGTCGGATACGCAGTGCAGGAGCGCCAGCGGCGGATCGCCTGCTCCGCGAATGATGGCGACGGCGGTGGCGACGTCGTCGAGAGTGGCCATGCCCGTGGAGAGGATCAGTGGCCGGCCCGTTCGCGCGCAGTGGGCCAGAAAGGCGAGGTTCGTGATCTCGCCGGACGGGAGCTTCAGCGCGGGGAGCCCGAGCGCGCAGAGGAAGTCGCAGCTCTCCTCGTCGAACGGCGTCGAGAGGAACGTGATCTCCTGCTCCTCACACCGCGCGGCGATCCGGTAATGGGCGTCCGCAGAGAGCTCGAGCCGGCGGAGCATGTCGGCCTGGGTCTCGTCGGCGCCCGTGCGCTCGGCCTGGTAGGCGGCTTTCCGCGCGTCGCGGGTGACGAGTCGATCCGCCTGGAAGGTCTGGAACTTGACGGCGTCCGCCCCGGCAAACGCCGCGACGTCGACGAGCGCGAGCGCCTGGTCGACGCAGCCGTCATGGTTGACGCCCGCTTCCGCGATGACGAAGCACGGCCGGTCGGGTCCGATCGTGCTCGCACCGATCCGGAGCGAGGGCATCACGGCGCGGGCTCCACCAGGTCGAGGACCGGCACGGCGTCCTGGACGGCGCCGCCCTCGAAGTCGAGGATCGCCTTGCGGTAGTCGTCCACCTGGCCGATGTCCTGCCAGTACTCCGTGATGGGGAAGCTGGCGACGATGCGATCAGCGTCGATCGCGCGTCGCACGAGATCGGGCATGTCGAACGTTCCCCGTTCGGGCACGAGGTCGCGAGCGCGTGGTTCGACGACATAGATGCCCGCGTTGATGAACCGACGGAGAACGGGCTTCTCCTCGATGGCCACGACCCGTGCGCCGTCCGTTTCGACGACCCCGAAGGGGACGGCGACCTCGTACGGACGAACGCCCAGAGTGAGATCGGCGTCCTGCTCGCGGTGAAAGGCGAACAGCGCGCCGAAGTCGACGCCGGTGAGGACGTCGCCGTTGAGGACGAGTAGCGGATCGTCGCCCTGCTCGACGAGTCTGAGCGCGCCGGCGGTTCCGAGTGGGTGCGTCTCCTCGACGTATCCGATCTCGACGCCGAACTCGCTCCCGTCGCCGAAGTGGTCGCGGATGGTGTGTCCCATGTAGTGGGTCGTGAGCGTGCACTGGCGGATTCCGGCGCGACGCAGTCGATCGACCGTCGTCTCCAGCAACGGCCGGCCGCCGATGGGCAACATGGGCTTCGGAAGGTCATCGGTCAGTGGGCGCAGTCGGCGACCGAACCCACCTGCCATGACGACCGCTTGCAGCGGCAGCGACCGCTCCTTGACGAGGTCGCCCATGAAGGCGACGTCCACGACCTGTCCGTCCACGTCGATCAGGGGTACGTGGCGGACGTCGTACTCCATCATGATCCGCAGGAGATCATGATCGTTGGTCCCGGCCGCGGCGGTGATGCAACGAGTGCGGGCTGCCCGGTCGAGCAGAGCGTCGACTCTCGAATCGAGCGATCCGCCTGCGAGGATCGCCCGTCGAACGTCGCCGTCGGTCACGGTGCCGAGCAGGATGCCGTCGGTCTGGAGAACCAACGCGATCCCGAGGCGGCCGCGGTCGATGGCGACCATGGTGTCGCGGATCGTGGCCTCGGACCGTACGGCGAGCTCGGTGACGCGTGGGTTCACGCGTTGCCTCCGGCCACCGCGGACGATTCGTGGACCCGCTGCACGGCGTCGCACACCGTGGCCAGATCGGCGCCGCTCATCCATGTCGAGCAAGGCAGCGTGACGATGCGCTTCCAGATCTGGTCTGCCACGGGTGTGCGATCGCAAGGTGCGTCCGCGTAGGGCGCCTGAAGGTGTACGGGCTTCCAGAATGGGCGCGCACCGACTCCGAGCGCAGCGAGGCCCTCGCACCAGGCGGTGGCGTCTTGGCCCTCGTCGAGCAGGAGGCCGGAGAACCAGCAGGCGCCGCGGGCGTTCGCGTCGTCAGGGAAGCCACCGAGGTCGAGTCGCCGGGCGAGGTCGTCGTACGCCGCACGGATGGTGCGCTTCGCGACGAGGAACGACTCGAGGCGCTCGAGCTGGGCGCAGCCCACCGCCGCGGTGAGGTTCGTCATGCGGTAGTTGAAGCCGATCGCGTCGTGGTCGTACGCGCCGCCCACTCTCGCCGTCGACGCGAGGTGCGCCGCGCGATCGAGGAGCGTGTCGTTCCGGCCCACGATGGCACCGCCTCCGCCCGCGGTCACCGTCTTGTTGCCGTTGAACGAGAACACCGTGAGGTCGCACAACTCGCCGATGGGGCGTTCGTCGCGTGTGGCGCCAAGAGCCGCGGCGCCGTCGGCAATCAGGGGTAGTCTGTATCGGTGTGCGATTTCGCCGAGCCGTTCGGTGTCGGCGGGAAGTCCGAGTCCGTGGACGGGCATGATTGCCGCCACGCGGCGTCCAGTGGCGACGTGGATCAGGTCGCCGTCGATGCGGCGCGTTCGTTCATCCAGTCCAATGGCTACCTTCGCCGGATCGAGGTTCCAGGTCTTGGGGTCGATGTCGAACAGCCAGGGGTCGGCGTGACAGTGGGCGACCGCATTCGCCGAGGCAATGAAGGTCAACGTGGGGACGATGACGAGGTCATCGGGCCGGACGCCGGCGACGTGGAGCGCCAGGTGCAGTGCGCAGGTCCCCGAGCTCGTCGACACCGCGCGCGGCGAGGAGGCGAGCCCGGCCACCATCTGCTCGAACCGGTCGACGAATGGGCCTACCGACGAAACGAACGTCGACTGGATGCACTCGCGCAGGTAGGACTCTTCGTTGCCTTGGACGTCTGGAGTGGCGAGCGGAATCACCTCGCAGCCTCCAACGCGCTGGCGGTCATGAGCAGTGCCTCGGCCAGGTGAAACGAATCGGTGTCATCGATGTCGATGGACCGATCGGCGGGCATCACCCATGCGTAGGTATCGGGTCCGTGGAAGCCCTGCTGCTCCCGCAGATAGTCAGGTCGTGCGGCGTAGAGCGCGCCGTTCAGCCGGTAGTACGTGGGTAGATCCTGTCGCCGCTGGTTCCACGCGCCGGCGCGAAGGAACCCGTCCAGGCTGCCGCTCTCCGGCAGCGTGTTGGCGAATTCGAGCGGGAAGCCGGTCGGGGTGACGGAGACAACGCCACGGGCTCCGTGGTCCAGCCGATCCAGCGCGCCGTCGACGTCCGACGGGAGCCGCAGCGGGGACGTCGGCTGCAGCACGATCAACGCGCTGATCGCATCACCGTCGGCCTCGATCGCGTCCAGCCCGTGGAGCACGGTGTCGATCCATCGCGCCTCGTCGGTCGCGAGGTGGGGCGGACGATGGATGACCTCCGCGCCGGCCGCGCGGGCGATCTCGGCGATGTCGTCGCCGTCCGTGGACACGCAGATTCGGCCGACGCGCCCTGAGAGCCGCGCCTGGTCGATGCTCCATTGGATCAATGGGGCTCCGGCGAGCGGCAACGTGTTCTTCCCGGGCAGCCCCTTGCTCCCGGCGCGAGCGGGGATCAGGGCCACTGTGGAGCGGACGGACATTCGCTCTCCCTTCCTGGCTCTTTCTTCGACCTCAGATCACTTCCCCGTTGAGGAGTCACGCGTAGTGACGTGAAACGCGACAGGTTCGGCCGTGTCCGAGTTGCAGCGACGACGCCGTTCGGATCGATAAACACCATGGCCCATGAGAGGTAAACGCCACATCTGCGTGGTCACAGGATCCCGCGCTGAGTACGGGTTGCTGCGGTGGCTCCTGGAGGAGTTGCGCGACGACCCGCGGGTCGAGCTGCAGCTCTGCGTGACGGGCACTCACCTCTCGTTTGCTCACGGGGAGACCTGGCGGACGATCGTCGACGACGGATTCACGATCGACGCCAAGGTGGAGATGCAGCTCGCATCGGACACCGGGGTCGGTACGGCGAAGTCCGTCGGGCTCGGCATGACCGGGTTCGCAGACGCGTTCGCGCGGCTGTCGCCCGACATCGTGGTGGTGCTCGGTGATCGCTTCGAGGTCCTCGCCGCTGCTCAGACCGCGATGGCGCTCCGCACCCCTATCGCCCACATCCATGGTGGCGAGTCGACGGAGGGACTGTGGGACGAGGCGATTCGCCATGCCGTGACCAAGATGGCCCACCTCCATTTCGTGGCTGCCGATTCGTTCCGCGACCGCGTCGTACAACTCGGCGAGGATCCGACGCGGATCTTCGTCACGGGCGCACCCGGGGTCGACGCGACGGAGCGTGTCGACATCCCGGATGCGGAGCGGCTCGAGCGCGAGCTCGGGGTCTCTCTCCAGCCGTTCTTTCTCGTGACCTACCACCCCGTGACGCTCGCCGACGGCGATCCCACGATCGCGGTCCAGGAGCTCTTCGCCGCTCTCGACCGGTTTCCCGACCATCGCGTGCTCGTCACCGGAACGAACGCGGACGCAGGGGGCGCGCGGATTCAGACGGCGATGACGCGGTTCGCGGCGGCACGCGGCTCCCGGGTTCGTGTGGTCGACACACTGGGGCAGCGGCGATACCTCGCGGCGGTTCGCGCCGCCGAAGCGGTTGTCGGGAACTCGTCCAGTGGACTCATCGAGGCGCCGTCGCTCGCGACTCCGACCGTCAACCTCGGGGACCGGCAACGCGGGCGGCTGCGGGCCGACTCCGTCGTGGACGCCGCGGAGCACGTGGGGGATATCGAGGCGGCGCTGCACGAGGTACTCGACCCCGGTTTCCAGGCCGGAATCGTCGGCATGGTGAACCCGTACGGTGACGGGAATGCGTCGCAGCGCATCGCGCACCTTCTCGTCGATCAGCCACTCGACGGGATCCTGATGAAGCGGTTCCACGATCTGGAGGTGCCTTCGTGCGCGCCGTCCTGATCGGATGCGTAGCGTTCAGTCGCCGGTGCTTCGCGACCCTGCGCGATCTGCCGGAGATCGAGCTCGTCGGCGTGGTCACCCGGCCGCCCCACGGAGCGGCGGCAGGCGACTTCGCCGCGCTCGGTGACGACGCCCGCGCCGATGGCATCCCGACGCTCGAGGTCGAGCGCAACGCGCAAGCCGAAATCGCTGACTTCATCCGAGTGCGACGAGCCGATATCGGGTTCTGCCTCGGCTGGCACTTCCTGCTCGGTCGCGACGTCCTGGACGCTGCGCCGGGCGGAGTCGTTGGCTATCACCCCGCAGAGCTGCCGAAGAACCGCGGTCGTCACCCCATCATCTGGGCGCTCGCCCTCGGCCTCGAGCGTACGGGGTCGACGTTCTTCTGGCTGGACGCGGCCGCGGACGCCGGCGACATCATCGATCAACGTATCGTGCCCATCACCGACGCCGACGACGCGGGTTCGCTCTACGCGAAGCTCGCCGACGTTGCCCAGGATCAACTGGCGTCGATTGGACCCACCATCGCGAACGGAACGGCGCCCCGGCGTCGTCAGGCCGCGAAGGGCTCGACGATCTGGCGCAAACGCTCGGCGGAGGACGGTCGCATCGACTGGCGCATGCCAGCCCGCGGCATCCGCGATCTGGTCCGGGCGCTGGCCCGGCCGTACCCCGGGGCCCACGTCACGACCCGCGCTGGCGATGTGAAGGTCTGGCGGGCGGAGCTGGGGGAGACGGCTCCGCGCAACCTCGAGCCCGGTCGGGTCGTGGCGGCGGCTGCGGACGGTGTGTGCATCCAGACCGGTGAAGGAACCCTGTGGCTGCGCGAGCACGAATTCGCCGCGTTGCCCGAGGTCGGGAGCTGCCTGTGAGTCTCCTCGTGGTGGCGCCCCACGCCGACGACGAGACCCTCGGGTGCGGAGGCCTGCTGCTGCGGGAAGCGTCCGCGGGCCACGAGCTGCACTGGTTGTTGCTGACGTCGATGAGTACGGAGGCGGGCTGGCCGGAGGACCGCGTCGCCTTGCGAACTCGCGAGATAGAGGCCGTCCACGCGGCGTATGGTTTCGCCTCGCGGTCCGAACTCGGGTACGCACCCGCAACTCTCGACACGGTGTCCCAGGCGGAACTCGTGGGGCGAATCGGTGAGGTCATCGGTCGCGTGGCGGCGGAAGACGTATACGTTCCGTGGCGGGGCGACACCCATTCCGACCATCGCGTGACGTTCGATGCCTCCTGCGCCGCCGCGAAGGGCTTTCGCCAGCCCTCGGTCCGGCGAGTCCTCGCCTACGAGACTCCGTCGGAGACGGACTTCGGACTCGACCCCGACGGCACCTTTGCTCCCAACGTCTTCGTCGACATTGCCGGACACCTCGACCGCAAGCTCGAGGTCCTCTCGCTGTACGACGGCGAGATCGGCCCCCACCCGTTCCCCCGCGGCCCGAGGGCCGTAGCTGCACTGGCTGATGTCCGCGGCGCGGCGGCCGGCCGCGAGCACGCCGAGGCGTTCCGGCTTCTGCGTGAAGTGCGGTAACCCCGGGAGCGGAGCTGGAGGTCTCGCTCCCGGGAGGTGGAGCGGAGTTTTCTGGTCACCGATCGCGATCATGGGACAATGTTCCCTGGCCTGCCCTCGGAGACATCGGAATGCCCCGTCCCTTCCTTGCTCTGGCCGCCGCCACGGCGCTCCTGGCCGCATGTGGTGACGATCCCGGACCGCGTGCGCCGTACGGGCCGATCCACATCACCGCAAACGCCGGTGATGTCGTGGTATGGGAGATGCGAATCGCTCGCCGCAAGAGGTCCGACGACGACACCGGCGATGGGCTGATCACCCAGCTGTACCGGTTCCGGGTGACCGACGCCCGTCCGGACGCGATCGTCCTCGAGCGACGTCTGTCGCGCGACGGAAAGGAGGTGCCGGGGCTCCGTCTGGAGCTGGGACGGGACGGCGTGGTTCGAGCGGCCTCGAACTTCCGTCGCAACGCTCTGTACTGGCATCGCAGCGGGCAGTCAGAGGACCTGCTGGAAGTCACGGCTCTCGCCGGGACCTACCTCGGCGACCTGGCCGTCGCCGATCGTGCGGACCTCTCACCTGGTGATGAAGTGAACTTCCGTCGTGAGGTCCTGTTCCACGGCACGTTCCTCACTGTAGACGTGACGGCGACCCTCGAAGGCAAGACGGACGCGCGGGTGCGGTTCGACTTGGCCGGCTCTGCGAAGCTCCCGGAAGAGCTGTTGGCGGGGAGCCACAACGAGTCTCTCCACGCCGAGATCGTGCGCGGGCAGCTCTCCGTCTCCGGAGAGATCGTCTATTCGGGACGTGACGGCCTTCTTGATCACTCGGCGCTCGTCGTGACTCTGAGCTCGACGACGACGGAGGGCGCAGCGATCACCCGGACGGCGTCGATCGGGCTGGTGCGGAGCGACGGCTGACCCGACCGGGTTAGCGGTTCCTCACGATGCCGCACGGGACGCCGAACGCGATCACGCCGCCCGGGATGTCCCTGGTGACGACGGATCCGGTACCGACGATGGTGTGCGGACCGATCCTGCAGCCCGGGTTCACGCGGGCTCCGATGCCGACAAGCGCATGCTCACCGACCGCTACGTTGCCGGCGCATACGGTGCCGGGCGCGACATGGGCGAATGCGTCGATCGCTCCGTCATGGTCGACGACGCTGCCGGTATTGAGGATCACGTGGGCGCCCACGATCGTTCCTGGGTTGATGATGGTGCCCGCCATGACGACGGTGCCGTGACCGAGGACGACGTCGCTCGCGACGGTCGCGGAGGGGTGGATGGCCGTGTGCCACGCGAAGCCCGGGACCTGCTCTTCCACCCGCGCCACGATCGAGGCCCGCACGTCGTTGTCACCGACGGCGACGATCCCGCCCCGGACCCCGAGTTCGGGCAGGCGGGCCTCCTCGCCAACGGCCAGCGACGCGACGACGATGGGTCCGCCGGCGCACCGCAGCAGGTCGCGTACGACCCGTGCGTGTCCACCGTCCCCGAAGACCACGATCTCGCCCATCCTCCGGTCCCTCGACCCAAACCCGCTCTCGCGATGAGGAAAACCGGGCGCAAGCTGTCGTCATGTTTCGAACGATACGAACTGTATGGACAGCGTACGGGTTCTCTGCACCTTCCTCCTGTTGGGTCTGCTCGCCACCTCTGCGCGGGCGGACAAGATCCTCCTCAAGAACGGGGGCGTCTTCGAAGGCGTCATCATCAAGGACGACGGCAAGAACGTCACCCTCCGCACCGAGCACGGGACGATCACGTTCCGGCACAAGCAGATCGTCGAGATCCGCAAGGGGCCGTGGTCGCCCGCCTCCGCGAAAGCGAAGGACGGTGCCAAGGACGGCGCCAAGGACTCCGCCAGGAGACCGGGGACAGCCCCGAAGAAGAAGCCGACCGTGCGGCGGACTTCCGCCAAGCGTTCTTCGCGGCGCAAGGCATCGAGCTCGAGTCGCGCGAAGCCGCGGAAACCTACCTGAGGCACCAGGAAACCGTCGAAGCGGCCTCGTCCCAAGAAGAAGGTCCGCAGACGAAAGTGAGGCTAAGCCTCGAGCCGCCAGTCTGGCGGCTCTCACTACCCCTGAAGGAGCGACCTACTTGATCGCTTTCATCTCGATGGCTCTACGCCGCTTCCCGCGAAGCGTTTCGAACTTCACGACCTGGCCTGCCTTCACGTTCAGCCGGAACCAGGAGTGGAAGTGGCTCTGGTCGTGGAAGTCGATCTTCCCCGCGACGCTGTACACGATGTCGCCGTTGCGGAGACCCGCCCTGGCCGCGTTGCGTCCAACGTGCGCGTTGCGACCCCACGTGACCAGGTAGGTGATCCGGAACGCGAAGCCGTCAGGGTCGAGCCCCAGGTTCTTCTTTTCCTGGGCGGTGAGGTCCTTTCCACCGAAGCCGGGCCCCGGTCGCATCGGCCATTTCAAGGGCCGCCAGGAGAACGTCAGAGCGTCGCCGACCTTCCATCCGTCGGGAAGCGTCAAGCGGGCCTGCTGCTCCTTCCCGTCTCGCCGAAACCGCACCGGGATCGTCGTACGACCGCCGGGAGCCTCGTGGAGCGCGGCCTGGACGTCGTTCACACTGCGGACGTGATGGCGGATGATGCGCTCAAGGCGGTCGCCGGGCTCGAGGCCGCCGGCCGCGGCGGGCGAGCCCACGTCGACGGACTTGACCTTCGACTGGTCGGCCGGATCCAGGCGGAGACCGATTTTCGCGGGAGAGGGGTAGCGCCAGATGTCCTTACCCGTCCAGGTCCCGTCCAGCTCTCCCGACCCGACCTCGTGCTCGCCGATCTGGTGGCAGTGAATGCACTCGATCTTGGGCCGGCCCTTGATCCAGGTCTTGTACGACCGGAAGTCCTCGACGCCTCGTCGCGGAGGGAGGTTTGGTGGCTTGGCCCCGGCGCTCACGTACGCGGAGTGGTCCTCGAGGGTTCCCGTCATGAGCGAGAGCAGCGACGGCATCGAGATCCAGATCAGAGGATCGGTGTGGTCGCGGCCACCGAAGCGGTGATAGATGTGGCCGTTCGGGTGCATCAACAGGATCGAGAACGTCAGGTCGTAGTCGAACCGGTAGCGGGAGAGGTCGATACCGCGCATGTCGGTGACGCGGACGCAGACGAACCGCTTCGCCAGAGTCCGGAACTCCTTCGGAGGACGGCCCAACTGGGCGTCGAACGTGGAGCAGTCGCGTCACGGCGGGCACCGGAAGAGGACGACGAGCGGCTTGCCTTCCTTGGCGGCACGCCGATTCGCGGCGGCAAGGTCCGTCTCCCAGGCGAATTCGGCGGGCGGTGGCTCCTCCTGGGGAGCGGTCCCGCCCGCCGATCGGAGCACGGCCGCGATGGCGACGAAGCAGAGCGCTGATCCGATACCTACCAGACTCTCGATCTTCATTTGACCTCTCCGATTCCTTCGGGTTCGGTTTCTCAAGATACCCCATGACCGACGTCGATAGGGCCGGCGTGACGGTCGGGGAAGTCATGCAATCGGCGAACATCCTGTTGGTGTGTGGGGGCGGGCGCGGCCTCGGCTGGTCGTCCATCCTGCGTACAGCGGCCTTCGAGGCCCACCTGCAGTCCGTATGGCCGACGGCCCGGGTGACCGTGTTCGCGGCCGGCGATCATGAGGTTCACGACTGGCTGTGGCACCGGGTTCGGGACCTCGTGGCGCTGCGGCCAGGCCCGTCCGTGCATGACCAGATGTGCGCGCGTCAGCTCCGCGGCGACGCCGACCTCGTTCTCCTCGATCACCCCGCGCCGACTCACGATGACGCCGCGGAGGCGTGGTTGCAGGGGTCTCGCCACGTCGTCGTCCGGACTGCTCCCGATCGGTGCGCGTCCGATGGGAGCGTCCAGTGCGGATGGCACTGGACCCGGGTCGACGGGGTCCCCGCTCGCAAGCTGCCACTGGTCGGAGCCAGGTACGCGCTCGTCGATCCGCTGGCCCACGCCGCTGCCATCTCGCGGAAACCCGCTGCCGGTCCCGCCCGGCGACTGCTGGTCGACCTCGGTGCGGCCGGACCGGACCTGCAGGTCGCGGAGGCTCTTGCCCCTGCGATTGGCGTCTTCGAATCTGCCTCCCTCGTTTGCGACGGCGCCGTGTCCCGCAAGCGGCGGAACGCTCTCGAGGCCGCATGCCCCGGTCTCTCGGTGCACGCCGCTCCCGAGCGCGTCGTTCCGCTCCTCGCCGCGGCCGACCTCGTGGTCGTCGCCGACGGTAGCGCCGCCGCCCGTGCCGCCGCCTGCGGCACCCCGGCGATCTTCATCGACGGCCAGCCGGTCGAGGAGGGCATGGCGGAGACCGTCGAGCTCGACGACCTCGCGGCCGTCGTGACCGCACTCGCCGGCGACCCCGATCGCCGTCGTAGGCTTCAAGACGCCGGCCGCTCCCACGTCGACGGTCTCGGTGTCCTCCGCCTCTGCGCCGATACCCTCCCGGGATTCCCGGTAGAGATGCTCCAGATCGCGGAGCTGCCCTCGATCTCCCAGTCCTCGAAGTCGACGTCGGCAGTCGTCCCGGTTGCGCCGTCGGCTTGAGTGGGGCGTGGGGTTCTTCACCTACATACTGTCGAACCCCTTCAGATAGAAGGGGATCGCGTCCGGGCCGGAGAGCAGCTGGTCGAGCGTCGCGGCCGGACGATGGCAGCGGCGGGCGAGGACGGTGGGATCTGGAGACCAGACCATGCCGAGGATTCCCTCGACGCGTTCGACTCCGTGGAATTCGAGCGCGCGGTGGGCGGTGGTCTTCCAGGATGCGCTCATGACGGTGAGGCGGTCGTCGTGGCGGTGGTGGAAGATGCCGGCCACGAGAGCGGGGAGAGCGCATTCTTCGCCGGCCCAGTCGTGGACGCAGCCGGCCAGGTCGATGCCCTTGCCGACGATTGCGTAGGCTTCAGGGGTTCCGGTGCGGTCGAGGACGAAGACTTCGGCACGGGGGATCGCCAAGAGACGATCCCAGGTCTCGCGGGAGCGGCGGACTCCGGCGAGTTCCGTGTCGTGAAGCCGTCGTAGTGCGTCGACGTCATGGAGGCCGATGGGGCGGACCCAGTCCGGATGCACGAGGCCGTCCATGAGATCACGCCAGGTGCAGTGCAGCACCTCGCGGCCGGCGCCGACGAACCCGAACCGGTCGTAGTAGTGACCGGAGGGCGTGTCGTCCCACAGGACGACCAGGTCGAGGTCCTGGGCCACGGCGTGTTCCTGCAACGTGCGCACGAGGATCTCTGCATGACCGCGGCGCCGCGCTTCCGGTGCGGTGGCCACGGCGCCGACGATACCGATCCGCAGGGTGGTCGTGGGCGCGTTCTGCAAGGTGTATTCGAGTTCACACAACGCAGCGTGGCTGACGATGCGGTCTTCCTCGCGGATGACCAGACGGACGGAGTTCGCCTCGGGGCCGACGAGTAGCGGGAGGTCTTGCGCCGACGAGAGGTCGGACTCCGGGCGAAGCCAGTCGTCGAGCTCGGGTTGGAACGCCGTCGCCTCGCTCGGAGCGAGCCGGCTGAGGTCTGGTGCCAGGATCGGTGCGGGCGTTTCGAAGGCTGCCGTCACGAGATGAAGTTCAGCAACGACAGGCTGTTGACCCGCGTCGCCAGCACCAGCGATGCCTGGTAGAGCGTTTCGTAGCGCTGCAGGTCGGAGACGACCTGCGCAATGTCCGCGTCCTCGATCTCTCCTCGCAACGTGTCGAGGGTGAGGCCGAGGTCGCCGAGACGGCTCTCGACACTGTCCAGCTGGTTGGCCCGCGAGCCGAGCGTTGTGATCCCGGAGGTGATCCCCTCCAGGCCGCGGTCGAGGTCATCGAGCGAGCCGTTCAGGAGCAGGTTGATGTCCGTTGCAGTCTTGGTCTGGTCCCGGAGCGCGTCCCGGATGCCGATGATCGTGTCGAAAAGGTTGGCGGTTCCGGTGAAGCCGATCTCCTCGGTGCCGGTGGCTGCGATCCCCGTGCTATCGACGTGAAGCACGGTACCCGTCTCGCTGTCTACGACCTGCTGGCTCGTCGAACCGAAGTCGATCCCGACCGTGGTCAGGCCGCCGTCGGTACTGAGGGTGCCGTCCGACAGGACGGGCACGCTCGCGCCGGTCAGATTGGGGATCATTGCCGAGGTGTCGACGAAGATCACCTCGCCGTTGGGTCCCGTCACCTCGAGGTTGGTGTCCGCCGACGTGAACGGGACGGCCGTTCCGCCGTTGAGGGTGATCGTTCCGTTACCGAGCGCGTCCGTCGTTACCGAGATGGCGGCGCTCGATCCGAGGATGGTGTCGCCGGTGGTGGACGAGCTACCGGGACGGAGCCCCGTAGCGGGGTCCTGGCTCATGGGCGGGGCGCCGTAGCGCGTGAGCGTGTGGGCGACCTGCAGCAGATCACGGCCCAGACCGGAGTCCGCCCCCGCTCCCGATGCCGCGCCGGTCGTGCCGGTGAACGTCGTCGCGCCGCGTGTGCCCGCGGAGAGGAAAACGGAGCCGGGGACATTGAGCGCCATCCGGAGTTCCGGAGCGATGTCCACCTCCTGAACGCCGGAGTTGCCGGAGTAGTCGATCCGGGTCAGGCCGTCCGCGCCGGTGACGAGGTCGAATGGGTGGGTGGTGGTCTCGGTCCCGGCGAACAGGTAGCGGTCTTCGACTTTCGTGTTGAGGACCGCGACGACGTTCGCGAGCAGGGCATCGACTTCCGCCGCGATGCTCGCGCGGTCCGTCTGCGAAAGCGATCCGTTCGCGCCTTGTACCGCCTTCTCGCGGATCCGCGCGACCAGGTCCGATACCTCCACCAGGTTGGAGGCGCCGGACTGGACGTGACTACGGGCGCTCCCGATGTTCGACAGGTTGCGGTCGATTCCTTCTCGCTCGCCCGCGAGCGTCAGGATGCGGCGCGTCCCCGCCAGGTCGTCGCTCGGACGGTTGATTCGTTTGCCGGTCGCCAACTGGGTCTGCGCCGCGAACAGCTGGGCGTAGTTTCGCGCGATGTTCTGCTGCGCGTTGGCGTAGATGCGTCCGAGACTGAGGCGTTGCATTGGTGCGGCCTCCTACAAGCTGACCAGGATGTCGTTGACCTCCTGCATGGTCTGCAGGAAGCGAGCGGCGACGGCGTACATCTGCTGGAACCGTTCCAGCTCCAGGAGCTCCTCGTCGATGTTCACGCCCGAGATCTCCTCGCGGCGAGCATCGAGTGAGTCGAGAACGAGCTGCTGGGTCCCGAGCGTCTGATCGGCGCGTTGGGCGTCGGCGCCGAGTTGGGTGATGAGCAGGCGGTAGAACTCGTCAGGGCTGTCACCGTCGAGTCCCGTGGCGGCGGTCTCGTAGACGGCACTGAGCCGGAGCAGGTTCTGGTTGTTGCCGGCGCTACCGTCGAGCGCCGCGGCCAGCCGGTCGGGGTCGGCGAGCAGCTCGGGGTCGATGCCGATGGACGACGCGTCCGACCCGACGAAGAACCCGCCGAGCCCCGCTGCGACGAGGATGTCGGAGGTGTCGGAGTCGGCCACGAGCCGCGTCGCAAAACGGTCGCCCGATGCGGCACTGATGTCGCCGGCTGAGAACGAGACCGACACGCCCGGCTGAATCTCGAGATCCTTCCCGGGGGTGTAGCTGTCGCCGACGTCGAGGGTGGCGACGATGGCTCCCGACGCGTCGAGGACGGACACCTGTAGCCCCGGGGTGAACCCGATGGCGCCCGCGCCGACCGGGACGAACGTCAGGTCGAGGTCTTCGGACCCGAGATGACCGCCGGACATCGTCACCTGTACGCCCGCGTCGCCGCCTGTCTCCAGCGTGGTGGAGAGGCCCATCGTTGCGAGTGGACCGCCGGCACCGTCGGCGAGCTCCAGGCTGCCGGTCCCGTTGGTCGAGTTGGACCGCAGTACGACCCGCCCGTCCGAGACCTCGGCGGATGCGCCCACGATCTGGGAGTTGATCGCCGCGGCGACTTCAGCGGGGGTTGCCTGCGAGATGTCGGCGAACTGCCCCGCGTTGAAGGTGACTGCCGTCGGACCTTGTCCGTCGATGTCGATGGTGAAGGAGTCGCCGGCTGCCAGCCCGTACGGACCGGCTTGCGTCGCGACGATGGTCGCACGCTCTGCCCCGAACGTGTCGTCGAGATTCGGATTCGGCGGGACGCGGTTCGAGAAGTCGAATCGTCGGTTGCCGAGCGCGGTGATCCGCATCTGTCCGAGCGGGTCAACGGAGGCGGAGAGGTTCGGGATGGCCTGGAGCTCATCGACGAAGTCCTGCACCGTCATCGACGGATCGATCACGATGCGGTGCTGCGAGACGTCGCCCGTCGCGAGGTCGGACACGTTGACGTTCAGCGTCCCGGCGCTCACGTCGAACGGCAGCTCGGCCTGGTCGAGCCGGTCGTCGAGCGGGTCGCCGTTGCCGTTGGCGTCGTAGAAGTAGTTGCGACTGGCCAGCGTCTTGTAGCCGCCGCCAAGCGGGACCCCGGTCGAGTGGACGCGGTTCGCTTCCAGAATGAGGTTGCGCGCGAGCGTGTTCAAGCCGTCGAGTCGTTGGTCGATCCCCTCCTCGGAGAGGTCGAGAAGCGCTCGGATCCGGCCCCCGCGCGGCGTGACATCCGTGGTCGCTCCCGTGCTGCGAACGCCCATCTTCCCGGTCACCGGGTCATCGAGGAATGCCTCGAACTGGCTCGCGCCGCGCGGTGACACGAGAACGTTGCCACCGCTGAATGCGGTGATCCGCCCATCGGCCTCGCGTACCGCACGCACGTCGATGTGCTGCCCGAGTTCGCGTAGCAGCGTCTCCTGGCGATCGAGGAGGTCGGACGGGATGCTGGGACCCATCCCCGTCTCGGCGATGCTGTTGTTGAGCGACGCGAGCTCGGCCGCGATCGCGTTGATGATCATCACTTCGGTCTCGACGGCCTCGCCGACGCCATGGCCAAAGCTGAGGAGCTGCGAGGCGACGGTGTTGAACCCGTCCGAGAGCGTGCGTCCCGATTGGATGAGCTGAGTGCGTAGTGCCGGATCTTCCGGAGCCGACGTGAGGCCCGAGACGTCGGCAAAGAAGCCACCCATGAGCGAGGAGAGGCCGTTGGGGCCGGGCTCGCCGAACAGCGACTCGATCTGACGGTAGTGATCGGACAGGACGCTGAACCGTCCCACCTCCGCCTCCTGGGACCGGAGGCGGTCGACGAGGAGAGCGTCGGTGACGCGGTCGATGGCGTCGATCTCCACTCCGCGGCCGATCTGGAATCCGCGCGATGTGACGATGGCCGGCATCGAGTCGAGGCCGACGCGTTGCCGGGTGTACCCGGGGGTGGACGCATTCGCGATGTTGTTGCCGATGATCGACAGCGCCGATTGCGCGGTCGTGAGCGCTGAGAGCGCGGTATAGAATCCGAGTCCGCTCATTTCACAACTCCCGATCCAGGAACGGCACGCTCGTCGGGCGATCGTGCGTCCGGGCGCCGCGGTCATAGGTTCGTTGGGCTTCACCGCCGGCGAAGATGGCGTGGACGATGGAGCGGTTCAGGTCGAGACCGGACCGCGCGAGCATCTGGTTCCGCCGCGTCTGGGCGCGGATTTCGTCGAGCGCGTCCTGCAGCGTTTGCCGCATCAGCTCGAGCTGGTTGCGGGCGTCGTCTGGCGCGAATTGCAGAATGGAGTCCAGTGCTGGTGGGTCTCCGGGGATACCGAGACGGCGTCCCAAGCCCACGAGGACCTGCCCGCGACTCTTGGTCGCATTCTCGAGTCGGCGCGCGGCCGGCCCCGCGTCGTCGTGACACTGTTGCAGGGCGACGAGGTCTTGCCGGACCATGCACCGCTGCTGGCGGGCCAGGATCTCGCCCATTTGACGATGAGCTTCGGTCTCTTCGGCGAGCCAGGCGAGGAGCAGGTTCACTTCCTGCGAGTCGAGCGTTCGGATGGGGGCGGCGGTGGTCATGGTGTAGTCCTCTCCGACACTCCCAGGACGGATGCCTTGCGGGCGTCCGCGGAATCGGGACCCGGTTTCGCGCCATCTGGCCAGCCATCGACGATGGCCTGGCGCAGGCCCGTACCCTTGCCCGACGCAAGCGACTCGGCCAGGACCTGATCGAACAGTCCCGCGTAGACGCTCGTGGCCGGACCCTTGGCGAAGAAACCCTCGGGCAGCGTCTCGCGCATCTCCTTGACCAGGAGAGTCAGGAAGAGCTGTTCGAGCTCCTGCGCTGCGTCTTCCTTGTTCCTTCCCTTCAGGTCGTCGACGCTGGGAACCGCCTCCGAGCCGTTCATGGCGTGCTGCACCTGCACCGACACGGCGCCGATGGGATCGCCCGGGCCACCTTGGAGAGTGTTCATTCGAGTACGAGCTCCGCTTGCAGGAGTCCGGCTCGCTTCAGGCTCTGGAAGATGGAGATGAGATCGAGCGGTGACGTACCGAGCGCGTTCAGCGCCTTCGCGACTTCCCCCGCGCCGACCGCCTTGGGGATGGGGATCATCGGGGTCCCCGTCTCGCGGATTTCGATGTCCGAGGCGGGTGTCGTTCGGGTCTCGCCGTTGGAGAGCGCGGGGGGTTGACTCGTGTTCAACGTCTCCCGGACGGAGATGGAGAGGTTCGAGTGCGTGATCGTTCCCGGAAGGATGACCACGTCACCACCGGCGATGATCGTCCCCGTGCGCTCGTTGATGACGACCACCGCGCGCGGGCGCACCGTCACCTGGATGTCCCCGACTTCGGCGACGAACGACACGGGATCGGCGCGGCGGTCAGTTGGAATGGTGATCTCGACGCTGAGGCCATCGATGGCGCGCGCCGTGCCCGGGAACTTGGCGTTGACGGCGGTGACGAGGTTCTTCGCCGTGGCGAAGTTCGATCCGCGCAGCAGCAGCGTGACCCGGTTGTCGCGGGAGACGAGCTGCTGCGGAATCTCCTTCTCGACGACGGCGCCACTGGGGATGCGCCCCACGGTGGGGTGGTTGATCGTCTCCTTCGAGCCCGACGCACCCTGGGCCGTCACGGCGCCCGTCGACACGGCTCCCTGCCCGATGGCGTAGACCGTGCGGTTGTCGTAGCCGGTGAGGAACGCGTTCACGAGCTGACCGCCTCGCAGGCTCGTTGCGTCACCGATGCTCGAGACGGTGAGGTCGATCTTCGACCCCGGCCGGGCGAACGGAGGCAGCGTCCCCGTCACCATGACGACCGCCATGTTCTCGGGTGCGATGCTCCCGATGGGGATGTTCAGCCCCATGCGCTTGAGCATGTTGGCCGCAGCCTGGCGGGTCAGGGTGGTGCCATCGCCGGTTCCGGCGAGCCCGATGACCAGCCCGATGCCCTGGAGGGGGTTGCCGCGCACGCCGCGAATGTCGACGAGATCGCGAATGCGGGACTGGGCCGAGGTCGCCGGCACGAGCAGGAGCCCGACGATGATGAGCAGAGCCGCGCGCTCGATGTGAGTGAGGATCAGTTTCATGACTTGCCTCGTGACTCCGCGAATCAGAACGGCCACACGAAGTCGAGCAGCTCGGACAGCCAGCCTCGGTTCGTCGTCGTGGTCAGGGGACCCGTGCCCTCATAGGCGATCGAAGCGTTCGCGACGTTCTCGGACATCACGGTGTTCAGGCCCGTCACGTCGAACGGGCGCACGATCCCCGTGATCCGGATCGACTTCGTCTCCTTGTCCATCACGATGTTGCGGCGGCCTTCGATGAGGAGGTTGCCGTTCGGCATGACGTCGATCACGAGGACCGCGAGCCGCGTCTGCAGCGTGCCGGCCTTGTCGTACTTGGCCTCGCCCGCCATGTCCCGCTTGCTCGTGCCGGCGAGCGCGGGCAACGGGTTGAACATGTTCTGCAGCACGTCCCAGTTCGTCAGTGACGCGTCGATGGACAGGTCCTTGGTGAACTCGGTCGACTCCTTGTTCTTCACCGTCTGCTTCTCGGAGATGATGACCGTGAGAACGTCGCCCACGCTACGCGCCGTCGTGTCGCCGATGAGCGGGGGCACGGGGCGGCGTGGGTTCCAGAGCGACTGCGCCGGCAACCCGGCAGCGGCCACGGCCACGATGATCAGGATTCGGGTCGCGAACTTCATTGCTTCTTGCCTCCCTGGAGCACGACCTCAACGGTCTCTGAATCGATCACGCGCGCACGCGCGATGCGGCGACGTTTTCCGGTGCGGACGGGGATGACCTCGCCAGGAGCGCCGTTCTCCAGCGCGAAGCCCTGGCCGGTTACGGCCAATCCGCCCGACACGATGCGGACGGTGACGGGGTCCCCCTTGACCACGACCGGGGGGGCGCGCAGGTCGCGCATGGTGAGCACGGTTCCCGGCGCGAGCATGCGGCGCGCGCGCAGTCCCCGCAGCTCGCCGATCGCGTGCAGGGCGTCGGAAGACGTTCCGTCGGCGAGGCGGCGTTCGACCCGGACCTGGGCCTGGGTCACCGGCCGGTCGCGGCCGACGCGACGGGTCACGATGAGCACGTCCTGGTGGCGCCGGATGACGAGATTCACCGGGATCGAGACCGACGGGTGCCCGTCCACGATCGCGCGAACTCGCAGCTTGATGAGGCCGACCAATCGCGGCGAACGCTGCTCGGGCACGACCTCGAAGCGGGTCGACCAGCGTCCGGCAGGGACGTCGAGAGCGGTCAGCTGGCTGCTGACGGCGATGCGAGCACCGTCGCCGCGCCAACCCAACGCGCCGAAGATCCACCGCCGGGCCAGCGTGCCCACCTCGTTGGCCGAGAGCGTGATGGTCGCCGGGGTGATCTGGACGGACGACGCGCCGGCGAGCCGGACCGTGAGCCCGTCCTTCGCCCGCCTCTCGATGAGCTTGGTGATGGACGCGCGGCCGAGCAGACGGGTGCGGCCGGGGACCGGTGCCCCACCGAGCCGGAGCAACCTTGCGCGAGCGACGGCGGTGGGATCGACACCCTCGATCTCGGCGATGTCGCCGAGCCGCAGGTCGAGCCCGCGGATCTCGACGCGCGGGTTCAATGTCGCGCGGACGGTGTTCTTCACCTCGCGCCAGTCCGGTTGGGCCGCGCTCGTTCCGCCGAGGAAGAGGATCAAGCTGGAGATGATGGCGAGTTGCTTCATGCTTACCGCGTGAGGTTGTTGGTGGTGTTGAGCATGTCGTCGGCCGTCTTGATCGCCCTGCTGTTCACCTCGAACGCGCGCTGCGCAAGGATGAGCTGGATGAGCTCGCTGGCCACGTCGACGTTGGAGCCCTCGAGGTACCCCTGCAGGATCTGACCTGCGCCTTCCGTGCCGGCGACGAGCGTCCGCGGATCGCCCGACGCCGCGGTGGCGCTGAAGAGGTTCCCGCCTTCGGCCGACAGGCCGGCGGGGTTTACGAAGCGGACGACCGTAAGCTGTCCCAGCTCGGGGTTCGAGTCTCCGAGCGCGTACGAGACGGTGCCGTCCGCCGAGATGGTGATGTGCGTGGCATCATCCGGGATCGTGATTGCCGGCACCAGCCGGAACCCGCCCCCGGTCAGCAGCTCGCCGTTCGCGCTTTTGACGAAGTGTCCGTCGCGCGTGTACAGCTGCTGGCCGCCCGGTCCTTCGATCTCGAAGAAGCCCTCCCCTTGAATGGCGACATCGAGCTTGTTGTTGGTCTGGGCAAGCACGCCCTGAGCGTGCATCTTGCTCGTCGAGACCAGTCGCGCGCCGCTCCCGATCTGGACCCCGGACAAGACCGAGTCGCCGCCGACGCCGGCCCCGGGCTGGGTCTTGGTCAGGTAGAGGAGATCCTCGAAGTGGGTGAGGCTTCGCTTGAAGCCGCCGGTGTTGACGTTCGCCAGGTTGTTGGCGATGACGTCGACTTGAGTCTGCTGCGCCGTCATGCCCGCGGCGGCGGTGTACATCGCTTTGATCATCTTGGGCGTCCTTGCTTACTGACCCTGGCGCACCAGGCGCTGATGAGTTTCGTCCATCACCTTTGCCACCCGCTGCGCAGCTTCGAACGCGCGTCCGGCGGCGATCATCTCGACCATCCCCGACACGGTGGAGCCGCGCGGGAGCTCGAGATAATGTTGGTGAACCGAGGTCTCGGACGCGGGGTTGGGCTCGGCTTGCCCACCGTCCTGGAAGATCGTGTCTGCGACTGGCACCAGCTGCTTGCGGTCCTTGAACTCGACCAGGCGCAGGCGTCCAACCTCCGCCTCGCCTTGCAAGACGGCGCCGTCGGCCTCGATCCGCATCGCGCCGAGTGCGGGCGTGAGGCGAAGCGGTCCGGCCGCGCCGAGGACCGGGTAGCCGGCCTGGGTGCGAAGGGTCCCGTCGGCTCCGATCTGTAGGTCGCCGTTGCGGGTGTAGGCGGTCCCGTCGGGCGTCTCGATCGCGAAGAACCCCGGGCCTTTGAGCGCGATCGCGGAGTCCGAGGCGCGAGGTACGAGCGAACCCTGAATAAACGCGACGTTCTCAGACGTCTTTACCAGCGCGCCGGGCCGTCCCAGCTCGCGATCCAGGTCAGACGCAAAGGACTGCGTGGTGAGCACGTGCTTCTGGTACCCGGGCGTCTTGGCGTTGATGACGTCCTTCGTCGCCACTTCGAGCCTGCGCAGCACGGCACTGAGGGCGCTGCCCACGGCGTGATAGCCGTCGTTCATTTAGCTCTCTCTCTCTCAAGAAAAGAAACGCGCCCGGGGTCGTTTGTGGTGGAACCACGGGCCGCCTCACTCAATGCAAGTCCCACGCCCGCGCCGTGCCGTCAGGCCGCCGTGCGACGCATCCGCACCGCCTGGAGCTACTTGTGTCCAACCCGCATTCGCGTCCGTCTTTTGCTGCGCGCAGCGCGACCCTGAACGCCTTTCCCGTTCACGCGGAACCGCTTTCCCCGTGGTGCGTGGTTCGACACCGCGGCGAAAATCTTTCCTGCGCCTTCACCCACGACCGAGACGAAGTCATGCATGGCGCGATGCGGTTAGGCGGCTGCGCGCGCCCGATCAGCGGGACACATACTGCTGAACGAGTCTCGGCCCTTGGGGGAGTGGCCGGGACGTGGGAGGGAGACGAGCGGGACGTGCGAGAGCGCGTCCCGCGTTTTTTTTGCCGTCTGCTTGCTGCACCACATCGCAGGGGACGGTTGGAATGCACAGGTGCCAAGGAGGACCCAGGAACCCAGGTGAAGAGACAGCTTCGCTCTGGAATCCTGGGTTCTCCTTGTACCTGGTCTCATCTCCTAGGTCGCCGCGGCCGCCGGCAAGCCGGCGTCGAGCGGGACCCAATGCTCCGCGCGGTTGAAGGGGCGGTTCAGGACCGTCGATACCGTCCACGGTTCGCCGTAGGCGAGATGCTGGGGTAGGCGCCACTTCCGCTTGAACACTTCCCAGTTCTCGCGCAGGAGGCTCCCGTAGTCGATATTGGCGGTCTTCGACGTGCGGCTGCCGAGGTGACGGATGAAGCAGTCCTGCGCGATCCTGAGTTCGAACCCCGCGGCGAGCGTGCGTAGCGAGTAGTCGTCGTCCTCGAAGCCCCAGCGTCCATAGATCGGGTCGATGCCACCGATCTTCTCGATGACGTCCCTGCGGCACATCATGAAGAACAGGATCAGCCGGGAGGCGTAGTTTCCCCTGCCGCGGTGGGCGTCCGTGAAGCGTCGTGCGAACGCGTCGAGGTCTTCACCGTGCTGCTCGCCCTCGTGCGTCTTCTGTGGACCCGAGACGTAGTCGCTCATCGGGCCGACGATGCCGATGTCTGGCCAGGTCCCCAGGTGGCCGATGAGGAGCTCGCGCCACTTGGGTGTGAACAGGACGTCGTTATCGCTGAACACGATGGTCTCGCCCTCGGCGATCTGGAGCCCGGCGTTTCGTGCGGCGGGTGCGCCGATGTTCGTGCCCATCTCGAGGAGCTGAATGTCGTGCTGCGTGCGGAGCCACTCTAGGCTGCCGTCGTTCGATCCATTGTCGATGATCACCGTCTGTAGCGGACCGTCGGTGTGCGTGCGGAGCGTATCGAGACAGTCCTTGACGTGCGGGAAACCGTTCAGGTTTGGGATGATGATCGTGGTCTTTGCGTCGATGGGTGCGGGCCGCGGCGTCGCGGGTTGCGCAGCGCCGAACCGCGTGTCCAGCATGCCCCGCAGCCAGTCGTGGATTCCGACGCGGTCGACCACCTTCGTCATGGCGAGGAGCTCCGCCTTGCGCTCGGGCGCTCCTGCAGGCCAGGCCCGTGCCCGCTCTTCCGCGGCCTTCAGGTCAAGAAGGAGGTCGGGGATCTCGGGGGCTATCTCCTCGGTCTTCAGGCGGATAAGCAGCCACGCATCGCGGTTGAAGCCTTCGCGCTCCCCGCCGAGGAACCTGCCGGCCATGTGCGGATGCCGGTCGACGAAGTGGAGGCGATAGTGCCCCAGCAGCGCACTGCGTCGGCGATAGCGCTGGTGATCCATGTCATGGTCGTGCCACGAGCGGATCCGAGGGTCATAGAGCAGCGGGACCCCCGCGTCGTCGAGTCGCACTCCGAGCTCCGTGTCCTCGCAGATCGCGTGGCGGAACGACTCGTCGAAGCCGCCGACCGCGTCGACCGATGCCTTGGGCAGGCTCAGATTGCAGGTATAGAAGAACCGCCACCCGTACGTACCGCCCGCCTTCATTGCGAGGTACTCGAACAGGAGGGTCGAATGCTGCATGAGGTCCGTGAACGGGTCCTCGCACGCCCGCGCATCGAAGTCGAAGCTGCCCAGGATCGTCGTTGGCTGATCGGTGCCGAGTTGGCCGACGAGATGGCGGCGGAAGTTGTCGCGCGCGGGTACGGCGTCGTCATTGAGGATGAGCAGGTAGGGCGCGCGGGCGCGTGCGATCGCGCGGTTGCGTGCGGTCGCGGGGCCGGCATTCTCCTGCCAATCGAGGTGTAGTGAATACGGAACGCAGCTCGCGTCCAACCACTCCGTGACGGGTGTCGGCGATCCGTCGTCCACGACCAACACCTCGAAGAGCGCGGGTGGGAGGTCCTGGAGCGCGATTCGGTCCAACAAGTTGCGCAGACAGACCTCTCGGCAGTAGGTGGGGATCACGATGGAGAGCAGCGGATCGACGTCGATGCACGGGGCCGTGGATACCGGCGGGATGAGGGCGGAGATGGTCGACAGAAGCGCTTCCACGAACGGCTCCGGTTCGAGGGTCGCGTCGATGACCCGGTCCTCGGTGGGCCGTGGGCCGGGCGTGATCTCGAGCGTCGGGATACCTCGGGTGCGGGCGTGGTCTCGTAGACCTGACGTCTCCCCGACGCCGTCTTCGACGACCACGATCCCAGTCGGCAACGAGTCGATGATGCGGGCTGCAGCGTCGACGACGGGACACTCCCACGCACCCGCGAGCGCCTCGACGAGGTCGCGCCCGATTGACCACGGCCGATACCCGGTCTGCTCGAGGACATGGCGAAGGAGGACGCGATGCCTCCGCAGCGTTCGGTCCCAATCGAGGAGGACGGCCGCGGGGTGCTGCGGTCCCTCGACTCCGAGCTGGTCGAGTAGCGCGCGCAGCTCGTCATGATCAGGATGTGCGGCCAGCGCTCGACGGAGGTGCGGCGGTGCCTGCTGGGAACGATCCCCGGCCATCAACAGCTGGGTCAGATTGATGACCGCATCGGTGTCGTCCGGTGCAATCTCCACCGCGCGGCCGAATGCCGTCAATGCGCCCGGCTCATCACCGAGGGCATGGCGTGCGGCGCCGAGGTCGTTCCAGGCGCGACCGCATGCGGCGTCGGCGGCGACGGCTTGCTCGAAGCAGCGCGCGGCGGCTTCGAACTCGTCGTTCATGAAGAGACCTTCACCGCGTTCAAGCAGCTTGTCGGTCGTGGGTGACATCGTCGAATCCTCCGTCAGCCAGCAGGTTGAAGAGTGGTAGATGCGAGGAACCGGGCGAGGATGTCGCGCCCGGCGCCAGGGCTGGCTTCCAGAGCGAACTCCGAGAGCTGGCGTCCGAATTCGTCGCGCTTGACTGACCGGATCCGGGAGGAGAACTCCACCGAATCTGGCTCGTCAGGCAGCGCGATGCGGAGGGAGACGCGATCCCCGCGGTGGAGGCTGCGGGAACAGCTCACCACCGCCGTGTTGATTCCGAGTGCCAGCACGGTGGCCGCTGCGACCTCTCCGTTCGACCCGGTGAGACCGGCCGCTGGTAGCACGGTGGCCGAGAGCTCCACTCCTTCCCGACCGGAGTGCAGCAGTCGCGCCCCCGGACCATCGGAGAGTGCGAAGATCCCGTCCGGATCGGTGACGTCGCGCGCTGGCATGAACACCACCGGGAAGACCACTGCTTCGCCGGCGCCCTCGAGACGCACGCACCAGCCGGGACCCTCGTCGAGCCAGCTGCGTTCGTTGCCGGTCGGTACGAATTCGAGTCCGTCGTCGTGGTGATCGGTGACGTGAGCACGGATCGGTGGATGTCCTGGTTGAGCGGAGAAGAGCGCGCAAACCTGATCGCTCCGGATGGCGAGGAGCGCCTGCGCCGCCACCGATTCCGCCAGCGGCCGCTCGCCGGGGTCGACGAATGACAGCCGCCCCGCCTTGTTCTGCTGCTCCTTCAGCCGTTCTTCCATCGCCGCCGTCTGCTCGGCCCGGCGACGCTGCTCCGACTGTTGGTGCAGCCGTCGCTGGCGCCGCTGGGTCAAGGAGATGATCGCGCCCACGACCAAGACGCCGGCGAGGAGGAACCACAGCGGATTGAGGTTGTCGCTCCCCACCCCCTTGGCATCTTTGATCCCGGAGATGCGCTTCCTGACGTCGACCTGGTGGTGCATCATCGTCGCGCTACCGGGGCTACACGAGGTTCACGAGTTCGGCGAGAATCTCGTCGGTCGTCGAGATCATCCGCGCGTTGGCCTGGAAGCTCCGTTGCGCTTCGATGAGATGCACGAACTCCTCGGCGATGTCGACGTTGGACGCCTCGAGCGAGCCCGCCACGATCGCCCCGGCCGATCCCGATTGCGGTGCCACCATCATCGGCTGCCCCGAGTTCGAGGACATCGAGTACAGACTGCCGCCGACGCCGTCGAGCCCGATCGGGTTCATGAACAGAGCGACACCGAGCTGATCGAGATCCTGGATCTGGCCGTTGGTGTAGAAGCCCTCGATGACGCCGTCTGCGCGGACCGAGATCGAGTTCAGCGAACCGGCGGTGTAGCCATCGGCGAGCCCGATGGCCGACCCGGCGAGGCCGAACTGGGTGAGCCCGTCCGTCACGCCTGCCGTCCCGAGGTCGAGGTTGACGGTGTGGGTGCCGGGGACCGTCGACCACTGGATGTCGATGCCTGACGGGGGAACCTGGTTCAGCATGCCGTTCTGATCGAAACCGATGCCGGTGATGGGTGGGGTGAGGATCGTCCCCTCGATGGGATCGATGGACGGGGTGAGCGTCCAGGTGCCGTCGTTCGCCCGAACGAAGTCGAGCGTGAGACTGTGGGGCTGACCCGTCGAGTCGAAAATGCTCGTCACGACGGAGTAGTCGTCCGGATCCGCGCCTTGCACGGTGTTGCGGAAGAAGTGAGTCGTCCAGTTCGTCTGGCCGGCGGGGTTGAGGGGGTCGGTGCTCGGGACGTCCTGCACGAGCACGGTGACGTTGGCGGCGCCGGTGCTATTGGCGACGACCTTGATGGTGCCGTCGGTCTCGAACGTCGCGGTGGCGCCGTTGCTCGGGTCGGTGCTGAGCAGGACCTGGTTCAAGCGGCTCACCATCGCGGCGAGGTCGGTGCCGTGATACTGCGGGTTCACTGCGGGGTCGCCATAGACGAACTCGCCCATGACCGCGGCGCCGTCGATGAGCGTCCCGCTGAGCATGATGCGGTCACCCGCCTCGTAGTCGCGGGTGTTGGCAGAGAGGTCGTTGAGGTTGGTGAGGCCAACCGCGGTCGCCTCGCTGCCGAGGACGGTGGTGCCGAGGCTCGCGTTGAACACCGCCTGGCCGACCTGGTTGCCGGAGGACATCGACAGGAACAGAGCCGAAGTCGATCCCGTGCTGTTGGTGCGCAACTCGAGCGTGCCGCCATTGTCGACGGCCGTGAGCCCGTCGATGTTGGCGTCATTGATTGCGATGGCGAGCTCGGCCGCGGTGGCCGCGCCCGCGGTCGCAATGCCCGTCATGTTGATGTTCTCCATCGCGCCGTTGTCGACCTCGATGAGGAGGTCATCGCCGTTGTTGACGACGTAGGGTTCAGCGCTGTCCGCGATCACCACTGCGGGCTGGTGATTCTCGAACGGCGCGTCCGTCAGCAGCTCCTCAGCGAGCGGGCCTTCGATGACGCCCGGGAGGTTTCCCTGGAAGTCGACGTTGGTCGTTTCTTCTGCCGGGATGACGGTGTTGAGACGGATCTGGATGTCGCCGCCCAGCATGTTCTGCGCGCGGTAGCCGGAGCGCAGATCCACCAGGTACTCGTCCGCGTCGAGGCCGAAGGTGCCGACACGCGAGAAGTAGTTCTCGTTGCCGTCGGACACGACGAAGAACCCGTCGCCCTGGATACCGAGGTCGAGGTTCCGCCCCGTGCTGAGCAGGCTTCCCTGCGCGAAGTTGCGGTCGATCGACCCGATCGCCGCGCCGTTGCCGATCTGCGACGGGTTGCGACCGCCCGTGTCGCTGGTCGGCCCGGACGCGGGTCTCAGCGTCTGGCCCATGAGTTCGGTGAAGGTCACCCGGTTCTGCTTGTAGCCGGGTGTGGACGTGTTGGCGAGGTTGTTACCGATGATGTCCAGGTACTGCTGGTTGATACGGAGTCCGGACAACGCGGACAGAAGGGCCCTCTGCATGATCTCTCTCTTTCTCTACGCTTCTGGGTGACGGAATGCGGTCTGGCGACGTCCTCGGGACGACTAGGTTGTGGGACCCTCGTCCACCGGAGTGGTGGATCCGGTTGGTGAGGTCGGAGTTCCCGGCGAGCCACCCGTGGTGCCTGAGGTACCTGAGGTGCCCGAAGGACTTCCCGAACCTGTCCCGCCGTTGCTGGTAGACAGGCTGCTTGGTGCCTCGGTGCTGATGGTGACGATGCTCCCTGCCGGCACGATGTTGCCGTCGACTTCGACGAGCACGCCGCCCGGATCGAAGAAGACGCTGTAGACGGTCCCGCGGATCTGCTGTCCGGTTTCGGGGTCCAGGTACTCGACCACCTTGCCGACGAGGCTCGCCCCTTGCGCGAGGCCGCCCAGTGCGAGGTCGGCCTGGTTGATCGTGATCAGGTTGCCGAGCAGCGCGTTGGTCGACTGCGACTCCTCGAGTTGCGAGAACGTCGCGAGCTGCGCCAGAAACTCCTCGTTCCCCACGGGCTCGAAGGGGTCCTGGTTTTGCAGTTGCGTGACGAGCAGGTTGAGGAACGCCTGCTTGTTGACGTCCTGATTCCCGAACTGCGCCGTCAGGCCGCTGGCCTGCGTGGGTTGGATGGCGTTAGGTTCCATTGCTGCTCCTTAGATCAAGACGTCGAGGGCACCTTCGCTACCGTGCGCGACGACGCTCTTCTTGGGTTCCAGGGACGCGTCGACGTCAACGTCCGACTGAGGACGCGCAGATCGGTGCGCGCCGTCCCGCCCGTCGCGGTCACGATCGGTCTGGGTCTGCTGCGACACGTCGCCGCGCGGCGCGTCGTTCGCCGAGCCCGTTTCTGCGCGCACTTCGATCTGGCCGACCCGGATGCCGGCCTCATCGAGCGTGCGGACGAGGCGTCCGATGTCGGACTCGAACAGCCGCGCAACGCGGGCGTCGTCAGCCGTCACCGTGGCGGAGAGCTGGCCTCCGCGCATGGCGAGCTTCAGGTGGAGTCGGCCGAGTTCCGGCGGGTCAAGCCGCACGGTGATCTCGGGGCGCTTCGGAGCGAGCCGGAGCTTGACCTGGTCGAGGATGCGCTCGACGTCCAGGCCATCGTTCGCTGGAGCGGCCGTAGCGGCGGGGCGCATCGTGGACGCGCGGGAGACGCCTGTAGCGGATGCGATGCCGGTGGACGCGGCGGGAGCCTCGGCGGTCGGGGCTTCGATGGTGACGGTGCTCGACGGCGCGATCGGTGCGGCCGCGGCCTCCGTGCGCGAGGTCGATTGCGCGGCGCTGACGTCCTGGGTCGCGGCGCGGTCGGGGTGGGGGTGCGTCGCGCTCTTCGCGGCCGGGTCGTCTTGCGGTGACAGCTTCGACGCGGCGTCGTAGGCGGGGGAGGAGTTCGGCGCCTTGGAGACCGTTGGGTTGGGCTGCGCTCCGAACCCGGACGTCTCCGGCTGCGATTCGTTGCGTCCTTCGCTCTGCGATCCCAGTGACGATTCGCCCGCCGTCCCGTCCGAGCCAGCGGCCGGTGTCGGTGCGGACCCGCTGATGGGAGCGGCCGGGTTGGGCGCCGCGCCCGTTCGTGTCGTGGCCGCCGTCGTGGCCGACCCCGCAGTCGCGGTCGTCGTCGGAAGGGGCGTCGAACGGTCGGCCGTCTGCGTTACGACGGCCTTCGTTTCCCGGGTGGGGGTCGTCGGCATCTCGGCGTTCTGCTCCGAGGACCCGGCGGTGGCCGACGATCCCGCGGCGTCCGCGTTGGCGGCGACGGGGGTGGTGATCGTGGCGGGGTTGGCAGCGTTGGCACCGGTGGCAGTGTTGGCACCGGTGTCAGTGGTGGCGGCGGTGACCGTGGCGGTCGTGACCGTGCCGTCAGCAGCACCGGTATCAGGAGTGGTGGCGGTGGCGGCAGCGGTGGCGGCGGTGGCGGCGGTGGCGGCGGTGGCGGTGGCGGCGGTGGCGGCGG
>NZBC01000097.1 GCA_002687715.1 Planctomycetota bacterium | reverse complement strand
GCCGTCCTCGAGTCGCTCCGCGCCGCGCGCGGAGACGAGGCGGCCGCGCGCCTCACGCCACTCATCGGGAACAAAGAGACCCGCGAGAAGGTGCTCCGCCGCGCCTACACGGACTTCCGCGCACACGGCTTCTCCCGGTCGATGCTCGACGCTCTCGACGCGGCTATCGCGACGCACCCCGAAGAGACGGCGCTGCGCTACTGTCGTGGTTTCGTCCGGCTCAGGCTCAAGCTGCTCCGCGGAGCGGAGTCCGATCTCGATCACGTGCTTCAACGCCAGCCCGGTTCGGACGCGATCCAGCGTGCCCATGAGGTCGCCGCGCGCTCCTGGCGCCACGAACGCGCCGCCGCATTGGCCCGCGCGGTGGCCAACGCCGCCCGGGACACCAAGACGCGGGGGATCTGGCTCCGGGAGGCGCGTCGTCAGTCCGACATCCAGGCCTCACTGAACGATGCCGGGTCACGTCAGACGATCATGATGATCATCGGCAGCCTCCTCGTCGGGGGGACGGTCGTTCTCGCGCGGCGTTTGACGCTGCGCGGGTGAAGCAGGGGAGCGGGGACCGCACCGCATGCTCGCCGTGAGCGGCAGGGGCATCGGGTCAGTCGATGAAGAGCGTCCGGACCGCTGCTCGGTGTCCTGAGGGTCGAAGAGCACGCACCAACGCGCTCGGATCGCACGTCAATTGGGCGGTCTCCAGTCGACGGCTCCCCGCCGCCCACGCACGCACGCCCGGCGTCAGGTGAGCGTTGGCCGCAATCGTGCGCAGGGTGGCACGAGCGGCGGGGTCGTCCAGGATTCGCAGACCGATGACGGCCCCGATCTGGATCGTGTCGCGGTGTGGGTGGCGCAGCCGCGCGGCGAGGTCCAGCCAGCGCCGCGCCACGGGTGGCAGCGGGTCGCTACGGCCGCACAGGCCAAGGGCCGCGGCGGCCGCGCCCCGGACATCCTCGGGAACGCGCAGCTCATTGCTGGCCACGGCGCGCCGTCGCTTCGCCCCGCCCGCCGTCATGGCGCGTCCCGCGAGATCGTCTCGGAGAAGATGGAGCAACCCACGCGCGCTCGCCTCTCCACCGAACACGCCGAGCGCAAGTGCTGCGGTCTGCCGGGGCTCGCGCGCTCCGTCGCGGAGCCCGCGGCGGATGGCCAGACGCGGGCCGTGGAGGCAGGTCAGAGCGAAGCGGATGGCCCGCGCACGGACTCCGGGTACCGGATCGGCCAACGCCACCTGCACGTCGAAGATGGTTCGAAGCGCCGGCCCGCCCGGTGACCCGGGGAGGTTCCCGAGCTTGCCGGGCACCATCCACGGGTGAACCTGCGGCACCATCACCCCCGTCGGTCCGCGATAGCCCGAGCAGCCGTGCCCTCGAACGGAGCTACCAGTCGCCGCCCAGAGGATGCACGCGAGGACGATGAGTGCCGGTCGGTTCACCATGCTGATCTACAGGATCGTGAGGAGCTCGGTCAGCGCCGAGGTCGGGGCGAGGTAGTTGGAGTGCTCGTGGATGCGAGACAGCATCGGGAGCTCGTCCTTGTCACCGAGGAACCCCAACGCGACGGTCGCGAACGCACGCGAGACCCCCTGGTGCTTCTGGTCGGGGTTCTCTACGAAGTCGACGAGGATCTCCACCGCAGAGCGGTCACCGATGTAGCCAAGCGCGACCGTCGCCGCACCCAGGATCGCCTTCGAGTTGGTCGAGGCCGCGATGACCTTGCGAAGCGTGTCCACGGCCTCGAGATCGCGAAGCAGACCGAGCGAGATCGCCGCAGCCTTGCGCAGATCCGGATCACCCCTGTCGGCCACGAGCTTCGTGATCGCCGGGATGGCGTCGCGATCGTTCATGAGTCCGAGCGCGGTGCACACGTGACCCTTCAGGGTCTGCGCTCCGCCCTTGGCGAGGATGGCGCGAAGCGGCTGCCGCGCAGGCTCGTAGCCCACCAGCCCGAGACCGATCGCCGCCGCGGAGCGGAAGACGTCGTTCTTCTCGGTAGTGAACTTCTTGAGGAGAAGGCGGCCGATGTCCCTGCGATCCTGCTTGTGCTGGAACGCGTCAACGCCGAGCGCGAGCGCCGCGAAGTTGCGGTCGAGGCCCTTCCCAGTCTTCAGCAACGACATCAGGGCAGCGCGGGCCTTCGACCCACCGATCTCACCGAGCGCCATGATCGCGAAGTTCTTGAGGCCGCGGTCGCGGGCCCCGCGCGCTTGCCGAATGAGATTGCCGACGGTGCGGCGATCTTCGGCCTTGCCGAGCAGCCCGAGGGCGATGGCCGCCGAACGAGCGAGGTGGTTGTGCTTGTGGCCGAGCAGTGCGTTCAGCGTACCGACCGCGCCCTCGTGCCCCAGCTTGCCGATCGCCACGGCGACGTGCGCACGGACTTTCGGGGCCTGCGTCTCGTCCTTCAGGACCTGCATCAACGCGGGAGCCATGTCCTTCGACTGCATGAGCTGCAATGCGATGGCCGGACCGACCTGCAGGTCCAGGGTGGCGCCGGGACGGGTCAGGTTCGCGAGCACGGACGCGACGGCCGGGTTGTCGAAGCCGACTTTCTCGCGGGCTCCGATGAGGCCAACCGCGACCGACGCGAAGGCCCGCGTCCGCGAGGCGACCTGCGACCGGCCGACCCATTTGCGACCCTTCGGCGTGTCCTCGAGGATCTCCCTGAGGATCGGAAGCGCATCGGTACTGCCAAGGATGCCGAGACCGAGGCACACCGACTCCCGGACCCGCTGGTCAGTGTCGGCGAGCAACGCGGACATGTCCTCCACGAGCTCCGGCCGGCTCGCGTCGCCGACCTTGCCCAGCGCGATGACCGCGCCGGCGCGTACGTCGTAGAAGCTGTCGCTGAGGCCCACCTTCAGGGTGGGCAGGACGGCGTTGCGGATCAACTTGCGGGTGACCCGAGCGATGTCGTCGTCCTTCAGACCCCAGATGGTGTCGCGGTCCACCGAGGAATTGTCCCGACCCCCGAGCTTGTGCTTCAGGTTGAGGAAGCGCTCCTCGTTGAGGTCCCACCACGTGTTCCAATCGAGGTAACCCGTGCCTGCGGTCTTCTTGGTACGACCGGCCGTACGCCCGCCGCGAAGGGAGCGTCCACCGCCGCTTCTGGCGCCGCCGCCAGGCCGCACCGGGGCGCCCGCGCCGCCGCCAGGGTTACCGGGCTGGCCCGTCGTCCCCGGGTCGCCACCGCCAGGATTGCCGTTGCCGGGTTCACCACCCGGCTGCCCGGTGCCACCGCCGGTGGGCCCGCCATAGCCCGGGGTGCCGCCACCGGTGGGACCCGTGTAGTTGCCGCCATGAGCGAGCACTGCAGGCGCGCTGGCGATCACCAGGGCCAACAGCGCGCATGCAAGAAGTGTAGAGCGCAGCATCAGTCAGACTCCATGTTGAATGCTGCGTCAGGAGCAAGGGGCTCATCGCAAGGAGTGTGCCTCGCAGCGAACGCACGTCCCCCAGGCACTTGCGGCCAAGGCGAGGCGGTGAGGGATTACCGGGTGGAAACGACGTGGCGTCCCGGTAACGGGGAGACAGGGGCGTCGGTGGCTTCCATGGGGAAACCACCAACCTCTTCGAGCCACCGACGCCCAACCCCCACCAACAAGAAAAACGGGCCGGTGCCGAAGCACCGACCCGCTTTCAGGGGCTCGTGGATCTCGTCCTGCTACAGGATCGAGAGCAGCTCGGCCAACGCCGCGGTCTGCGCGAGGTAGTTGGAGTGCTCGTGGATCTTGGAGAGGAGCGGGATGTCGTCCTTGTCGCCGAGGAAACCGAGGGCGACCGTCGCGAACGCACGGGTGACGTCCTGGTGGGTCTTCTTCGGGTTCTCGACGAAGTCGACGAGGATCTCCACCGCGGAGCGATCACCGATGTAGCCGAGGGCAACGGTCGCAGCGCCGAGAATGGCCTTTGACGCGGTGGACTCGCTGATGACCTTGCGGAGGATCTCAACGCCTTCCGTGTCCTGGAGGAGGCCGAGGGCGATGGCGGCGCGCTTGCGCAGGTCCGGGTCACCCTTCTGCTTCACCAGCTCCTGGATGGAGGGAATCGCGTGCTTGTCGTTCATGAGACCGAGCGCGGTCGCGAGGTTGCCCTTCAGGTTCTGGGAACCCGGGCGGACGAGGCCCTGACGCATCACGTCCTGGGCGGGCACGTACTCGAGAAGGCCGAGCGCGATGGCCATCGGGCCACGCTGCGACTCGGACTTGGTCTTCCGGTACAGATCGAGGATGAGGCGACCCATCTCGGTCTTCTCGTCGTCGAACTTGAAGCCCATGACGCCGAGAGCGAGGCACGCGAAGCTCTGATCGTGCAGCTTGCCCTTCTTCGCGAGCTCCATGAGGAACGCGCGGCCCTTGGCGTTGCCGATCTCGCCCAACGCCATGATGCAGAAGTTGCGCGTGCCACGGTCGGACGCGCTCTTCGCCTTGCGGATGAGCTTGTTGATCGTGTCGCGATCTTCCTTCTCCGTCAAAAGACCGAGGGAGATGGCGCTCGAGTACTGGACGAAGTTGACCTTGTCGGACAGGCCCTTGACGAGCGTGCCGACGGCCGACTTGGCCCCGACCTTGCCCAGCGCGACGCCGATATGGGCGCGGACGAATCGGTCCTGCTGGGAGTCCTTGAAGATCTCGAGCATCTGCGGGACGGCGTCGTTGCCCGGAATGAGCTGCAGGGCGAGCGCGGGGCCGACCTGAAGGTCCTTCTGCTTCGACGGAGTCTGCGCCAGCTTCAGCAGTTCGCCGGTGATCTCGCTGTCGAGCTGACCGCGCGTGCCGATGAGGCCGATCGCGACCGTGGCAAACGCCCGGGTGCGGTTGAGGATGTCGCGCGTGCCCACCCCGACGAGCTTCTTGCCCTTCCGGGTGTTCCTCACGACCTCGAAGAGGTCCGTGACGGCACCCTTCGAACCGAGGATGCCGAGAGCGAGACATGCCGACTCGCGAACGACCTTGTCCTTGTCGCTGAGCAGGCCCTTGATGTTGTCGATCAGCTCTTCGCCCTTGCCGACCTTACCGAGCGCGATCACCGCACCCGCGCGGGCATCGTAGTAGCTGTCCTTCAGCGCGAGCTTCAGCGCCGGCAGGATCGAGTTCCGGGTCAGCTTCTGGGAGACCAGGGCGATATCGTCGCCATCGTCCACCCCACCGAGGAACTTGTCCTTGTTCTCGGACGCCGCGGCCTGTTGGCGAACCTTGGACTTCAGGTTGAGGAAGCGCTCCTCGTTGAGGTCCCACCACCAGTCCCAGTTCAGGTGTTTCGGGGTGTACTTGCTCTTCTTGCCGCCCGGTGTCGTCCCGCCGAAACCACGGCCGCCGCTAGGACGTGCACCACCGCCAGGACGCACAGGAGGCGCGCCGCCGCCGGGGTTGCCGCTCGTGCCGCCGGGGCTGCCCGGAGGAGGCGTCGAGCCACCCGGAGGGCCGTTGCCCGGGTTGCCACCGGGCTGACCGGTGCCACCACCCGTCGGGCCGCCATAGCCCGGCGTGCCGCCGCCGCCAGGGCCGGTGTACGTGCCGCCGTGGCCCAACGCGGCATCCGCGAAGAGGCACAGTGCGAACACGCAGCCCAACAAGCTCAGGGTCTTGCGCATGATCGAGGTCTCCAAGGAACGGAATGAGTTTCCAAACGGAGTGGAATTCGAAGCTTGGGCCGGGAACGAGCCACCGGCCCGGCCGCATGAAGCGCAAGGTCCGTGCCTGCGGTGCCTTCACAGGAGATCGATGACGGCGAAAACCGGGGTGGACCTAAGGTGCCATTTCGTAGTGCTTTGCGGTCGAGGATCGTCGACAAGCCGGGGGGAGGAGCCGACCCCGATCCCCGGCCTGCCTCGCGAGATCGTTACGGTTCGGGAACGGCGTTTCCGGGCCGTAACGCCTCGAGTGCCGGTCCAGGACGTTGATGGCCACGGAGCGGACCCCTATCGTCCCCCGTGAAACGGCCCCTCCGCATCGCCCTCTGCCAGATCAACACGATCCCGGGGGACATCCCGGGCAACGTGGAGCGGATCCGGGAAGTCGCCGGAACCGTCGCCTCGCTCGGGGCCGACCTCGCGGTGTTCCCGGAGTTGGCCATCGTCGGGTACCCACCACAAGACCTCCTGTTCCGACGCCGCTTCGTCGAGGCCGCCGAGGCCGCGCTGCGCGAGCTCGCAGCCGAGACCACCGAGGTGGCGCTTCTGGTCGGAACGGTCCGCCGTCGTGAGGGCCCGGGCCGTCCATTCGCCAACTCTGCCGCTCTCCTGGATGACGGCGATGTCCGCGCCGTGTTCGACAAGACGCTCCTGCCGGACTACGACGTCTTCGACGAGGCGCGGTACTTCGAACCGGGGGAGGGAGCGCCGCCGTTCGACTTCCGCGGCACCTTGCTCGGCGTCACCCTCTGCGAGGACATCTGGGTCATGCCGCAGACTCTGGACGTTCCGGTGTACGCCCGGGATCCCGCGCAGGAGCTCGTACGCCACGGCGCCGAGGTCATCATCAACCTCTCAGCGTCGCCCTACCACCAAGGTAAGCCCGTCGAGCGCGAACAGCTCGTGTGCGAAACATCGAAGCGCCTGGGCCGCCCGGTCCTGCTCGTGAACCTGTGGGGTGGAAACGACGAGATCCTCTTCGACGGTTCATCTTGTGCGGCGAACCCCGACGGGACCCTGACGCACCGTGGCGCGCGCTTCGCCGACGACCTCGTCCTGGTTGACGTTCCCCTCGCCGGCGAGCCGGCGTCTTCAGCCAACGAGAATGGACCCGCGCAGCTCGAGCAGGCGCTCGTGTGTGGCATCCGCGACTACGCCCGCAAGTGCGGATTCCGCCACGCCGTCCTCGGTCTGTCGGGCGGAATCGACTCCGCCGTCACCGCGTGTCTCGTCGCCGACGCGCTCGGGTCCAAGAACGTCACCGGCGTGGCGATGCCGTCTGGCTTCTCGTCCGAGGGGAGCCTCGACGATGCCAGGCGTCTCGCTGAGATGAACGACATCGCGTTCCACGTCGCCCCCGTCGCGGAGGCCTATGACGCGCTCCGCTCGCTCGCCCTGGACGTCGTGGGGGAGGGGCCGTTCGGCGTCATGGAGGAGAACATCCAGGCGCGGACGCGGGGCCTCCTCCTCATGGCGATCTCCAACCGCACCGGCGCCCTCGTGGTCACCACCGGCAACAAGTCCGAGCTCGCCGTCGGGTACTGCACGCTGTACGGCGACATGAGCGGCGGGCTCGCTGCCATTTCCGACGTCTACAAGACGGACGTCTACCGGATCGCCCGGCGCTATCACGCGGCCGGACGCCTGCCGCTGGAGAGTATCGAGAAGCCTCCGTCCGCGGAGCTGCGTCCCGATCAGAAGGACTCCGACTCGCTTCCGCCATACGACGTCCTCGATCAGATCCTGGCCCTTCACGTCGACCAGAACCTGGGCGTCCGGGACATCCTGGGCCAGCTGCCGGACGTCGATCGCGTCACGGCGGAGCGGATCGTCGGCCTCGTGGCCCGCAGCGAGTACAAGCGACAACAGGCGGCACCGGGAATCCGGGTGTCGACCAAGGCGTTCGGCTTCGGACGCCGGGTCCCGATCGTTGCAGCCAACCTGTCCTTCCTGGACGGATCGCCGTGAACGCCCGGCCAATCCCGCACGCTTTCAGCCTGAGGGTTTCATGACCAAGAAGAACGCACGCTGCGGAGTGTGGCTGATCGGAGCCCACGGCGGCCTCGCGACGACCATGGTGGTCGGAACGATCATGGCCGCGCGCAAGCTCGTCTCCGGAGCCGGAATGCTCACGGAGACGCCGCCCTTCAACCAGCTCGACCTCGCCTCCCTTGACGGTCTGGTCTTTGGTGGACACGACGTCCGACGCTCGACGGTCTACCAGAGTGCGTACGAAATCTACCGCGAGAACGGGACGTTCGATCTCGAGAAGCTCCAGAGCATCAAGGACGATCTCGACAGCGTCGACGAGAACGTCTGCGTCGGAACGGCGTTCAACTGCGGCGCCACGATCCGGCGCCTGAGCACGCGTCAAGCGACCCGTCGGCCCGGCAAGCTGCGGGCGCTCGTGGCGGCGATCCAGTCCGACATCGAGTCCTTTCGGCAACGGAACGACCTCGACCGGGTCGTCGTCGTCAACGTCGCGTCTACGGAGCCCCCGCTACCGCCGGACCCGTCCCTCGAGACGATGAAGGGACTGCGCCGCCTCCTCGACACTGACGACGGCCGCACCCTGCGCGCGAGCGTCATCTATGGATACGCAGCCGCCGAGCTCGGGCTGCCCCTCATCAACTTCACCCCCAACACGGGCTGCACCGTCCCGGCCATCCAGGCTCTCGCACGGAAGAACAAGGTCCCCATCATGGGCAACGACGGCAAGACGGGGGAGACCCTCGTCAAGTCGGCTCTCGCGCCCATGTTCAAGTACCGCAACCTCAAGGTCCTGACCTGGCAGGGCTACAACATCCTCGGCGACCGCGACGGGCAGGTCCTGTCCAACCCCGAGAACAAGAGCTCCAAGATCAAGACCAAGGACGGCCTGCTCTCGAACATCCTCGGCTACCCGCTCCACACCCACGTCGGCATCGACTACGTCCCGAGCCTGAAGGACCTCAAGACTGCCTGGGACTTCATCCACTTCGAGGGCTTCCTGGACTACAAGATGTCCCTGCAGTTCACCTGGCAGGGGTGCGACGCCATCCTCGCCGCGCCCGTCGTCCTGGACATGGTGCGCCTCGCAGACTTCGCCCACCGCAAGCAGGAGTCCGGGCTGATGACCTGGCTGTCGTGCTTCTTCAAGTCTCCGATCGGCGTCGACGAGCACGACCTGCACTTCCAGTTCCACCACCTGCTGGACTACGTCAAGGCCCACCTCGCCGGGCAGCCGTGGGAGAGCGGACTCATCGCGCGAACCGGACAGGTGCATCTGCCACTGCGTCCCCGCAAGGCGCGTTAGGAGATCTCGCGAGAAAGAGACGAGCCCTTGGCCTGATTCGCACCCATAACGTCCGATAATCAACGTTATGCGCAACCCATGAGCAGCCTCCCATGGACCGTTGGGCCCAGTGCCGCGAAGCACCGCGCGAGCTACCATGATGCCGAGCCTCATGGCTGCCATCTCCGACTTCATCCGGACCCACTACCGACACTTCAACGCCGCGACCCTGAAGGACGCGGCGGAGGCGTGGCTCGAGCTCCTCGACGGTGGCGGACGGATGCTGGTGACCCTGGCCGGCGCCATGAGCACGGCCGAGCTCGGGATCTCACTCGCGGAGATGATCCGCCAGGAGAAGGTCCACGCGATCTGCTGCACCGGAGCGAACCTCGAGGAGGACCTGTTCAACCTCGTCGCTCACGAGCACTACGAGCGCATTCCCAACTACCGCGACCTGACGCCCGCCGACGAGCTGGCGCTGCTCGAGCGGCACCTCAACCGGGTCACGGACACCTGCATCCCCGAAGAAGAAGCGATGCGACGGGTCGAAGCCGAGGTCGCCTCGGAGTGGATCCGGGCCGACGAGGAGGGACGCCGCTTCTTCCCCCACGAGCCGCTCTACACCATCATCAAGAACGGGGCGCTCGCGGCGTCGTACCAGATCGACCCCGAGGACTCGTGGCTCGTGGCCGCGGCGGAACGCGACCTCCCGATCTTCGTCCCCGGCTGGGAGGATTCGACGCTCGGCAACTTCTTCGCCGCAGCTGCCATGTCTGGCCGCATCGCCAGCGCCAATACGGTCAAGAACGGCATCGAGACCATGGTGGAGCTCGGCCGCTGGTACCAGGAGACGACCGCGGGTTCGCCGTTGGGGTTCTTCCAGATCGGCGGCGGAATCGCTGGCGACTTCCCGATCTGCGTCGTGCCGATGCTCATCCAGGACTTGAAATGCAAGGACACCCCGCTCTGGAGCTATTTCTGCCAGATCTCCGACTCGACCACGAGTTATGGCAGCTACAGCGGCGCCGTCCCCAACGAGAAGATCACCTGGGGCAAGCTGGCGGCCGATACACCCCGGTTCGTCATCGAGTCGGACGCCACCATCGTGGCGCCCCTGATCTTCGCCTATGTCCTCGGGTGGTAGTTGCAGGCCACGAGCAGTTACGATGCTGACCATGGCCTTCCGGACGCTCCTCCTCACCCTGGCCTGCGTCTCCCCCGTCCTCGCCCAGCCGGCGGCTCCGTCCAAGGAGCTGGTCGCTGCTTTCGATGACGCACGCAGAGGCACCGCTGGCCCGCATCGTCTCGATGCGACCGAGGCGCTCGTCCGATTGCCTCACGAGTCGAATCTCGAGCGATTCCTCAAGGCGCTGGAGTCGGACGGCCGGGCCGTCGTCGCAACCGAGAAGCGCATCCTCAAGCTCGAGAAGCTGCGAAGACGTTTCGACCAGGAACTCGCAAAGCAAGAGAAGCGCGGCACCTCGGAACAGGTGTTCAAGGCCCGCGATGAGCTCGACCAGTGCAACGGCGACCTGCAGTTTCGCCGACAGTCGTTGCACACCATCGCTCGCGAGAATCGCTTGCTTCGCACGGGTTGGAAGGCGTCGCTCGAGACGCTCGCCGGGCCGGACCAGGACAAGCACCTGAAGACACTCCTGGGCAAGGCGCGGTCCGCGCGGGACTATCCGCTGAAGCGGTCGCTCATGAAGCTGTTGGCGGTCCTCCCCCGCGACGAGACGTCGGCCTTGCTCGCCGAGGTCCTGCACCGTTCACGGGACCCGCACATCCGGGCCGCCGCGGCCGACGCGCTCGGCGACCAGAACCGCATCGACAACGAGCCTGCGCTGTGCCGGGCGGTCTCCGACGACTTCGCCATCGTGCGCAGCGCAGCCATCATGAGCCTGCGGCTCGTGGGCGGCACGCAAGCGGTGGAGGCGCTCATCCAGGCGGTGGGCCGCGAGGAGGGGCGACTCCTCCAGGACGCGATCGTCGTACTTCGCCACCTCACCGGCGTCACCTTCCACGACAACGTCGCGCTCTGGGAAGACTGGTGGCGCAACTCGAAGCGCAACTACAAACGCCCTGGTCGCTTCGGCAAGAAGATCGGCCGCAAGATCTCCAAGAAGGATCTCCAGATCGATGCCGGCAAGGGCAACGAGTTCTACGGGCTGCGTTTTCGGTCCCACGCGCTCGTCTACCTCATCGACATCTCAGGCAGCATGAACGAGAAGGTCAACGCCGTCGCCACGACGGGCTTCGGCGGGGAGGAGGAAACCAAACTCGACCGCGCCAAGCGAGAGCTGATCCGCTCGCTCCAGGGGCTCCCCTCGGGGATGAAGATCAACATCATCGCCTACTCGAACGGCCTGCGGCCCTACCACCCGCGAATGGTCAAGCTCGACGACATCACCCGCCGCGGCATCATCGCGTGGGTCAAGACGCTGCGCGCCCACGGCAAGACGAACATCTACGACGCCGTGGAGATGGTCCTGCTCGAAGCGCGGGGACGACGCGGCCGACCCTCGAAGGCGATGATCGTCGACACCGTGATGCTGCTCACCGACGGCCAACCCACCGCCGGCAAGGTCCAGGCGTCCGACCTCATTTGCAGCGAAGTCGCCCGCCTCAACGAGCAGACCCGCATCGTGATCCATACTGTCGGCATCGGCCCCGATCACGACGCTCGCTTGCTCAAGCGGCTCAGCGCAGAGTCGCAGGGCGTCTACGTTCGCGCGCGTTGAGCTCAGTCTCCGAACAGCTTCGCCCATCGGCGCCGCGCCGCCGCCGGATCATCTCCCCCGGACTCGCTCGCGCCGAGCACCGCTTCCCGCGACGCCGCCGGCGCACCCTCGTTCACGGATGCGAATTCGAAGTGCGCACAGCGGTTTCCCGCTCCCGGGTCCTGCACGTCGGGTGCCTGCTCCACAAGACACCGCACCGAGCCCTTCGCAATGAAGTGGGCGCAGTTCATGCAGGAGTGGAGCGACATTCCGCAACCTGAACACGTGTTGTTGAAACCGGGCTGACCGGTCTCCTCCCAGACAGTCTCGCAACGATGACAAGCTCTCATGTTGGTCCTGTGCACGCATCCTCCACGTGAGCCTGGCTGGCAGGTGTGCCCGGCTCCCTGGCAAGATGCAGCCCTCTCTTCTTTCGACGCACGTGGGAGGACCTGATTCCTCCCGCTAGCTGGCACACGGTGCGATGGCCACGCATGCGCCCCCCCTGTCGAGTTCAAGTGACCCGGCACGTCTCAGGAACGCCCGGGTTCGGGACCTTCAGGGAGTTTAGGTATTGGGCCGGTAGCGCGTCAAGGTCCTGCGGCACAGTAGCTTGGGGCAGATCGACACGCCCTCCCCCGCCCGCAGCGGGGATTCCGGTGGAGACGCCTCCGTCCCATCCGGACCCCAGAACGCCCGATCTACCGGTCCGGAGAGGGTTTGAAGCTCTTGTTGTACGCCTCGTGGAACGTCCTGAACTCCTGGTCCAGGGCCTGCGCGTCGATCTCCCCGCCGTTCGCGAAGCACTGTCTCACGAGCCCGGTCAGGATGACTCCATCCCCCGCGATGAACGCATTCCAGAACTCTCGGAACGCGGTTTCGTTCTTTTCTCGCAGGAAGTGGAGCAGGAAGCCGGCCTGACAGAGCGTGTGCTCCGTCGTGTAGCCGATGCGGTCGTACATCCCGTGCGCGGCACCGATCGGGCGGTCGCCGGGTGAATTCAGGTAGCGCCAATGGAACCACCGCGTCGGCGCGTACTTGCCCTTCCGCGTCCCCGCGATGTAGCCGGCGAGCGCCTCCAAGGTCTTCTCATCGGTGTTCATGTACTTGGACATGCGCGCGATGTAGGAGTGGGTGACAGCGTTGCCGACCCAGACCTGGACCCAGTTCAGGTCGCCGTGGAGGTAGGTGCAACCACCGCCGCGGCCCTGGCCGTACGTCGGGGCATAGAACGAACCGTAGCCCGACGACTTGTGGGCGATGCGATCCTCGCGCGTGAAGTTCTTGCCGAGGAACTGGTACGACTTCACGCCGCGGCCCAACACGACGACGAGGCGGCCCTTGTCCTCGTCGTAGAGATCCCGGTGCTCCATTCCGAAGAGGCTGCGACAACTCTCGTAGTATCCCTCGGCCCACTTCAGGATCTTGCGCGCGTCCTTGTGACGCGCGTTCGAGTGCACCTCGACGAACTCTCCCTTGAGAACCCACGGGTCGTCGAACTCGGCGTGACGCTCGTCGAGGTCCTCGATCGGCCACCACCGCTTCTTGAGCTTCCGGTAGCCGGTGTCGGCCTTCTTCTTGTCCTCCGCGGTGATCCAGTCGCCCTCGAGCCACACGAGCTGGTTCTTCGCGATCTCCTTGGCGAGCTTGGGATCGACCCAGTGGCCCTGCACCTGGACCAGCTTCTTTTCCTTGCGATAGAACTCGACCGGGTTGAGCCACTTGCCGCCGCTCTTCTTCCAACCCAGCGCCTTGTACTTCTTCTCGAGGGCCTTCGCGTTCTTCCGGTTCCACTCCGCCTCGGAGATCCACTTGCCTTCGTAGAGCTTGTCGCCAAGAAGCGTGTGGGCCTTCTGGTGATTGCGATCGACGCTCAGGGCCCTCTTGAGCAGCTTGCTCGCGTCTTTCTTCATCCCCTTGTGCTGCGCCCACGCCGCGAGCTCCACCAGGCCGTCTGCGTCCCTCTTGCCTACCTTCTTCTGGCGCTTCATGAACTCGCCACGCACGGTCGGCTTCTTCTCGATCTTCTCTACGGATGCCTTGCGCAGCGTCAGCCGCGCCCCCGCGTGGGTCAGGAACGTGTAGGTGGTCTTCGTCTCCTTGATCAGGGTCACGTCCTTGTGAACCCGGCCGTTCTTCATGGTGACGTCGTCCGCAAACACGGACGACACGAGAAGCGGCAATACGAGGAACGGCAATGCGAGGGCGACGATGAGGCGCATGGGAGTGATCTCCGAAGGCAACGGACGACAAGTCAAGGATATCCCTGCTCCACTTCGGGGTCAAAGCAGAGTCAGCCACGACCGATCCGATGACTCCGGGGATTCCCGGAACGCCGGTCAGAGAGTGAGCTTGGCGACGCGGCGCTTCCCCGCCTTCAGGATCTCGTCGCCCTGCACGGTCACGATGGCCATGGGGTCGGTGATCTTGTCGCCAGAGAGGGAAACGCCTCCGCCCTTCATGAGGCGGCGCGCTTCGCCGCGACTCTTGAGGTCGGGAAAGGCCAGCATCAGGAGGTCCACGACGGAGGCCTGACCATCGGTGAGGACACCGCCTACGGCGACGGCGGGGAGGTCGGCGGGAAGCTCCTTCTTGGAGACCTGGGAGATCCACGCCGCCTGAGCGGCGTCAGCGGCTGCGGCATCGTGGTAGCGGGTGCAGAGCACGTGACCGAGGCGCATCTTGACGTCGCGGGGGTTGGCGCCGTCCTTCAGGAGCGCGTCGATCTCGCTCATCGATTCGCGCGTGAGGAGAACGAACCAGTCCCGCATCATCGCGTCGTCGACACGCATGATCTTCTTGAACATCTCCTCGGCGGGCTCGTCGATGCCGACGGCGTTGCCGTAGCTCTTGCTCATCTTGAGCTGGCCGTCGAGGCCGAGGAGGAGTGGGGTCGTCAGGCAGAACTGCGCCGGCTGGTCCTCCTGCTCCTGGAGATCTCGACCGACGAGGAGATTGAAGAGCTGGTCGGAGCCGCCGAGCTCGACATCGGCGTCGATCTCGACCGAGTCCCAGCCCTGCAGCAGCGGATACACGAACTCGTGCAGGTAGATCGGCGTACCGTCCTTGTAGCGTTGACTGAAATCGTTGCGCTCGAGCATGCGCGCAACGGTGTACCGCGCCGTGAGGCCGACGAGCCCTTCGAAGTCGAGCTGATGCAGCCACTCGCTGTTGTAGTGAACCTCGAGGCGGTCAGCGTCGAGGACCTTGGATGCCTGGCCGAGGTAGCCCTTGGCATGGGCGACGATCTCCTCGTGCTTCAGGCGCGGGCGGGTCTTGTTGCGACCGGTGGGGTCACCGACCATCGCCGTCGCATCGCCGAGAATGAGGACCGCAACGTGGCCGAGGTCCTGGAAGTCGCGCAGCTTGTTGAGCACGACCGTGAAGCCGAGGTGCAGCGACGACGACGTGGGGTCGACGCCGAGCTTCACTCGCAGGGGCTTGCCGTCGCGAAGGCTCTGCGTGAGCTTGGCTTCGAGCTCCGCTTCCGAAATGACGTCGACTGCGCCGCGAAGGATGATCTCCTTCTGGCGGGCGACCTCCTTGGCGATCGCCGGGTCGAGTGGCTCCGTTGCGCCGGTCGTCGGTTCGGTCATGCGTCAGCGCCCGCGTTTTTCCCACCATTCCAGCCACAGGTCGGGCTGTGCCGCCAACTCCTCCCCCGTGAGGATCCGCAGCCCGACACAACACGCGACGCGCGTAGGGCCGTCCGGGTCCTTTCCCCAGTCCTGTCGGAGGAAGGAGACGAGCTTGCCGATCGCCTTCTCCTTGTCGGTCAACGCGACGAGCGCGGCGGCCAGCGGAACGTGGGTCGGGCTGTTCTTCCGCACCGCCTCGTCGAGCCGTGCCAACGGGCGTTCGATGAGGTGCTCGAAGTTCCGTGGAAACACCTCGCACCGGGCGGGTTCGAAGAGCAGGTTGCCCGGGAACGGCTCGTCTCCGATGAGGATCTGCGACGGGTACATCCGCGCCTCGAGTTCGTAGCGCCGGTAGTTCACGCGGTGCGGGCCGAACTGGAGCGAGTCAAGCACGATTGCTTCCGAGTGCCGCTCGCCGGGCTCGAGCACGATGTCCTTGCCGATGCGGACCGGATGTTGGCGCCGCTCCGTGAACAGGGCGCCCTGGTTGTCGAACTCGCGGTAGCTCAGGTTGAGCTGGATCGTCGTCTGGTTCCCGCGGACCTGCGCAGGAATGACCAGCTGCTTCTTGGACAGATTCACGAGGATGATCTGCCCCGTGATCGGTGTGCCGAGCGCGACACGCTCCGAGTCGAGAACGATGAGCGCTTCGACATAGAGGGACTGGAGCTGGTTCTGCTTCACCTGCACCCGGAGCGCGGACAAATGGGCCCCGACTCCGGTGGGCGGTGCGTCGCGCACGGCTTCGTCGATCGCAGACAACGCACGATCCCAGTCCTGGGCCTGAATGAACCCCTGCACGACCTCGATCCGCGCGAGCCACTGCTCCGACGCCGCATCCGGCATCGGAGTGGGCGACTCCGCACCCGCCCCCTCGCCGAGGCCGCCGGGGCCCGGCTGGGGATCGCCGGGGCCCGGTCCGGAATCGGACGGGTCACTCGCGCACCCCGTGAGCGCGCAGATTACGAGGATCGTCGTGAAGGCACGCATGGGTCGGGAGACGGACGGCAGGGGCACGCCCGGTGGCGCGCCCCTTCAAGGACGAAAGATCAGGCGGACGGTTTCTCTTCGTCCGCGTTCTCGTTTGACGCGTCCGCGGCGGGCGCCTCGGTCGCCTCTTCGGCAGGAGCCTCCTCGGCAGGAGCTTCCTCAGCAGGAGCTTCCTCAGCAGGAGCTTCCTCAGCAGGAGCTTCCTCAGCAGGAGCTTCCTCGGCAGGAGCTTCCTCGGCAGGAGCCTCCTCGGCGGGAGCTTCCTCGGCCGGTGCCTCAGGCGTCGAAGCCTCTTCCGCAGCGGGTGCGTCCTCAGCAGGCGCGGCGGCGGCCGGAGCAGCCTCATCCGACGACTCGGTACCGGTCGCCGCAGCCGCATCGCCGTCATCGCCGTCGTCCATCAGCTCGTACTCGGGCAACTTGTTGCCCTGCTGGGACTCGACGATTTCGAGCAGCGTCAATCCGATCTTGCGCTCGTCCGGGTTGACCTTGATGACCTTCACCTTGACGAGGTCGCCCGCCGAGACGATCTCCTCGGGGTTCTCGACCTTGCTCTCCGACAGCTCGGAGATGTGGAGCAGGCCCTCGAGATCGTCCTCGAGCGCGACGAACACGCCGAAGTTGGTGATCTTGGTGACCTTGCCCTCGAGGTCGGCGCCCACGAGGTATCGGTTGGGGATGTCGTACTCCCACGGGTCCTCGGTGAGCTGCTTCATGCCGAGAGCCACGCGCTTCTTCTCCTGGTCGACGGAGAGGACGATCGCCTCGACGACGTCGCCCTTCTTGACCACCTCCTGCGGGTGGCTGACCTTGCGTGTCCACGACATGTCGCTGACGTGCAGCAGACCATCGATGCCTTCCTCGATCTCGACGAAGGCGCCGTAGTTGGTGAGGTTGCGCACCCGGCCACGAATGATCGTGCCGATCGGGTACTTGTCCTCGACCAGGTCCCACGGGTTGTCCTCGACCTGCTTCATGCCGAGGGAGATCTCTTGCTTCTGCGGGTTGACGTTGAGGACGACGACGTCGACCACGTCACCCGGGTTCACCATCTCGTTCGGATGGTTGATGCGGCGCGTCCACGACATCTCGGAGACGTGCACGAGACCCTCGACGCCCTCTTCGAGCTTCACGAAGGCGCCGTAGGACATCACGTTCACGACCTCGCCCTGGACCTTCATGCCCGGCTGGTAGCGGTTCTCGATGCTCTCCCACGGAGACGGCGTCTTCTGCTTGAGGCCGAGAGCGATGCGCTCCGAGTCCTTGTCGAACTTGAGCACCTTGATCTCGATCGTGTCGTCGATGTTGAGCATCTCGCTGGGGTGGTTGATGCGACCCCAGGACATGTCGGTGATGTGGAGCAGGCCGTCGATGCCGCCGAGGTCCACGAACGCGCCGAAGTCAGCGATGTTCTTGACCACGCCACGACGGATCTGACCCTCAGAGAGACCACCGAGGATCTCCTGCTTCTTCTTCTCGCGGCTCTCTTCGAGGAGCTTGCGGCGCGAGACGACGATGTTCATGCGCGACTCGTCGATCTTGATGATCCGCGCCTCGACTTCCTTGCCGATGTAGTGGCTGATGTCGCCAGCACGACGAATCTCGATCTGCGAGGCCGGCAGGAACACCGGGATGCCGATGTCGACGAGGAGTCCGCCCTTGATCTTGCGAACGACCTTGCCCTTGACCACGTCGCCCTCGGAGTGAGTGGAGATGATGCGCTCCCACCCGCGGATGCGATCGGCGCGACGCTTGGAGAGCTCGAGCATCCCCTCGTCGTCGTCCATCCCTTCGAGATAGACCTCGATGTCGGTGCCCTCTTCGGGCACCGTCTCACCCCACTCTTCGATCGGGATCAAGCCCTCGGACTTGTACTTGATGTCGACGAGGACCGAGTCCGTGTTCACCTTGACGATGCGACCCTTCACGATCGTGTCGGGTTTGAATGACACACCGGCATCGATCAGCGACTCTTCCTGCAGTTGCAGGCCACCCTCTCCGAGCGCTTCCTCGAGGAGCTTCTCCTCTTCCTCTGCGGAGATGGTGAGACGCTTGACCGTTTGCTGCGCTTGCAGACGACTCATGTAGACGGTTCTTTCCGGCGGGCCGAAGCCACAGGGGCCTCCAAGCTCACCGAAGGACCTCCGTTCCGTTCGCGGCGTCCTCGATCGGGTCGTCGCTGGCCTCGACGCTCACGGGGTCCCGCGCGCGCGCCGACGCCGACGCCGGGCTACGGGCCCGACGGTATCCGGCTATCCAGACAGTTGCCCAAGCGGTTGTCGGTCCCGCCGTTCTCGCAGCGTTCCACCACGAGTTCACGCAGGCGCTCAAGCACCCGCTCGATCGACATCTCTGACGTGTCGATCGCAATCTGGTCATCCTGTTGGAGGAGCGGCGCCGTGTCGCGATTCGCGTCGCGGTGGTCGCGTTCCTCGATCTGGCTCACGAGCTCATCGAGGTCGACGTCTTCGCCCCGCGCTTGCAGGTCGTCGCGACGGCGCTCGGCGCGCGTGCGAGGACTCGCGTCGAGGAAGACCTTCAGCGCGGCGTCGGGGAAGATCACCGTACCCATGTCGCGCCCCTCGCAGATGAGCGGTCCGTCGTCCGCCACGCGACGCTGCACGTCGACGAGCGCCCGTCGCACGGACGGGTGCGCGGACACCTGGCTCGCCGCCTGGGAGACCCGCTCCGTCCGCAGCTCACTGCTGACGTCGTCGTCACCCACGAACGTCCGCCCCTCCTCGTCCTGGCGGATGGCGAGAGTTGCCGTGAGGGCGCCGAGGCCCTCCCCGTCGTGAGTCGGGAGTCCGCGATCGAGGGCCGTCAGGGCCACCGCGCGATACAGCGCGCCGGTATCGAGGTACCGCCAGCCCAGCTCTTTCGCGAGCTTCTTGGCGACAGTGCTCTTGCCGGCTCCAGCCGGTCCATCCACGGTGACGACGATGCCCAAATTCGGATCCCTTTGTCCACCAGGCGGTTGCGACAAGTCGCAGGGGCTCGGCCCCTCTTCATCCCCTGGAGCAGATCGCCCATGATAGCGAGCGTCAAGACGGCCCCAAGTGGCTACGGGGCAGGAGATTGGGGACCTCCCCGCGAGTCACGATGCCGGCGCGGCGGCGGCGCGGGTGGCTGGATCGAAACGCCGCAAGGCGAGCACCCCTTCCTCCCATAGGACGAAGTTCGGTCCCTCCTCCCACGCCCCGGTCGTCCACAACGTCGCCGACCTCTCACCGGTGACGATGGGCGTGGTGGCGAGATGGTGGATGTGGCCGCAGATGACGTCGTCATGGGCGCCGGCCTCGACGAGCCGCTTCACCCCGTCCAGCACGGTCGGCAACCGGCTCGTCCGACCCGTCGCGTGCTTCTTGAACTTGCGGGCGGATACCTTGCGGTAGCGGCGCGCGAGCCACGTCGCGATGGGTACGGGGAGATTGCGCACCAGGAAGCGGAACGGTCCCGCTCGGAGGACGCCACGGGCCCAGAACTGATAGCTCGTGTCGTGGATGCAGAACTGATCGCCGTGCGACAGGTGAACCGTCCGGTCGCCGAGCTGGAGTGTGATCTCATCAGGCAGGACGGTGCATCCCGCCTCCGTAAACCGCTTCCCCATCAGGAAGTCGCGATTGCCGTGCAGAATGCCGACCGGGACGCCGGCAGTGACGAGAGCGCGCAGCCGCTCGAAGAGCGGCGCATAGAACGGGCGCTTTCCCTGGCGCGGGCCGACGTAGAAATCGAAGAGGTCCCCGTGGACGTAGAGCGCCGCCGTTCCGCGCTCTCGCACTCCATCGAGGAACACGAGGAACTGCTCGAGGTACGCGTCACCCTCGTAGTAGAGATGGACGTCGGAGACGAACACGACACGGTCGGTCGCATCATAGCGAGGGTTCAGAACGCGCTCCACGAATAGCCACCCGAGGGCTGCGGCGAAAGCACGAGCAACGACAGCCCCGTCGCCAACGATGGAACGAGTGCGGACACGACCCCTTGCGCCGGAGCATCCCAGTAGTCGTAGATCATGTCCGACGACGTCAGCGCCGTGCCCGAGGTCCCAGGTGAGAACAGCGTGGTGCCCGCGTCGGTCGCGGCGCCTGCCCCGCCGGCCGAGAGGCCGAGGAACTGGCGGTCCGCGCTCGCCGCGAACGGCGTTGAGACTGGGTTGCTCGCGATGCCGGTGAGCCCAGCAAGGCGGAGATCTCCGTCGGCGTGCAGCTCAACGAACAGCGAGACCGACGCAGCCTCACCGTGATAGGGGACGCCGGCGAACGCCACCCGTACGAAACTCGGGCCCGTCGCCACGACCGAGATGATGCCGACCGTCGCGTCGAGATCCGTCCAGAAGCCCACGAACGGAGGCCCCGTACGCGCCTCCTCGGGCGACGCCGTGAAGTCCATCGTCGGCGGGCCGAACCCGACGCGGCCGTTCGTCGATACCCAGAACTCGGAGTAGGCCGTCCCGTAGAACGGAAATGCCGCCGGTCCGCATAGCGGCTGGGCGGAGAAGACCTGGATCTCCTCGTCTCCCTCGGGTCCCGGCCGCGATGTCGCCACCGTCACGATCACGCCCGGCGCCTGGCTGAACGCGAAACCGTCCGGGTGTGACGGGCTGACGTTGACCATCTGGAGCGCCACTTCAAAGCCCACGAACGGCGCCGGGAATCCAATCGCGAACGCGCCCGGAAACGGCGTCGAAAAGGACGGCAGCACACCTCCGTTGAGGAAGCCGAGCGAGGGATGCGCCAACGGGATGTTGACGAGTTGACCGCCCGAAGTCGCCATCGCGGCGGGCACGGGCAGCGCTGCCACGACCGCGACCTCGTAGCCGAGTCCGGCGTGGACGCTGTCGAAGTCGATGCCGACCGGGTTGCCGGGACACGCGACGAGGGCCGCCGACGCGCAACCGATCGTCTCCACACCGGCGATCGCCACGGACGACTCGGGATCGTTCGTCTCGAACGGGGCGGCCACGCCAGGCACCGCGTAGGTGAGGCTCCCGTTCCAGATGCGGGGTCGGAAGGTCCCACCGAACGGATAGACGTTGCCGGTGCCCTCGAAGATCACGAGGTTGGCGTCACTTGCTGCGACGCTGCCGACGGCGGTCCCGTTGGTGTATTTGATCGCGGCGCCGTTGATCACCGTCACGTAGAGTCCTTGGATCTGTCCCGGGTTCACGGCCACGCCGAACGACAGGGGCACTGACGTCGGCGTGTTGGGATTGCCGGAGACTCCGGTGGCGGTCCCGAGGAGCGTCCAACTGGACGCCTGCTCCTCGACGCCGATGATGGTGCCGCCTCCCGTCACGGCATGAACCTCGACGTCCCACGAGCCGGCATCCACGTTGATCGACACCGATTCCAGAATGACGGATTGGACCGCCTGCACGTCGAACATGTTGCCCGACTGCCCGTTGTTGGATGCAAAGGTCGTCGAAAGCGAGGTACAGCTCTGCGCAGCGACGGTCGCCCCGAGAACGAACACAGCCAGGGCGAGCAGGTAGGGACGCATTCCGGGATCTCCTGGTTCCCAGGCTAACCCGCCGCAGAGAGCGGTGCCCACTGGGATCTGATCAGTCCGCGGGGCCGTCGATGCCGTACAGCTTCATCTTCTCCCACAGGTTCTTGCGGGATATCCCGAGGAGTGACGCCGCCTGGGCCCGGTGGTTCGCGGTGATCTTGAGCACCTCTTTGATGTGCTCGGTCTCCGCCTCCTCCACGACCTCCTTGAGCGTCTGGATTCGCCGGGGGACGTTCAACGCCATCTTGTGGACCGGACTGCGCTCGACGAGGTGTTCGCGCTTCAGGAAGGTCGCGTTCCCGGCCAGGGCGATGCCGCGTTCGATCGCGTGCTCGAGCTCACGGACGTTGCCGGGCCAGTAGTACGACTCCATGACCAGGAGGTCCTCGTCGCGGATCTGGTATTCGCGACCGCCCGACAGCCGGTCGATGAAGTGGCGCACGAGGAGGGGGATGTCGCCCGTCCGCTCGCGCACCGGCGGCAGGCGCAGCGGGACGACGTTGAGGCGATAGTAGAGATCCTCGCGGAACTTCCCGTCGTGCACCATCTCCGCAAGGTCCAGCTTGGTCGCCGCGATGACCCGGATGTCGACCTTGATCGTCTCCTCGCCACCCAGCCGTTCGAGCTCGCGTTCCTGCAGCACGCGCAGGAGCTTCACCTGCGTCGCGAGAGGCATGTCGTCGATGTCGTCAAGGAAGAACGTGCCGCCCCCCGCCCGCTCGATCCGACCGACCTTGCGGTCGCGCGCGTCGGTGAACGCACCCTTCTCGTGACCAAAGAGCTCGTCTTCCAGCAACGCGGACGGGATGGCGGCACAGGAGATCGCGACCAGCGGTTTCGTGCGGCGCGGGCTGAGGTTGTGGATCGCACGAGCCACTCGCTCCTTGCCGGTCCCGGTCTCGCCGACGATGAGGATGTTGGAGTCGGTCCGCGCGACCGTCTTCATGATGCGAAAGACGTCCTGCATCGCCGTCGACGACCCGATGAGGTTCTCGACGCCCGAGATCTCCTCGACCTGCTCGCGGAGGTTCTTGTTCTCCTCCTTCAGATCGCGGACCTCGGCGATCTTCTCCAGCAGGACGACGATCTGCTCGTTGACGAACGGCTTCTGGATGTAATCCTCAGCGCCGTCACGCATCGCCTGGACGGCGGACTCGATCGTCCCGAACCCGGTGACGATGATGACGGAGACGGTGTCATCGAGTCCCTTGGCCAGCCGCAGGAGCTCGTCCCCCTTGATTCCCGGCATGTTGATGTCCGAGATCAGGCAGTCGAATCGCTCCCGTTGCAAGGCGGCCAGCGCGTCATCCCCGGTGTGCGCAACGGTGACGTCGTGACCCGCCTCTTGGAGTTCCTCCTCGAGCGTCAGCGTGATCGTCTTCTCGTCGTCCGCGACCAGGACCTTCAACGGTGTCTCCTTCGTCCCTTTTCGTACGGTCGGTAGTAGCGCGGTGCGAGCCGCGACGGGCGCGATGGTAACGCAGCGAGCGCGGCGGAGGAACGTCAGGCGACACGCCTCTCCGTCGTTCCACCGATTCTCCCGGGAGCGCGGACCTCCACGTCCGCGCTGACGGCGAAGCCGGATCCGGCGGGTCCGCGCGCCCCAATCAGACCGGCATGCGCTTCGCTACGAAGGAACCGAGCTTCTCCGCCGCAAAGGTGGGAAGGATGCGGAACAGCTTCTTGGCCATGTCGTAGCGCGGGTTGCTCGCGTTGATCTCGGGGAGCGGCGCGCCGTCGGCGAGGAGGAACTGGTAGTCGAGCGGGACCGGCTCGAAGCCCATGTTCTTCTTGAAGGCAAAGGCGCCGGTGCCCATGCGGGAGCGGCCGAAGTCGAACTGTTTGAGGCCCTGCTCGACGGCCCACTCCATGCTGGCCGCATACATGAGGTTGTTCGCGGAGATGCGATTGGCCTCGTCACCGGCGCCGGAATAGTAGGCCATCAGTGTGTCGCGCCAGACGAAGTTCATCACGGCGGCAACGGCGCGGCCGTCCAGACGGACGGTGAGGACGGTGCAGCGATCACCGAGGATGCGATTCAGATTCATGAACAGGCTCTTCGGAAAGACCGGTGAGCCGAGCTTGCGCTTGTTCTGCGCGAAGAGGTCGTGAAACTCGCGGAGGTCGAGCTCGGCGACCTCCGTGGTGACGTCATCGCGTTTGCGGGCCTTTCGGACCTCGGCGCGGGCCTTGCGCGGGATCGTGCCCAGGACGTCGGTGGGATCGTCCGGAAGGTCTTTCGCGAAGGTGCAGTAGAGGTCCTTCTTGGGGAGATCCTCCAGGCCAGGTGGCGCTGTAACGTGCCGCAACTCGACATACGCGGCCCCCACGTCCATCAGCAACTCGCGCGCCTCCCCCGCCAGCGCATGGGCCGCCTCGGAGTCATCGGCCACGATGCCGCCGTAGACTCCGAACGGCACCGAGATCACGGAGCGACCGAAGAAGATGCTGCGGATCGCGACCAGAGGCAGCACGCCGACGACGGAGTCGTCTCGGAGCGCGACGTAGTATCGCGCCTCGTGCCGGAACGTCTGCAGGAGTAGATCGCGCCACTCCAGCGCGTGGAACAGCGTCCCGCTCGCATGGGACGTAACGAACGACGTCCATCCAGCTTCGAGCTCCGGAGTGAGGGGTTTGACGACGACGCTCATCCGTCCCCCTCCTCGTCGTCGTCCGCGCCACCTTCGACGATGCGGTCGATGTGGTAGTCCCGCAGGTTCCGGCCCTGCGTGAAGATGATGATCTCACCGATGAGCCCGATGCTCGCGACGATGATCCCGAGCACGACCATGAAGATGCCAAGAATGAGCATCGGCCGGTCGGACAACGGCTTGTCGAGCCAGAGACGGACGTAGGCCATCCACAAGCAGATGACGAGACCGACCGCAAGAAAGCCCGTCCCGACGAGCCCGAAGAACCGCAGCGGTTTGCGCGTGAACTTGATCAGGAAGAACAGGGAGAGGATGTCGAGGAAACGGCGGATGTAGACGCCCGGGTGCAGCAAGGTCGAGCGACCACCCTCTTCGCGCAGGTGGGTCAGGGGGATCTCGAGGACCCGAAAGCCCTTCTGAACCGCCAGGATGCTGATGAAGCGGAACAAGTCGCCGTGGTACGACAGCTCCTCGACGACCTCTTTGCGGAACGCGCGGAACGAGCAGTTCAGATCGTAGATCTTCACTTTCGTGATCCAGCGTGTGTACGCGTTGAACAGCCACGATACGACCTGAGCACCGGGCCCGTCGATGCGCGGGTGACGCCGGCAGGCAACGAAGTCCGTGCCCTCATCGAGGATGGCGATGCACTTCTCGAGTCCTTCGGGCTCGACCTGCATGTACCACGTCGTCGTAACCACGTAGCGCCCTCGCGCGATCTCGACCGCGGTGTCGAGCGCAACGGACTCGCCGAAGGTGCGGCGGAACTGAATCAACCGGATCGCGGGCCAGGACTTGCGCAGATCGAGCACCGTCTCGACGAACGGACCGCCGACTCCGTCGTCGACCACGATGACTTCGTACGTCCGTCCGATCGCCGTCAGCTTCTCTCGCCAGACCTCCATCATCTCGCGGAAGAGCTCAACGGCCGGTCGGTCATTGCTGGCGAGAACGACCAGTGAGATGTCGATCGCGGACTCGGACAAGATCAGCCCACCTCTCGTACGGCAGCACGGGCCACCTCTGACGGATCACGGCGTCCGACGCGGATCACGAGATCCGCCAGCAAACCCATGAACAGGAAGTAGAGGAACGAGGAGAAGAACAGCACCACCAGCGTCGGCAGGATGACCGTCCCCTCGCGCCACCCCGCCGCGATGTTCCAGCCCCAGATTCCCGTCGTCACTCCCGTGAACCCCAGGAACATCAGACTCACGAGTCCGAAGTAGTGCATCGGACGATCCGAGAAGGTGACGATCATCTTGATGACCGCGAGATCCATCACGACCTTGAAGATGCGATCCAGGCCGTACTTGCTCGTGCCGAGCGTGCGCGGGTGGTGGTCAACCACGATCTCCGTGATGCGGGCACCCGACCGCGAGCACAGCGCGGGCAAGAAACGGTGCATGTCAGAGTACAGGTGCAACGGTTTCACGATCCGCGCGCGATACGCCTTCAACGTGCATCCGTAGTCGTGCACGTGCACGTGCGTCACCCATCCGATGATCATGTTGGCGACCCGCGACGGGAGCTTCCGCGTGAACGCCCGGTCCTGGCGGTTCTTCCGCCAGCCGGACACGAGGTCGTAGCCCTGGTCCAGCGTCTCCAGCAAGCGTGGGATGTCCGCAGGGTCGTTTTGCAGGTCGGCGTCCATGAACACGATGACCTCGCCTCGCGCGAGCTCGAGTCCCGCCGCCATCGCGGGCGTCTGCCCGACGTTCGTGCGGAGGACGCAGATCCGGTATCCCGGCCGGTCGGCGACCAGCGCCTCCATGACCGCCTGAGAGCCGTCAACGCTCCCGTCGTTGACCAGAATGACCTCCGTCGTGCGATCGAACCCGGCCCGGAAGCGGTCCAGCGTCTCCACCAGGGACGGCAGGCACGCCTCCTCGTTGTAGACCGGAATCACGATCGAGACCTGGGGCAAACGACCCGCCTCCTGGTTACTTGCGTCTTGCTGCAAGGGCTTGTCCTGCGGCCACATCGGACCAAAAGGAGGTCTACCTTGACCTCGCGCGGCGCGGAGTCTGGCATCGGGCATGGCCCTCTGCAACATGACCATAGGTTCACCGCCACGGCCTTGCTGGGGTCCCGAGATGCCGGGTAGAATCCGGGGTCGGCGGCCTTCTTACACAAACCAAGCAGAGATACCTGCTTACAGCACCCGCCAAACGCCGCTTCGCCGGTCGCATTCTCGTTGCCCCCCCTCACCAGCGCCCACCACGACTGGAGCGGGCCCTTTGATCTCGATCTTCCTTCTTCATCGTGCCGGTCAGGATCGGGAGTCGCTCGCGGGCTTCCTGACCAAGACGGGCTGCCACGTCAGCGCGTTTGACAACCTCGATGACCTTCGATCACGTGTCGCCGCGGGCGCCGGGGGTGCGGACCTGCCCGTAGTCGTGATCCACGAGGCGACCTTGCCGGCTGATCGCGATCTCGCGTTCCTCGACGCCCTGCCACTACTCGTGCTCGGACGCCAGCACCGCCTGCCGGAACGGAGCGCGATGATCCGTCTCGACGACCCCTACTTCCTGAACGTCGTGGCCCAGCAGATCGGACAGCTCCACGGCCTCTCGAAGTCCGGGCCGACGACGATGCTCGAGGTCCCGGAAGAAGAGGCCCCGGTGAACCCGGCGCCGGCAACCCGGCCCGGGATCGATCAAGGGTTGATGCTCCGCGGCATCGCGCACGCGCTGAGCAACCCGCTGTCGGCCGCGTCGGGGTGGTTGCAGCTGCTCGCGGTGGACCTCGGCGAGGGCGACCCGCGACGCCGCGCGTTGAATCAGGTTCGCGCGGAACTCGGGAGGATGGAGAAGCTCATCCAGGCACTGGGTGTCGTCGGCGGACGTCCGAGGAATCTGCGTGCGCCGCTCGACCTCGAATCGCTCGTCCGCGAGCGGGTCAACACCCTCGACCGGGAAGGACTGCCCACGACGCTCGACATCGGGCGCACCCCGCTCCCATCGATCGAAGGCGACCCGAGCGAGTTTGGGTTGATGCTGGACCTGCTGCTGCTGTCGTTCCTCGAAGAGCGCAGCCGCGTCAAGCACATCCGTATCGCAGTGGCGCGGGATGCCGGCTCGCTCGTAATGACGCTCAGCGAGGACGGTGGGACCCTCCCCGGCGGGTGCGACCCATCGGACATCGGACTCCTGCTCCGACGCATGCGGCACACCCGCGCCATCGGAATCGCGCTCGCCCAGCAGCTCGTGGGCACCCGGCTCGGCGGACGCGTCACGTTCGAATCGAAGGTCGGAACGAACGCTGAACTCCGCATCCGCATCCCGGTCGCACGGGAGGCCGAGGAGGCGGGCCAGTGAGCGCGGTCCCGGTTGTGGTCGTCATCACCGACGGCGAGTCCAATCTCGCTCACTACATGGACCTGCTCCGGGAGCGTGGTTTCCGCGTGCTCGCGACGTCCCGGTCCTACGAGGCCGTGCTCTTCGTCGCGCGCAACAAGGTCACCAACGTCGTCATTCGGTCGGCGCTCCTCCCCGACCCGGCGGACGACTTCCTGCGCCAACTCCGCGAGTTCTCCCCGTCGCCATTCATCGTCGTGACCGCGCCCGCCCCGGAGGTTCCGACCGAATCCTCACCCCTGGTCGATCTCTACCTCGCCGAGCCGTACCGGTACTCCGGGTTGCTGGAGGCGCTCGAGTACGGGACCGAGCGCTGCCGCGACCGGGGGATGCACGTCGCCGCGGTGTCCTCATCCGCACCCGGACCGGCACCCGCCCTCTCCCCCGCCCGGTTCACTGCGGCCGCCCCCCGTCTGCTCGCCTGCGGACGTCGTCTCTCCGAACTCGAGCGCGATCGCGACAAGTTGCTGAGCAGCGGGCTCGAGATGTTCCTCGAGATCGCGGACGCGGAGCGCGGGTCGATCATGCTGAAGTCCCCCGACGGCGACGCCCTCGTCATCACGCGGCGATCGGGGTTCCCCGACGAGGCCGGCACGCCCGCACCCGTCACCCTCGGCGAATCGTTCGCAGGCGAAGTTGCGCTCACCGGGCGCCCGCTCCTCGTCGAGGACGCCGACCCGCCGAGCCGCGAGGGGTACACCGGACGCTCGTTCGTCATCGTCCCCCTCACCGACCACAGGCGCGTGGTCGGTGTCGTGAACCTCACCGATCGCCGAGGCGGCGAGCCGTTCTCCCAGGACGACCTCGAGCTCGTCTCCCTCCTGGCCGGACAGTTCGCCGTCAATCTCGTGAACGCGAACCAGTGGGAGGACCTCCAACGCATGGCAGTGGTCGATCCACTGACGGGCCTCTTCAATCGGCGGTTCTTCGACCGGCAGATCGCCGTGGAGCTGGAACGCGCGCGCCGATACGACCGACAGGTCACGCTCGCGCTGATGGACATCGACAACTTCAAGGTCATCAACGACCTGAACGGCTACGCGACTGGAGACGCCGTCATCAGGCTCGTCGCGGACATGATCCGGAAGAACTTCCGCGAGGTGGATGTCGTCACCCGCTGGGGCGGCGACGAGTTCGCGATCCTCCTCCCGGAAACCGGCAAGCCGCAAATGCCCGGACCCGGCGATGCACCAAGCCTGAACTATGTGGAGCGGGTTCGCGCCTCGGTCGACGAGATGGACTTCCGCGACCACATAGAAGGGCTCACTGGCCGGATCACGGTCTCCGCGGGTGTCGCCACGTTCCCGGGCGATGCCGCGGAACGGGACCTGTTGTTCAAAGTCGCCAACCAGGCCCTCACCCGCGCCAAGCGCGCCGGCAACAACCGTGTCTGCATGGCCGGTGACGAGCCGAACACCAACGGTCCCCTGACGACGTCAGCGCAAGTGTCGTCGTAGAGCTTGCGTTGTCCTTCAGCCCAGGACGGGCTGCAGGATGCGCTCGATGCGAGACGGCGTCTGGATCACACCCGGTACCTTCCCTGACGCGAGCTGGATCTCCGCGTCGAGAAGGCCCCCACCCGACGCGAGCACGACCGGGGTGCCGAGAGCCGCGGACCGCAGGAGGTCGAGCGGCGCCACGCCGTCGATCCTGGGCGGGGGCAGATCGAGCAGACACCAGGTGACGGCGTCACGATGTGTCTCGAAGGTCGCGACCACCTCCCGTCCGTTGAGCGCAGAGATGGCCGGGAATCCGACGTGCTCCAGCATCCGCGAGGCGACCTCGCGGACCGTCGCGTCGTCATCCACCACGAGCGCTGTGCCCTGGCCCCGCCAGCTCCGCCAGGGGGGGAGCGTCGGTGGCCTGCGAATCACCGGTCTCGGTGGCCCGGGGCAACAGAACGGCGAAGGTGGTCCCCTGGTTCGCCCGGCTGACGAGGCGGATGGCGCCGCCGTGGGCGCACGATCCCCAGGACCGTCGCCAACCCCAGGCCACGGCCGTGACCTTCGTCGTGAAGTTCTTGGAGACCGGGACGTCGAGCAACCGCCCGATGCGCCTGCTCCCCGTCCATCCCGCACTGGATGCCCCGCTCCCGGCCACGGGGTTCTCTGCATGACGCGGGTGCGGGTATTCCGGAACGCGCTATTCGAACCCGAGCAAGGTGAAGAACGGGAGTAGATCTCCCGGCTCGACGAGGAACACGAGCTCCAAAGGCCCGTCGACGATTGCGTAGTACTCGCCACTCTTGAGCCGGGTACCGCCCACGCGCAGCGAGCGCCAGGTCCCCTGATCCGAATCGGGAATACCGTCGGCAGTCGCGCCGTCGATCTCGAACCACCGCACCGCGAGGTGGGGGGCGTCGAAACCCATCGCCGGCTTCACGCCCTCACCGACGTACTTCGCGACCGAGAGTTCGCCGATGAGTCGGCGCACGAAGGGCGTCTGGATCTGGTCCGGCACGTCCTTCGACCCGCCCCCCGCAAGCTCCCGCGACAGAATGAGATTCTGCTGTGGTCCCGGCACCCTTCCCTTGAAGCGCGCCTCGCGGCCCTTGGCGTCCTTGAGATGGACCTTGCCGAACCTGAAGTAGCCATCCGTCGCGAGGATGCGCCGCGCGAACAGGGACCAGTACGGGGCCTGCAGGAACGTGACGGCTTCGTCCTTGATCGTCCCCGTCCCCGCCTGCCCCAGAAGCCTCACCGTGCGCTGCCCGCTGGCGTCCTTCGGTCCGATCTCGAAACCGTGGCTCTCGGTCCCGCCGCCGCCCGACGCGGCGGCGATGATGTCGACCTTCATCTCGGCCTCGAACTTCGGGTTCTCGGCGGAGTACGCCGTCAGCTCGAGATCCCTCAGCTGGTCCAGAAAGGTCCCGACCGCGACCTCGTCGCCGAAACGATCGCGTACGGCACGCCCCTCGCCCGCGTTGACGGAGACGTGGAATCCTCTCACGTTGAAACGGCGCAGTCGGAACGGACGCCCGTCGGGTCGGTCAACGGTCACGGAGAGGATGCGCGACGTCGGCAGCCCGAACACGTGCCGGTCGCGGAAGTAGCCCCAGTCCTTCGCGAGGAGGTCGATCACGGCGCTCGAGACGAGCACGACATCGCCGTCATCGCCGACCTTCGCGGCCACGAGACCATCCGCGCGCCGCTCGCCGAGGTACACGGAGAGCTGATCCCCCGCGACCGTCGCGAGGTCGATCTTCCAGGCCGCCGGCATGGGGAGCACCTGCTTCTGCTCGCCGGTATCCCAGATGCGCCGGCGAATGCTCATGCCGAGCACCGCGGCGCGCAGCCCGTCGCAGCGCTCGTCGTCGGCGGGCGCCTCCGCGAAAGGTCGCTTGACGAACCACCGTGCGTGGTTGCGCTGGACCTCGAAAACGGGCCGACCCTTGGTCTCCGCGGTGATTCCGAGGAGCTCGAGCACGCCAACGTGGAGGACTGCCGGGTCCTCGACGTTGCGCGGCTCGGGCACCAGCTTGAGCAGAAGCTCCTTGGCCACGACGAAGACGTGAGGCCGGTTGCTACCGCGACAGATCAGCTCCCCCGGGCCAACCGGCGAACCGAGTTCGAGCGCGATCGAGTCCATGTCGGGCCCCGAGACCACGACCCGCAACCGTCTGCGCTCGCCGAGGCCGCGGCGCACCAGTCCGTCCGAATCGGGATCGTCGTCGACCAGCCGCATCGGCGTCACTGCCTGGACGGCCTGCAGCAACTCCGTCACGATCGCGGTTCGCGCCCGCACCTCGTGACCGCCGGCGACGAGTTCGGACTTCACCGTCCAGTGCCCGCCGGTCCTGCGAAACGTCATCGGCTTCTCGAGCCGCTTCCCCGATGCGTCATCGATGGAGATCGAGTCCGCATCCGTCACGAGGAACTCGTCGAAGATCGGACGCCCCGTCACCACCGGACCCGTCCCCGCCTGGTCCTCGTTCAGGAACAACACGTAGGCCAGCAGCCCGCCGCCGACAAGCACGAGGAGCACGAGGGTCGTTCTGACGTTCACGATCAGCTCCTGCGCAAGAAGTAGACGATCAGCCCCATCATGCTCGCCAGCAGCGGAAGCACGATCACGCCGATGACGGTGAACGGTCCGGTGAGCCGGGTCGGGTTCACGAAGCGTTCGCGCAATCCGGTCTGCGGCGTGCGGCCGATCGCGGACGAACGGCCGGTGAGGTCCGCGAGCATGTTCAGAACGAGATCACGGTTTCCGTAGAGCGAGCCCTGCATCATCACGTCCGGACGGAACACGCTTGCCGATCCGATCGCGACGACCCGCGCTTGTTGCCCGTTCTGGAGGTCGCGGGTCATCGCCGTCGCGAAGCACGCGTTCGGGTGGTTCGTGATCCGGCCCTGCACGACCTTCATTCCTCCAGATGCAGGATCGAACGCCACCGCGACGTCCTGCGCGTAGCGCGAGCCCTCGAGCAGCTTTTGGCGAATCGCGCCCGGCGGGCGGGGCGAGATCTTGAGCGGCCGGGCGAGCCCCAAGTACAGCGTCACCCGGTTCTTCAGCGGCACGATGATCGGGTGGCTTCCCGTGCAGAGCTTCGTCGACTCGAGCTCGGTGGTGCCACGGATGGGGTTGGTGTTCTCGCGGTCGCGGACCAGCGCGTCGACGAAGGAGACGCCGTATTTCTCGAGGAGCCGGTCGTAGCGCTCCGGCAACCGCGGCGACGCCACGAGGAGCAAGCGACCGCCCTGCCGCTCGTAGTTCTCGAGGATCTTCGAGCGATCCCGCGTCAGTGGCGTCTTCGGAGCCGGGACCAGGACCACCTTCACGCGTTCCGGAACCGGGGTGCCCGGACGCAGGTCGAACGGCACCGGTTCGTACCCCTCCCCTTCGAGGATGTTCGCGAAGATGGTGTACTCGGCCGTGCCGGGCTCGATCCGCCCGCCCAATCCGCTCACGACGCCGATCGGAATCGGCTCACCGGCGAGGATCGCACGCAAGGTGCGGGTCAGCTCCGGCTGCACGGCCCAGGATTTGGGGTTCCGAGGCCTGATCGTCTGTCGCGACGGCGTCGACGAGAAATAGCCCCACTGCATGTCGACCATCATGTGCCGCATGGGCACCTCGCGCCGCCGGCCACCGAGGCGCAGGATCACCTTGTTGAGGACCTCCTGCGTGCTGAGGCCCAGGTCACGCGCGACCTCCTCGGTGCGCACGGGATCCGCCTCTTGCTGGAGCACGGTGAGCTTCACGTTGGGAGACACCCGCTCCCACTCGTGGAGCACGCGGCGGATTCTCACCTGCGCCTCCTGCAGGATGGGCAGGTAGTAGTTGCGCAACAAGTCGCCCCGCGGATGTCCCTGATGGTCCTTGACCCGCTCCAGGATGTCCGTGTCGTAGCCCCAGGTGAACACGATCTCGAGCGGACTCTCGACGTCGCGCAGAAGCTGCTTCGCCAGCGGATCGAGCTCGTAGCGCTTGTCCGCGGTCACGTCGAACCGGAGGTCGTAGCGATAGGAGAGCTTGCGTACGACGATCACGAGCCCGATGGCGAGCACGGCGGCGAGCGAGCAGATCAGCAGGACGTTGACGCCCACGCCGAGTCGGTAGGTCCGGGTCAATCCGGCATCGTCGCGTTTCACGCCCATTTGCGGACCTCCAGGAGGCGCGTCGTGAACAGGAGAAACAGGCCACAGAACGCGAGCTTGTACGTCAGGTGGACAACGTCGAGCAGGCCGCGGGCCGCCTCCTCCATCTGCCGGGTGAGGTCCCCCGATTTCAAGATGCCGCGGGGCAGGCTCCAGAAGCCCTCCTCCGGGAGCTTCGACCAGAAGTTGGGAAGCACCCCGATCAGGACGAGGAGCGCGATACCCAGGAAGCCGGCCAGGATCTGGGGCCGGGTGAGTGCGGAGGCCATGAGCCCCACGGAGATGTAGAGCGCGCCGGTCGCCACGACCGCCAGGTACGACGTCCACACCGGTCCGAAGTCGGGGTCGCCGCCCGACCTCTGGATGATGCACGCGTACAGCGGCATGACCAGCCAGATCAGCGCGTTGAAGAGCCACGCGCCGAAGAACTTGCCGAGGACGATCTCGTGGTCACGCACGGGCGTGGTCACGAGCATCTCGAACGTCCCGGACCGCTTCTCCTCCGAGATGAGCCGCATGGTCTGCAACGGCACGAGGAAGAGCTGGATCCACAACGCTTGAAGCCCGGCTTGCCACGTCATCCGAAGGATGTCGCCGTACGCCTGTGGATTCTCGATGATCGTCCATCGGTAGAAGACCCCGTAGATGAGCCAGACGAGAGTCATCAGCAGCCAGCTCACCGGCGAGAGCAGCTGGGCGAAGAACTCGCGGCGCAGAATGATGAGGAGGCGCCTCAAGAGAGATCCTCCCGGCCCGTCGTGAGCCCGATGAAGATCTCCTCGAGCGTCGGGGTGACCGGGGTCATCTCGAGGACGGGTCGGCCCGCAGCGACGATGTGCGCGACGATGGCGGAACCACCGTCGACACTCGTGGTCGTGAGGGTCGTGCAATCATCGACGCCCGGTTCCGTGCTCACGTCTTCACCGGCCGGACCGTAGTCCGCGAGTACGGCGCCTCCGTGCCGGATGAGGACCGTCCGTTCCTGATTCTCCCGCAGCTCGTCCAGGCGACTCGCAGCCCGGATCTTGCCGCGATGCACGACGATGACGTCATCGCAGACGGCCTCCGCCTCCGGCAGGATGTGCGTTGACAGCAGCACGGTCCGGTCGGTGCCCAGGTCGCGGATCAGACTGCGCAGCTCGATGCGCTGATCCGGGTCGAGGCCCGACGTCGGTTCGTCGAGCAGGAGCAGGTCGGGGGCATGGACGAGAGCGTCCGCGATCCCCACGCGCTGGCGATACCCCTTGGACAGGGTGCCGATGATCGCCTTCTTCTTCGGCTCGAGTCCGCACCGGCCGACGACGTCGGCGACGGCCTGCCGCATCGCGCCGCCGCGTAGGCCCTTCAGCCGGGCGCGAAAGCGGAGGTACTCCAGCACGCGGAGGTCCTCGTAGAGCGGGACACGCTCCGGCAGATAGCCGATGCGGCGCCGCACTTCGTCAGACTGCCGCACGGTGTCGAACCCCGCCACCTTCACCCACCCCGAGGTCGGCGGCATGTAGCAGGACACGATCCGGAGCGTGGTCGTCTTGCCGGCGCCGTTGAGGCCGAGGAAGCCCGCGACGCGGCCTTTGTCGACCTGGAAGCCGACGTGGTCGAGAGCGATGAAGGCCCCGTACCGTTTGCTGAGATCAGATGCCTCGATCAACGCGGTCTCTCTCTACGAAAAGGGTGTCGTACGCGCTTTCTGAATAACTACACGTACGAGCGTTCGGCGGGTTGGCTCCCTTCGGCGCGAGGTTCGTGCCGGCCGATCATTGTGGGAGCCGATCGAGAGACCATCAAGGTGCGTGACCGCTCGGTT
>NZBC01000096.1 GCA_002687715.1 Planctomycetota bacterium | reverse complement strand
GTGCGAGGGCGAGGTTGGTCTTCATTCGATTGGTTCTCCGGAGTTCGGCGAGCGGTTGGCGCCGCTGTTGACTGCGAGGCGGGAAACGTGTGCCCCGCCCTGACTACCAACGGGTTCGGGGCGTCTTTCGCCCCGAGAGGAGCCGGGTCCGGCAATCAGACCATGCTGCCCGTCATCTTGAAACCCCGTCCTGGCACCGGATTCGGGAGCTCATTCCCGGACAAAGTGGGACGAGCGACGACGGGCGGTCCGAAAGCGGCGTGAGAGAAGGGTTTGCGGCCTGGCCGGTCACGTTCGATGCGCGCCCCGGCGGCGGGGTCTCAGCTCCCGGCGCATGATGGGGCGCGTGGGCGATCGTCGGGCGACCTCGCGAAATCCGGCCCGGGTGAACGCGGAAGCCACTCCGGTGTACGCGAATACGGCGGGGATGAGGCCGGCCCGGGGCTCCTGGGGGTAGGCCTCGATGCAGGTGGCGCCCTGGTCGCGCGCCCAATCCACGGCGCCCCGGATCATGGAGATCGAGACACCTTGCCCGCGGGCATCCTTCCTCACCACCAGACAGACGATGGACCAGACGGGCCGGTCGTCCACCGGGGCACAGACCCGGGATCTCGCCAGCGAGCCGAAGGCTTCACGCGGCTCGACCGAAACCCACGCGACCGGCTCGCCCTTGCGATAACCCAGCAGGCCGGGCGGCCGCTCCCCGTGGTCGACGAGGCGCTTGAGTCGACGTCGGTTTCCGGCGCCCTTGGCGCGCTCGTACTCGCTTCGAGCGAGCCGCGGGGTCATGCACCAACACCCGCCACACGCGCCCTTGGCGCCGAAGAGCGTGACGAGGTCGTCCCATCGGTCCGGAGTGACCGGGTGAACTTCGATCCGTGCGCGTGCCATCACCCTCCGCGACGGCGACGACGCTGGCGTGGCTTCGCGTTCGGATCGAACGCGGGGTTCTTCTTCGTCGGGACCGGCGCCGCGACGGATTCCCGCCACGCGGCCAGCTTCCCGTGGAGCTCCGAGGTCTTCTCCGGCATCCCGCTCGCGAGATCGGTCTTCTCACCCGCGTCCGCCTCGAGGTCGAAGAGCAGCTTGCGACCGTCCTCGAAGTACTCGATGAGCTTGAACCGACCCGAGCGAATGACGCCGCCGGGCCGCGTGCGGAACCCGTCCCCCTCGAAGCGCCCCTGCAAGTAGGCGGGAAAGTGCCAGTAGATTGCGTCGCGCTTCAGCTTGCCTCGACCGGTCCAAACCGGAACGAGGCTCTCACCGTCGAGGATCTGCGATGGCCGCGACGCGCCCGAGAGCTCGAGGAACGTCGGGTAGAGATCCGTGCCGATCACCGGTACATCGGACGTCGACGCCGCCCCCACGTTCCCCGGCCAACGAACGATCATCGGTACGCGGATGCCGCCCTCGAACAGCGTGCCCTTGGCTCCGCGGAGCGGCTTCGCGTTGGTGACGGAGCCGTGTCCTCCGTTGTCGGAGTAGAAGATGACGACGGTGCGATCCGCGAGCTTCTTCTCGTCCAGCGCCGCGAGCACGCGCCCAAGACTCTCGTCCATGCTGGCGATCATCGCCGCATACCTGGCGTTGCGATGCCCGCCCGCCGGCGGCTTGTCTTGGAACTTCTTAGTGAGGTCGGCCTTCGCCTGGATGGGCGTGTGGACCGCGTAGTGCGTGAGATAGAGGAAGAAGGGCTGGCCGTCCTTCGCCTCGTTGATGAACTTCCCCGCTTCGGTGGTGAGCCGATCCGTGAGGTACTCGCCTTCCGGCCCGTTGCTGAGCTGCGGATTCTTGTATGGCGAGAAGTAGCCACCCCGGGGGCTCCCCGACTTGTTTCCGCCCACGTTGACGTCGAACCCCTGGGTCTTCGGATCCGGTCCGAGATGCCACTTGCCCATCGTCGCGGTGCGATAGCCCGCCTTCTGCAACGACTCGGCGACGGTGACGACGCCGTCATCGAGGACGGTGCGATTGGCGATCGGGGTGAGCCGCCGCATCTTGACGTTTCCGCGCGCCGACGTGCCGACCGTGAATACCCCGTGGCGCGGCGTGTACTGGCCGGACATGAGCGACGCGCGGCTCGGGGCGCAGTTGGGCCCATTCGAATACGCCGACCGCAAGCGCATCCCCGACTGGGCAAGCTTGTCGACGTTGGGCGTCTCGTAGAAACCGCTACCGAAGCAGGCGACGTCCGTCCAGCCGAGGTCGTCGACGTAGAACAGGACGATGTTGGGTCGCGACGAAGGTTGCGTTTGGCCGGCCGCGGCCGCGACCAGGGCGAGCAAGCTGGCGAAAACGAGAAGGTAGGAACTCCGCATCGCAGCCACGCTACCTCAGGCGTCACTCCAGGTGAACGTCCAGTCGGATTTGCTGAGGTTCACCTTCTGCCCGTCCGCCTCCGCATGCGGGAAGACGAAGTAGTTCAGCGGGCCGGACTGCTGCGGGGGCTCGAGGGTGATATCGCGGCCGATGCTGAGCGCCAGCCGGTCGTATCCGAGCCGGCCGAAGAAGCGCGCGGCCAGCTCGGGATCGTTGGCGACGATCTTGTCGGCCTCGGAGATGTCGACGGGCTTCCAGTGCTCGCCATCGAGCCAGTGGGCCCAGCAGTGATAGGAGTCGTACTCGCCCGCGCCGGGCGTCATGGGAATGCCCATCGTGAAGCGGCTCGGGATGCGCGCCGCGCGCATCGTCCCGATGAAGCGGGCGTGGAAGTCGGTGCAGTTGCCCATGCAGACGGTCGTGGCGTGCTCGAAGCTGCCCTGGCCCCACCCGTCGTGCTTCTTGTCGTACGCCATCGCCGCGAGCACGTCGTCGTAGACGGTTTGCGCCCTCGTGGCCACGGGAACGGTCTGGTCGTCGACTTGGAGCTCGCGCGCGAGATCGAGCGCCACACCACCAACCGGGATCAGCGCGTTGGCCCGCAGATACCACTCCTGGTTGGGCAAGCTGCCCTGCCCGACGTCCTGATAGCGCGTGATGGTCGCCGACCAGGAGATCGTCGCCGGGGTCGACGGGTCCAGGACCACCGCGTGGAGCATGCGGTTGCCGTAACGCGCCTCCGTGGTCTGCCGGACGGTGGTGCCCGGTGCTTCCACCTTCAGGTCCGCGACGTCCTGCACGCCCGGATCGACCAGTGGGAGCGGCAGCCACACCGACAGCCGCTTGGTCCCCGCAGGCTGCGCCGGAATGGTAGTCGAGTAGGTGAACGAGTACTGACGCCAGGACGTCTCCGGCGCCCTGGCGCCGCAGTCGACCCTGGCGCAACCCGCCAGTAAGGCGGCGAGCAACGCGATACCCAGGCTTCCCTGCTTCGTCATGGTCGTCGAGTCTTCAGCTAGGGAGACTGGACGGTGGCGCAACCCGGCTCGGAGACCCCAGGGTCCCCGACCAATGGCGCTCAGGGGTGCCGGCAAGGAGGTTTGAGAGCCTACTGTCGGCGTGAGTGACGCGGCACAGACCTGCACCGCTCCCCTGCAGCTCAGCGAGCTCAGCGCGGGTACGGCACGGTCGATCTCCGGTCAAAAGAGGCCTGCGCTTCCCTGGCAGCGGGGAGCGAGGTCGAGTGTGATGCCGGCGACCCTACTGAACCGCCCCTCTCCTGGTCAACGCCCATGGATACAGAGACCTTCCGTCGCCTCGGACATTTTCTCGTCGATTGGATCGCCAATTACCGCCGGGACATCCGGGAGCACCCGGTGCTTTCGGCGGCCGAGCCCGGAGACCTTCGTCATGCGCTCCCCGAGGCTCCGCCCGATGCACCCGAGCCGTTCGACGCCGTCTTCGCCGATTTCGAGCGTCTGGTCATGCCGGGGATCACGCACTGGAATCACCCCCGGTTCTTCGCCTACTTCCCGGCCAACAACTCCGAACCGTCGATCCTGGCGGAGATGATGACCGCGGCGCTCGGCGCGCAGTGCATGAGCTGGCAGACCTCCCCGGCCGCGACGGAGCTGGAGCAGGTCACGATGGACTGGCTCGCATCGATGTTGAATCTGCCCGAGGGGTTCACGGGGTGCCTGCACGACACGGCCTCCGTGGCGACCCTTACTGCAGTGCTCATGGCCCGCGAGCGCGCCACGGCGTTCCGGTTCCGCGAGGAGGGCGCCGCCGCCGAGGGCGCGGACCGGCTGCGGGTATACGCGTCCAGCGAGGCCCACTCGTCCGTCGAGAAGGCAGTCTTCCTCGCAGGCATCGGACGCCGCAACCTCGTGAAGGTCCCGACTACGGCATCGCTCGGTTTGGACGTCGATGCGCTGCGAGCCGCCATCGCCTCCGACCGGGAACGCGGCTTCGAGCCGGCGTGCGTCGTCGCGACCATCGGAACGACGAGCACCTGTGCGGTCGACCCCCTTCCGGACATCGGCGCCTTCTGTGCCGACGCCGGCGTGTTCCTCCACGTTGACGCCGCGTTCGCAGGGAGCCTCGCCGCCCTCCCCGAGAAGCGGTCGATCCTGGACGGTCTCGCCCAGGCGGACAGCTTCGTATTCAACCCGCACAAGTGGCTGTTCACGAACTTCGACTGCTCCGCTCACTTCGTCCGGGATCCGGATCTGCTGCAAGCCACGTGCGCGATCGACCCCGAGTACTTGAAGACCGCACATGACGACGACGTCGTGAACTTCCGCGACTGGGGTATTCCACTGGGACGCCGCTTTCGGGCGCTCAAGCTGTGGTGGGTATTGCGGAGCTTTGGCGTCGCCGGAATCCGGGCCCGCCTGCGGGAAGGGTTGCGACTCGCGGACGAGCTTGCCGAGCGCCTACGTGCCGATTCGCGATTCGAGTTGATACACGCGGACCTCGGCCTCGTGTGCTTCCGCGTCCAGCGCCCCGACCTGGATCCCGACGAGGAGGACGCGTTCAATGCCAGCGTCCTGGCCCGGATCAACGCATCCGGTGAGGCCTATCTCACCCACACTCGCGTCTTCGGCCGCTACGTCCTGCGCATCCACACCGCGCAGGCGATGACGACCGCGGACGACGTCGCGGCGGCGTGGAAGGTGATCCGTCAGGCCTCCCAGGGCGCCTGACGGCGATCACTCACGCGCGCAGCGACACGAGCCAGAAGAGGCCGGCCGACAACAGGCCAATCACGAGACAGCCCGTCCACAGGACCGTGGCGTTGAACGTCGCATACACCGCGGTGCCGATGGCAGGTCCCAGCATGAACCCGACGGAATGGGAGAGTCCGAACGCCGCCATGTAGCGACCACGATTGCGATCGTTCGCGCGATTGGCGATGTACCCCGAGAAGAACGGGGCATCGAGCATCTCCCCGATGGTAAAGACGATGATCGCGACGACACCCCACCAGAACCCGTGACCCCACGAGAACATCCCGAAGCCGATCGCGACGAACGCCGCGCCCGCGGCGACGATCCGCAACGGATGGCGGCCCCGCAGACGTTCGACGAGGACCATCTCGAACAGCACGATGAGTACCGGGTTCACTGCAAAGACGAGGCCGATCATGCCTTCGTCCAAGCCCCACTCGACGTTGAGGAACAGCGGCAAGGTGGCGAACATCTGAAAGAACACCATCGCCAGTCCGCTGGACGCGATGAGGCAGACGAGAAACCGCCGGTCGGACCAGGGACCACGGGCCGCTCCGGGATCCTCGTCGTCCGCAGGCTTCGATACGCGCGCACCGGCGAAGTGCCGGAACGCGAGCCAGAACAGGAGCGCCGCGGCGAGGCAGGTCCCGCCGTCGACCAGGAACAGGAAGTCGTACGACCGCTTCGCGAGCTGTCCGCCGACCACCGGCGAGATCGCCATTCCGAGGTTGATGGCGAGCCGGTGGAGCGCATACGCCTTGGTGCGGGTCTCGGCGTCGCAAGTCTGGGCGATCAGCGTCGCGTTCGCCGGACGGAACGACTCCCCGAGCACCGCCACGACGAAACAGGTGATCGTGAGCACGAGCTCACCGTGCAGATTCCCCATGACGAGGAAGCCGACGCCGACGCTCGCGAAGCTCGCGGTCTGGACCGGGAGCGCCCCGATGCGATCGGTGAGGTATCCCCCCAGCCACGTCCCCACGAACGCGCCCGCACCGTAGACGCTCAGCAGCACCCCCGCGGTGGCATCGTCGAACCCGCGCTCCTTCGTGAGCCACAGGGTCAGGAACCCGACCACCATGGTCCCGGCCCGGTTCACGAACGCAACCACGGCGAGGATCCACGCCGCCCTCGGCAGGCCCGCAAAGGCGGCGCGGTAGCTCGCGATCAGTCCGTTCATGGCTCCCTACAGGTGACGAGGAGAGCGAAGATAGGGAAGGAGAACCCAGGAACCCAGGATAAGAACCAGGTCTGTTCTGATTCCTGGGTTCCTGGGTTCTCCTTTGAATCTCCTCTTCCTGATCTCCTACCTGACCAGCGTGCGGCAGATGCTAGTCGCGAAGCGAAGACCGCAACGGGCCGATCCGCTTGAAAGGGCCGGTCGGCAGGGAGAACACCACGGCCTGGGAACGGTCGGGGCGCTGACACGCAGCGCCGGCGCCGCCGCCTCAGCCGTACTTCATCTCGCCCTTGGTCAGGACGCGGTCGCCGTTCACGAATGCGTAGCCCGCGGGTACGCGGTCCTGGGCCCTCACGACGGTCACGCCCATCTGGGAGTCACCGGTCACCCCCACGCCCACGCGGAACCCTCTGCGCCCGCCGCGGGCCGTCACCTTGACGCGGACGTCGACGTCGAGCGGGAGGGGCGTCGTCTCCCCCGCCCGGACCTCGACGCGGCGACCCTTCCCGCCCGAGCCCCAGAGTTGCCAGGTGACGCCCTTCTTGTCCTTGCGTTGGATGCGGTACGAACGCACGCGCCACGTCCCCACGGGCATTGCGCGCTGCGCGGCGTTCCCTTTCTCGTCGCCGAACACGAGGCGGACCGGCTTGACGTCGTCATTGGCCGGACCTTCGGGCAACAGCAGCACCGAGCCCGTCGGAATGGAGCAGGTGACGAGGCCCTGGCCTGCGCGCGGCTCGGTCCGCTTCGCCAGGTTGACCGGACGCATCGTGCTCTTCGCGCGGAGGTATCCCAGAAGCGCCTTCCGTTTGGGCATCCCCGCCTTGCCGGCCGGCGCGACGCACGCAGTGGTCTTGACGCGGTCGATCCAGAGGTCGCCGCCAGGGACGCCGGGATCCGGCATACCGTGGCAATGCGTACACCCGGCGAACAGGGCCCGGCCGTCGGAGCCGTGCCCGCCGCGCTGGGCCGGGGCGACAGACGTGAGCCCGAGGCCGATCAGAAGGCCATGAACCAGGAGTCGTGCGATGGACATTGAGAGAATCCTTTTTCAGGTCTCGATCAGGGTAACGGCGTCCGCCGGCTCCTGCACGACGATCTGGGTGCCCACGGCAGCCGTCACCAACGCAAGACGACGCCCGCGAGACATCGCTCGCGGACGCCGTTCTCAGCTTGGAGGACCAGGGTCGGGCGCTACTGCACGTCGGCCTGGCAACCCTGCGAAATGGCGAAACCGTCCGGATGGGTCGGATCGAAATTCGCCATCTGCAACGCGATGGTCACCGGCGTCGCGGGTGCCGTCCACGGCGCGATGAAGGAGAACGGGAACAGCACGGCGAAGCTGGGCGCGGCGCCCCCATTGAAGTACGTGGTGCTGGGCGATGTGATGTCGACGTTCAGAAGCTGTCCGTTCGCAGTCACGGGCACTCCCGCGGACGCTGGCAGAAGCGGCGCCAACGCGAGGACGACCTCGTACGGCATGCCGACGTTGGTGCTCTGGAACGACGCGGTGCCCGTGGTGCCGACAGCGCGAGCGCTGATCGCGGGGGTACAGGAGGTCCCCTGGACGCCGTCCACGTCGAGGTACGACGCCGCATCGTTGGTCTCGAAGAGCGGGAGCGTGCAGGACACCTCGTCCGCGCCGATGTCGAAGGTGCCCGCGCGGGGCTCGCCGTCGATGTCGTCGATGATCGTCGAGAGGACCGACGACGCGTTCACGCACGGCGAGTTCGGGTCGAGGTGGAGGTCTCCCGCGATCGGCGCCACCAGGACCGGGTCGATGCTGAAGCTGGTCGTGTCCTGGCCCGTCGCAGCAACCCATGCAGCGAAGTTCGCGGAGACGACAGCGCCCGCCGAGAACGGCCCACCGGACGGGTCCCAGTAGCAGTTGCTGTTCACGAGCGCCGGCACGCCCGTGGCCCCGGCCAGGGGGAAGGAGTAGATCGGGCGCGTCGGACCGGCTGTCTTGTGGATCACGTTGTTCGAGATCTCCACGAACCGGGTCTCGGTGCCGGACGGCATGTCGCCGATCACGCAGAAGGCCGAACCCGTTCCCGTGCTGACGTAGAACGTGTTGTGGAGGACGCGGGTGCCGTCGTGGCGGCGCCCCGACACGTATCCGAAGCGGGCCAGCGAGTTGAAGCCACCCGCGTTCGTCATCTGGAGATTCCAGAAGAAGTTGTTCTCGATGACGGTGTTGGACGGCCGCGCGCTGTTGCCGTACACGAGGACGCCGGTGGCACCACAGTCGTGGATCCGGCAGCGGCGGATCACCGCGTCGAAGACGACGCCGTGCTGGGCCTCGCTATAGAGCGAGACGCCGTCGAACGGGGCGTTCATGATCTCGATGCCCTCGATGGTGACGTAGTCCGCGCCGCCAAAGAAGATGCCGTGCCCGGCACCCGCTGCATCGAACACGACGTTCTCGCCGGTCGCCGCCCGGAACGTCACGCGGTTG
>NZBC01000095.1 GCA_002687715.1 Planctomycetota bacterium | reverse complement strand
CGAAGCGGACGTCATCTCATGGGGTGCCGCACTTTTCGACCGGCGGGCTACGGGCGGCGGACTGCCGCACTTTTCGACCGGCGTTCACACCCGCCTCAGACCCCAAGCGAACCCTCCTGCGAACGGAGCGCAAGTTGGTAACAGGGTTGGTCTCGGGGAGGCACAACCAACGCCACGTACCGGGTTCACCGCAGATCCCGGACGCCTGCGCCGGAGCCGATCAATGCGGCGAGAATGAGGGTGAACCTGATCATGTGTCTTCTCCTGATGAGGCCCTTGCGCGGGCCACGACCTTGACGAAGGCGCCCGCTCTGGAGGAGCGGCGCCACGCCTTGTCCATGTCGCGCGCGCCGTGATCTTCACGCCGCGCCCCGGAATTCGTCACGCAGCGTTGTGCTGCTCGTCCGAGGACTCGCACGGGACGGGCGTGAAGTCGTTGTTCAAAGCGCGCGCAGGTAGGCCACGAGGTCCGCGCGCTCGGTCTCGGCGAGCCCCGTCTCCAGGATCAGGTCGAAGAACAGCACCACGTCCTCCAGCGTGAACAGTCGGCCGTCGTGCAGGTAGGGGGGAGAGTCCTTGATGCCGCGCAGAGGGAAGGTCTTGATGGGTCCTTCGGGGCGCCCCGCGTAGAACCGCTCGACCTTCAGGTCGTGCATCGAGTTGTCGGTGAACTGCGTGGCCGGTGGGTGGCAACTTGCGCACTTCGCTTTCCCCATGAAGAGCACCTCGCCTCTCAGCTCCGCTTGAGTCGCCTTCGAGGGAATGAGCTGGTTCATGACGCCGAGCTTGGGCGCTGGCGGGAAGTCGATGACGGCGTTGAAGTCCCCCATGCGGTTGGTCTGAGAACGCTGGAGCGTGCGGCCTCCGATGGCCTGCAACATGGCCGGGTCGCCGTCGAAATACTCCTCGACCTCGGCGAAGTGGTCCATCGACCGGATCGAGCGCTTTGAGGCCAGGATCAGTTGTGCGTAGTTGCCTCGCATGGTCGGCGTGTCCACCCGCAGTCGGGCGTAGTTGGGCCGCGAGTCTGGCGCCAGCTCCATGGCACCATTGGTGTGTCCATTCACGTGGCACGAGAAGCACGCCACTCCCTGACTCGGCGCTTGGGTGACCCGATGATCGGTGACGTTGAACCAGGCGGTCTGGAAGGGCGTAACGAGTAGCCGCAGGCCCTCCATTTGCTCGGGTGTGAGGAGACCGTCGAACATCTCGAAGTAGTTGGCATAGGTTATCTCGACGCCGCGAGTGACGTCGCCCAGCTCCCGGTGTGTGGTCAGGTGGAGAGGCGGTGGGTACTCGGGCAAGAACCCCTCGGGTATGTCGAACCCCACGTCGAAGCGTTCGTGCTCACGGTGGACACGGGTCCACATCCCGGGGAAGACCATGTGCGCCGTCGACTGCAATGGGTGGTCCAGCGGCGTGTAGGGGAAGTCCCCTCGCTCGCGGATCTGATCGGGCCCCAGCCCGGCGTACGCCGTCCAGGTCTTCACCCCTCCGGGCAGGCGGGCGGTCGGACCGATTGGCTGTAGCTTGCCGCGGCTCATGGTCAGTCCGGGCCTCGTCCTGCAGGTCAGGTCGAAGCGCTTCTTCAGCCGCGCCTGAGCCGCAGCATCCACCCTTGATCGCTGAGCCGTCATCTTCTGCAGCCAGGCATTGAATGGCACCGGGAGCTCCGGAAGCGCCCACGAACCCTCGCCACGTCCTCCGTACATGTAGAGGGGCTTCTCGGGATTCGGCGTTCCAGGAGGGGCCGGGGGATAGGGCAGCAGTCCGCCAAGCCGATCGCCAGCGCGCCAGGCCGTGAGGTCCTCGGGCGCATTCACGCCCGGGCTCTGATGCAGCGGGGGTACCACTTGGGCGTGGCTGATACCGATGGCGGCCATGGGCAAGGCGATGAGCACTGTCAGGGTTCGATTCACAACTGCACGTCTCCCTCCCAAGCACTTGCTGCGAGGGGAGAACCGGGTTCTCCGGGCAACAGCCTGGCAAGTGGTTGTCGCTGAAAGCGAAGCGTGGCCGACGAAGACCCCGTTTCGGAGTCGCCCAACGCTGAGGCTACCACGGCGAGCACGGTCGTCGGACGCCCTGGCGAGCCGACAACGGTCAGGCCGCGCAGCAGAACGGTGGCGCCGTCACGCCCAGTCCCCGAGCACGACCGGGCCATGCTGCGTGGTGATGGGTGAGCGTACACGTGAGTGGTTCGAGTGGTCGCCGACCGGGTCCATGATTGGACCCGTGCAAGACGTCGGACTACTCGTCAGGCCTCGACGATACGCCTACCTCGTGTCTGATCAGGCGAAGGCGAACCCGTACTCCGCGAGCAACGACCTGAGGACACGGATTCAGCAGAGCGACGGCGGCGAGCGCAACGTGGCTCACACGAAAGCGACGGGACTCGGTCCATCCTGAGCGGTTTCCCTGTTTTCTCGATAGGCGGGTCGTCAACTTCTCTATGTAACCTGGGCCGCGAAGTATCGGCCCCGGAGACCTTCCGCCTCGACATTACGAGGCGGCTTTCATGTCACGAGACACCCAGGAGATAGGACGATGAGTAATGCGCACACCCTTGGCGGCGTCTTCCTCGCTTTGTTGCTTTGTCTGACCGCTTCTGCCCAGGAGAGGTTCGAGCCATCGTCTATCTCTGATGCCTTGCGCCGGACCGCGGACGGCGAGGACGTGCTGGTCCGCGGCACGATCGTTGGCTATCCCGAGAGCGACGAGATCCTGCTTCAGGACACGACCGGGATCATCACCGTCGATCTCGAGGCTCGACACGAGCGCATGTGGCTACGAATGGGAACGCAGATCCTCGTCCTCGGCGAGCTCGATCGCGACGGCGGGATCGAGATCGAGGCCGATCACATCTTCGTGGCCCGAGGCCCGGTGGCCTCGCACCCGACGTTGGCTCTCCGCTCGCTCGCCGACGTGTACGCCTGTGCGGAGGACCAGGTGGTCGTGGTGCGCGGACGCGTGCGCTCGTTCCCCGAGAACGATGAGATCATCATTGCGGACGCATCGGGCTCGATGCTCGTCGACCTCGACGATGATCATCATCTCCGGCTCGGTCTCCGCCTTGGTGACGAATTGATCATCCTCGCCGAAGTCGACAACGACATCGGCGGGCGCAGGGAACTTGATGCGCTCGTCATCCGGCAACACGTGGCCGTCAGGCCCGTCGTGGCAGCTGTCGGCAAACCAGCGGTCGTCGAGGTGGTTGCCGTGCGCCCCGCGCCGACGACTCCTCCGGCCCCGGCCGTGACCTCCACACCGCCCGCGTCTGCGGCCAAGGAGTCGATCAAGGGCCGTCTCGCGGCTCTGAAGTCTCTCGTCGACGAGGGGCTCATCACCGCCGAAGAGTACGCAACCCGTAAGGTCGAGATCCTGGCGGAGCTCTAAGAGGCCGTGCGGCAGATCCGGACGGCGTCTCCCCCGCGCCTTCCGGGTCAGCCTCTCCTCCGGGAGCCGACAATAGGCGGAGAGACGGTCGATGTCCGAGGCGTGCAGATTGCCGGCATTGCGTGGGTCCCAGTCTTCTCCTGGACGATGGACTCGCCGATCTGCTTGCCCGAATCGGAGCGACAGAGGATCGAGCGGGCACCGCCGAAGCGAGCTCCCGCTGAAACACGCGCAATCCGGTCGTCGATTCCGTCACGAATCACCGGCCGCGGTCAGTTCTTCCGGACTCGGAGACACAGGGTGACGGGTTCTACGCGCCAGCTACGTGTCCCGAGTTGATGTGGGGGCGACGGACCATGGCTGGGATCGGTCCGTTATGATCCGGCTCGTTTCGACCGCACCAGCGAGTGGGGCATCTTGATCACCGGGAAGCAGGGCCCGGGCACGACGCAGAGGTAAGCCTCGAGCCCGATTGCGTTCGCCATCGAGGCGTACAGGATCGCCAGGTCGATGCACGTGCCGGAACGGTCGCGGATGACGTCGCGGGGGAACTTCACGTTCTGCACGCGTGCCGGCTCGAAGCTGACCGAGTTGTCGGTGAGTGCCGGCGGATGCTGGTACGTGAAGTCGTTGCGCAGCATGAGGTCGTAGCAGCCCTATAGGGCCTTGAGCGCGTCCTCGACACTGCTCGAAGCACCGACCCCGCCAGCGATGCGGTTGGCCATTGCTGCGAACTGCCTGACCACCGGGTCGTTCCGGCTGACCCAGGCTGCGAGCAGCGGGGCGTTGTTGAAGTTGTCGTGCCACGCGCCGGTACGGTTGCCGCGCTGGAGGTTCGAGAAGACGAGCTCGTTGACACCGAGCGGCGTCACTCGCTTGCCATCGCTGTCCTTGCGGTCCTCGCGCTAAACGAGTCTCCGGCGAACCCGGGGCGGTTCAGATCGTCTGCGGTGATTCGAACGAGAAGCGAAGACGCTCGGTGCTCTCAACCATCCGAACGTCGCCGGTACCCACGGGGTCGATCAGCAAGAGGCCGTGCACCTCTTGTCGTCCGACGGAACGCGCGTGGGTTCTTGGTCCGAATGTGCGGTCAGTTCAACGGCCTGGTCGGCGTGAGCGGTTCGCCACCGGCTCACGACCGACCTCGGCCATCGCTTCGACGAGATGCCTAGTCGAGGTCCTCTGCGACGCGGCGGGGTGTTCGCAGGCTCCGCAGGAAACTCAGGACGCGCCTCTTCAGGCCACCGGGGAGATTGGAGAAGTTGACCCGTTGTTGCTGCGCTTCGCCCCCGTGTTGGAGGATGGCGTCCGTGAGCGTCAGGGCTCTCCCGTCGTGGAGGTACGGTGCGGAGTCGGCGATGCCCCAGAGCCGGGCTGTGACGAACTGCGCATCCAACGCACCACCGGTGGACTCAGCGAGGGCGGGACCCATGTCGTGCCGTTTGAGGTCGGAGTACATGTTCACTCGGATCCCGCCGCCCGGGCTTGGCGGGAACTTCGTCGGAGGCGTGCGTAGGTTGACGGAGTAGAACACGTTGGCCGACGGATCAGTCTCGATCTCCGGGAAGCTATAGGTCAGCATGCGGCTTTGGGTGGTCATTGAGGGTTTGTGGCAGTCGGTGCAGCCGATGGCCGCGAAGATCTGCGAACCGACCTGTGCGGGCCAGCCGCCGCCCCGCCGCTTGGGTGGCTCGAGGTTGGTGCCGAAGATCGACATGGCGGACACTTCTCCGATGAGGATCTCGTTCACCACGCCGTCACCATCGGCGTCTTGGTTGTAGCCGACGCTCTCAACTGGTTGCATCCCGAGGTGGAATGCGAGCGCGCCGACATCGAACGCTCGCACCGTGGCGAACTCGCCTTTGCGTCCGAAGGGACGAACGACGAGGTCGGGATCGACTCCGATGACCCCCGACGTATCGAACGACCCGTTGGAGAAGCTGATGACCCCGAAGTTCACTCCCTTGGCGATCAGCGGTACCGACGTGCCAGGGTTCTGCTGGGCGAACTGCTTGCGTGCTTGCAGCCGAGTGGTCATCTCCTTCGCCACCAACTCCACTCCGCCCGAACCAAGCACGAAGGGAGGGTTGATGAAGCGTCCGTTGTAGAAGGCGTAGCCGTTGCCTTGGGAGTCGTTGACGTCGATTTCGGTCGCGCCGCCCATGGCGTTGTTGTTCGCCCCGCCGACGCCGCCGATACCGAAACGGAACGGCACCGTCGCCGCCGAGAGGATCGAGTGGCACTCCATGCAGGTCTGAGAGTCGAGGCCGTTGGCGCGCAGGAACGTCCCGTTGTTCTGCAGCGTGGGGCGCCCGCCGGGGTCCGTGGTGCTGGCTGGGTTGATTGGGCCGTCGCCATACCCGTCGAGCTTGTTGAAGGGAGTTGCGAAGATTCGGAGTCCGTGCGTCCGGACCTGGTGCAGGTTGAACTGCCCGCTCGCGATCTGGGATTGGGTGATCCGCGGCGGTTTCAGCGCTGGTCTCTCGCCTGGAGGAGTCTGGCCCCATGCCGGGGCCGTCGTCAGGCCGATGGGCAGGATGAGCAGTAGGAACGCGGCGGCGCGGTGGCGTCGGTTCACGGCTTTGAACTCCATTGGGGTGCTTTGTGCGGGGTTCGCCAGCAGGTGACGCCAGATTGGTCACTGAAGTCACTGGCTTGAATGACTGGTGACCCTACAAGCTCCCCGATCGACGTGCAAGGGCCGGGTCATTGGGAGGGGCAACTCGGAACGAGAGGACGCCGCGACGTTCCCAATCCAGCTGGTCATTCACCGCAGACGTCGGTCGCGATGGACTGCCGCTCGAGATCGAGGCTACGGCGCGGCTGTCCGCGACGGCCGTGGAGCCGATCTCATGGCCGCGGTTCTCGACGGTTCCTTGGATCACGTCGTAGCCCCGGGTCCGATTCTCCCGGACCAGCCAGACTCCTCGGCCAGATCGTCACCTTCGTCACGCCTGAGACGATTCTCCCGTGGCATCAGACGCTGATCGCGCTGAGGTGGACCAGCAGCGGTTCGTGCCTAGAGTCGATGATGCGGTCCGCGAGACTCGCGCTGACGGCCATCATGCCGTACGACCCCCGCTGGCCGAGCGACGTCGCTACTGTGGTCTCCACAAGGAGGGTCAAGGTCATGTGGGCAAGGACACGACTGAAGATCGGCTGGAGGGATCTCGCGGCCGGCGCCTGGGGCTGCCTGATTCCGGGAAGCCGGAGCAGCCTCACGCGACGGGTCGAGGGCTACTGGGGCGATGGTCGGGGCACCGTCGCCGCCTACTCCGTTCGCTCCGGTTTCGACTTGATGATCCAGGCTCTGGAATTGGAGACTGACGACGAAGTCATCTTCTCAGCGCTCAACGTCAAGGGGATGATCAAGATCGCCAGGCGGTCCGGGCTCACACCGGTTCCGCTCGACCTTGACATCGCGCACTTCGGGCCATCCGTCGAGCAACTGGAGCGCGCCATCACGCCGCGCTCGAAAGTGCTCGTGGTCGCGCACCTGTTCGGAACGCTGCTGGAACTGGACGCGTTCATCGCGTGCGCGCGGCGCCATGGCTTGCTGGTCGTGGAGGACTGCGCACAGGCGTTCGACGGACGGGCTTTTTCGGGCCATCCAGATGCCGACTTGTCGATGTTCAGCTTTGGCCCCCTCAAGACGTCGACGTCACTCGGTGGCGCACTGATTCGCGTGAAGGACGCGGAGCTGCGCGACAAGATGCGGGCCATCCAAGCGGAGTACCCCGTCCAAAAGTCGCGCGCGCACTTCAAGCGAGTCGTCCAGTTCGCAGGCCTGAAGATCCTCACGTCACGCCTCGCGATGGGGGCGCTCTACCGCTTCTTCAGCAGGCGCGGCAAGGACTACGAAAGCGCGCTGGCTGATCGGGTGCGCAGCGTGGCTCCCCTGGGGTCGGCCAAGAAGCTCCGTTACCTCCCGTCCAAGGGGATGCTGCGATTGCTGGCTCGGCGGCTGCGCACCTTCAGGGAGGGGAGCCTCGCGGCTCGTGCGCGGAAGGGACGTCTGCTGCGCGACCTGATTGGGGATGCCGTCGTTCTGCCCGGGCAGGCCAACGAGCAACACAACTACTGGGTCTTCCCGCTGCTCGTCGACGAGCCGCGCGCCTTCATCGACGGGCTGAGACGCGAGGGCTTCGATGGGTCGAACCTCCCGAAGTCCCAGGCCGTCGCGGCGCCCGAAGGCCGCGAACATCTGGCGGCCACGACCGCCACGCAAGCTCTGGCGGACCTCATCATCGTGCCCTGCTACGAGGGCATCTCCGACAAGTCACTGAAACGCGAGGCGGAGGTGATCAAGAGCATCGCTGCGCGCGTTGGCTCCGATCGCACCAAGGGGTACGCGGACGTCACGACGGAGGCGACGGCGTGAGTCGCCCGCGGGACGGAGCGGCTGCACCTGTTCTGGTCACCGGCGCAACGTCGGGGATCGGGCTCGAACTCTCGCGGCAGCTGGTCGAGCGAGGGTTTCGGGTCTTCGGTGGTGCCTTGCCTGGTGAAGACTCAACGGCCCTCGACGAAACCGGCAGTACGTTGGTGCCGCTCGACGTGACCGATAGCGACAGCCTTGCCGAGGCCAGGGCGGTCGTGGAAGGACATCTCGGACGGGAACCCCTCTGGGGATTGGTGAATAACGCGGGAGTCGTGGACGCAGGCCCGGTTGAGATGATGGATCTTCGCGAGACGCGGAGGGTGTTCGACGTGAACGTTCTCGGCGTGCTTGCAGTGACCCAGACGTTCCTCCCGTCCATCCGGGCGGCCAAAGGGCGCATCGTGAACATGAGCTCCCTCTCGGGCTGCCTCGCCGTGCCGTTTCTCGGTGCCTACTGCGCTTCGAAGGCCGCGATCGAGTCCTTGTCTGATTCCCTGCGACGTGAGCTCCACCCTTTCGACGTTGATGTCATCATCGTCCAACCCGGAGTTACGCACACGCCGCTGTGGAGTAGGGCGGAGGAGATTGACCGGGGGCGATTCCAGGGAAGCGGCTACGAAGACGCCCTCGAGACCGTTCAGCGCCAGGCAGTGGGGAAGGGGCGCAGGGGAATGCCGCCGTGGAAGGTGGCCCAGGCAATCCTGAAGGTCCTGGAGGCCGAGCGAGCGCCGACGCGTCTGCGGATTCAGCGCAAACGGTCCTCTCGTCTCCGCTACAGCCTCCTTCCCCTGGTGTCAGACCGCGTCGTCGACCGCATGGTCGCAAAGCGAGTATGGGGTGAGCGCAGCGCGGGTGACGGCGCAGGGGAATGATGACCAGTTCCACGGAATGCGTGGCGGCCGAAGGGAGAGGCCGTACGCTCACCGGCACGATCCTCGTCACGGGCGGGATGGGTTTTCTCGGAGGACATGTGGTGGCCGCGCTGGCCCGAGCGGGATACACCGTTCGGTGCCTGGTGCGCGGCGCAGCGCCCACCGAGTCGGGTTCTTCCGGGGCGGAGTACGTGCATGGCGACCTCCTCGACCGGCTCTCCCTCGATCGTGCGCTTGATGGTGCGGCGGCCGTCGTCCACGTTGCTGGGTTCGTTTCGGCGGCCGCTCGCGACCGGAGCCGCCTGTTCGCCGTGAACGTTGCCGGCGCGCGTCACCTTCTGGAGGCGGCCGGGGCGGCCGGAGTACGCCGTGCCGTTTTCACCTCCAGCACATCCGCCGTCGGTGCGCTTCATGCCGATCGCCCAGACCGTGCGCTTGCGGAGGATGCCGCGTTCAACCTCGCCAGTCTCCCAGTGCCGTACGTCCAGGCGAAGCGCTTGGCCCACGAGGCGGCGCTTGCCGCCCGCCAGGCGGGGCTGCCCGTCGTGATCTTGAGTCCTACGTTCGTCCTTGGACCGGGCGATGTGCGTCTCACGTCGTCCGAGCTCGTCGATGCGTTCGTCAGGGGGCGCGTACCCGGCTATCTGGCTGGAGGCCTCAATCCGATTGACGTCCGCGATCTGGCCCCGGCGTATGTCGCCGCGCTCGAGCATCCTGACCCGGCGCCGCAGTACATCCTCGCGGGGTCGGAGAACCTCACGACTCACGCGTTCTTCAAGCGCCTCGAACGCGCAAGCGGCGTGCGTGCCCCCCGTTTCCGTATCCCGTACCGGCTCGCGCTGATGGCGGGGGCGTTGGCCGATCGCTTTGCCCCTGGTGCATCGCTGACCTCGGCCGCCGTACGTCTGGGCTCGTTGTATTGGTACTTCGATGGTTCGGCGGCGCGACGAGAGCTCGGTCTCCGGACGCGGTGCCTCGACGAAACGCTCGCAACCTCGGTGGATTGGGTGCGGCACCGCGCCGCTTGCCCAACGGAGTGAGAAACATGAGGGTCCTGCTCGTCAATCCTCACTGTGGGGATCGCACCATTGGGCTCAAGAACATCGCGGCGATCGAGCCTTTGGGGCTTGAGCTCGTTGGAGCTGGCGTCGCGGGAGACCATGACGTGCGGCTCGTGGACATGATGGTCCGCCCGGACGACCTCCGGACAACGCTTGCGGAGTTCACACCGGACGTCGTCGGCGTGACGTCAGAGATCGTTCATGTGCAGTCGGCGATCGAAGCGCTGTGCACCGTCAGGGCGGCGGCACCTGAATGCCTGACGGTGGTCGGTGGACACCATGCGACGCTCTGCCCCGAGGACTTTCATCATCCGGCCGTCGATCTCGTGGTCCTCGGCGAGGGAGTGGAGACCTTTGCTGAGATCTGCTCCGCCCGCGCCGACGGGATGCAGAGCTTCGAGCACATCGCGGGGCTCAGGATCCGTGCGGCATCCGGACTTCAGGCGACGCCCCCTCGTCCGTTGCCGGCGAACCTCGACGACCAGCCCCTCGCCGATCGGTCGTTGACTGCCCGCTATCGAAAGTACTACTACTACCTGTTCGAGCCTGAGGTCGCGGCGATCAGGACCTCGGTGGGATGCTCTTTCCCATGTTCTTTCTGTTCCTGCCGCGTCTACTCGCAGGCGAAATTCATACCGCGCAGTCCGGAGAGCGTCGTCGACGAGATCGCCAGCCTTGATGAAGACTTCATCATGTTCTGCGACGACCACTCGTTTCACGACCCCGAGCGGATGCGGGCGATGGGGCAGGCGCTTCTCGACCGAGGAATCAAGAAGCGGTACTTCGCCTATGCGCGGGCCGATTCCATCGTGGAGAATCGTGACGTCTTTGCGTTGTGGGCGAAGGCCGGGCTCACCCTCGTCATGACGGGACTCGAATCCGTGGAAGAGGACACGCTCCGGCGCACCGGAAAGAAGACGAGCATCAGTCAGAACGAAGAGGCGCTGAGGATCATCGACGCGCTGGGCATCCAGCTCAGTGCGGGGTTCCTGCTCGAGCCGGATATCACTGAAGAGGGTTTTGCGGCTATCGATCGCTACGTTGCGAGCCACCCGTCCATTCTGCTTGCGGAGTTCACGCCGCTGACACCGTTTCCGGGAACCCCGCTTCATCGCCGCATGCGTGATCGCCTGGTGACGCAGGATCGCCAGTTGTTCGATCTTCAGCACTTCGTCGTCGAAACGGCGATGCCGTCCAAGCAGCTCTATCGCCTCATGCTCCGCAGCTACCGGGCGGTCGTGGTGCGGATCGCGAAGAGACTGCGACTGTGGCGGCCGACGATGTTCCTCTCCCCGCATGTCTTGCGTGTGTTGCTCGGCCTCTACCGCAACCACATGGCATTCCGACGGGCCCACCGGATCGTCGAGTCCCGGGTCACCGCTGACCCGGCGCGGAGCTCCCTCGACGAAAGCGCCGCGTGATGGATCGGGCCGGAGACAGCGTGACGCTGGCCTACCGGGGCTGGTCGGGCTTTGAGCTGACAATGCCCTCTGCAGGTCCGCCGCTGATCATCGATCCCCCGGATGCCGAGTTGCTGCCGCGCGATCAGGAGGTGCGGTTGCTGATCTCGCACGGACATCCAGAGCACATTGCCGGCGCGCGGAATCACGTGGGGGACGAGGGCCGCACTGCGCCTGTCTCCGTGATCGCTTCCGCGCGCGTCTGCCGCTATCTGAAACGCCGTTCCCGGGTCCCCGCGGATCGTTTTCACCCAGTCGCCGAGGGTGACGTCTTGACGTGGCCAGGGACGCGCATCGAGGTCTTCGGCTGGCGTCACATGCCGTTGTTGCCACCGGAACTGGGTGGCGCCCTGTCGCACATGGGCACTTTGCTTCGGCACCCCCGCGTCACCATGG
>NZBC01000094.1 GCA_002687715.1 Planctomycetota bacterium | reverse complement strand
GGGGCTGGTGGTGGTGGCCGGTGGAGATCGGCAACATTCTCTGTGACATCCTGAGTGCGCCGCACGGCACGATCTCGATGCACCAGAACGTCTCCATCGCGCAGGCGATCGTGCTCTCTTGCTTCGACTTCTCCGGTCCGCGGAACAAGATCGTCTACACGGGCATGAACTTCCCCTCCGTCATGTACGTGATGGAGGAACAGAAGCGGCGCGGTGCCCGCATCGTCGATGTCCCCTCGGTGGATCACATCGGCGTGGACCAGGAGCAGCTCCTCGCGGCGATCGACGAGGAGACACTGCTCGTTCCCGTGTCCCACGTCCTCTTTCGATCGTCCTTCATCCAGGACGCTGAGGCCATCGTCAAGCGCGCCCACGACGTCGGCGCGATGGTGATCCTCGACACCTACCAGTCCGCGGGCGCCGTCCCGGTCGAGCTCGAACGCTGGAACGTGGATTTCGCCGTCGGCGGCTCGGTGAAGTGGCTCATGGGCGGGCCCGGCGCGGGATACCTGTACGTTCGCCCCGATCTCGCGGACACGTTGCGACCGATGAACACGGGCTGGCAGGCCCACGCCCGCCCATTCGAGTTCGAAGCCGGCGCCATCGACTGGGGCACCCCAGCGTTCCGGTTCCTCAACGGGACACCCAACATCCCCGCGATGTACGCGGCCCGGACCGGCTACGAGATCATTCGCGAGATCGGTGTCGACCGCATCCGCGAGCGCTCCCTCACCCTCACCCAGGCGATCATCGACGCCGCCCGGGAGGCCGACCTCCCCGTCACCTGCCCAGACGACGACGCCCGCCGCGGCGGCACCGTCGCCATCGACGCCCCGGAGGGCAAGGCGGTGTGCGAGGAGCTCAACCGTCGCGATTTCGTCTGTGACTACCGCCCTCTCGCCGGAGTCCGCCTCGGGCCGCACTTCTTCAACACCCACGATGAGTGCGACGCCGTCGTCGCGGAGATCGTGAAGATCCTGAAGGAGCGCGGGCTGCGGTAGACTGCCCGCATGACCGAGATCATCGACATCTCGCGCCTCCTGTCGGAAGACGTCGCGGTATTCCCGGGCGACACGCAGTTCTCCCGCAAGTGGGTCATGTCGATCGACGACGGATGCTCCTGCAACACGTCGACGTTCACCTTGTCTGCGCACACCGGAGCGCACACCGACGCACCGTCGCACTTCGTCAAGGGCGCGCCCACGCTCGATCAGGTCCCGCTCGACAAGTACCTGGGCCGATGCCGCGTCATCCACGGCAAGCACGCGGACGCGATCAAGCTCGACGACCTCGAAGGGCTCGATCTCGCCGCGGAGGAGCGGCTCCTCTTTCGCACGCCCAACGCCCCCGGTGACGACGAGTGGGACGACGCCTTCGCCTACGTTTCCAAAGAGGTCGCGGAACGCGCAGCAGGAGATGGTCTCACCTTGATCGGCATCGACACGCCGAGCGTCGATCCCATGACGTCGAAGACGCTCGACGCCCACCGCGCGCTGTTCGGGGGCGGCGTCGCGATCCTGGAGAGCATCGACCTCTCGGGGGTGGACGAGGGCGTATACCGGCTGATCGCATTACCTCTCCGCATCGCGGGCGCCGACTCCTCACCGGTCCGCGCGGTGCTCCTGAAGGAGTCCTGATGACCGCCAACGAGCACGTGAATGCCCCCGGATTCGTCGACCCCGTCGGATACTCCGACGCCACACGCAGCGGCGACGGGCGCCGTCTCGTGTTTCTCGCCGGCCATGTCGCGTTCGACAAGGAGCGCCGCATCGTCCACGCCGGTGACCTGGTCGCGCAGGTCCGCCAGACGCTCCACAACCTTCGCGGCACGCTCGAGGCTGCGGGCGGTCATCCCGAGGACCTGGTCAAGCTGACCATCCACACCATGGATGTTCCGGCCTGGCGGGCCCAGCTCGGACCCATCGGCGCCGCCTGGCGTGACGTCCTCGGCAGGGTCTTCCCCGCCACGACCCTCCTCGGCATCGCAGAGTTGTTCGATGACGGCGCCCTGGTCGAGATCGACGGAATCGCCGCGGTGCCCATCGACGCCCCAAGCGGCTGATTCCACAGGACTTTGCACCTGGCGCCACACCCGGCGGGGACCGCACACCCCCGATGGTCGGTCCCCCAACACCGCTTCAGATGCTGATACGGAGTCCACGGTGGCGAGAAATTCTCACGCCCCCCTTTCCTCGCCGACGGCCCCCCCGCTATACTCGGCTTCGACGTCGCGAACCGCCCGTTCGCGGCTCCAGCCGGAAGAGCATCCCAAAGAACTCAAAGACGTGGCCAGCCGGGACGCCCTCGCGTCCCCGGCCACGGTGCAAGACCTGTTACCTGGTGCGAAGGGCGCCCACCCCATCACTCGGGCGCCCGAATCCCTCCGCGGACAAGAACCCCATGTCTTGTCCGCGGCCTTTTTTTTGGGGGGAGCGTGGGGCAGCGGGTTGGGAGAGGAGGCCGCGATGAGGTGCGGCCGTCGCTTGGGGGAGTTCCGTTGGGGGACCCAGGAGTCCAGGAACCAGAGCTGCGGACGTCGCTCGGGTCTGGATCGCAGCTCAGTAGTTCTGCACGACGACCTCGCCGACGTTGCGGCGGGTCGCGTCGAGGTTGATCTCGCGGCGGGCGTCGATTCGCTGGATACGGAAGCCCCGGAAGAGCTTGCGGACCAGCGGGGTATCGCTCTGGGAGACGAGCCAGCGAACGTGGGCGCGGTCGAGGTCGCGACAGAGGGCCGCGAAGCGGTCGTGATCCGGCTCGCGGAACTGGCCCTTGGTGTAGCGGTTGAAGTCGGCGTGGCCGCCGAGCTTGACGTAGGGCGGGTCGAGGTAGACGAAGTCCTTGGGGGTCACGTCGTCGAGCACGGACTCGAAGTCGGCGCAACGGAGGTCGACGCCGCGCAGCACGCGAGCCGTCGCGGCGAGGTCGTTCGGGTCGTAGAGGCGGCGGTCGTAGGCACCGTAGGGGACATTGAAGCGGCCCGCGCGGTTGACTCGGAAGAGGCCGCGGAAGCAGGTCTTGTTGAGGTAGATGAGGCGGGCAGCGCGGGCATGGAGTGGGAGGCCCGCCGGGTCCTCGGCGCGAAGGCGGTAGTAATCGGCCTTGGTGTTGGGGAGGGTGTCGAGGGTGGCGGCGACCCGGCGCCACGCGCTGCGGACGCCGCGGTAGGTGTCGATGAGCCAGGGGTTCTCGTCGGCGAGTACGGCGCGGACGGGGTTGCCCGACGCGAGCGCGAAGAACACGCTGCCACCGCCGAGAAACGGCTCGAAGTAGCGGTCGAAGCGATCCGGGAACCGCTTCTGCAGGGCTGCCGCCAGCGCCTGCTTTCCACCCGCCCACTTCAGGAATGGCCGGGGCGCGGCCGTTCCGTCCGCAAGCCTATACGTCTTCGGGCGCGGCACCGGGAACGTCGAGGTCGTTCATCACCTGCCACGTACTCGCGAGCGCATGGGCCAGCCCCGCCCGGACGCACGGAGTGAGATCGTCGCGGCGCAGCATCTCTGCGATTGACGCGTGGATCTCTGCGACCCCGCGCTCGATGTCGGTGAGCGGGTTGCCCAACAGATCGGTCTCCGGAACGCTCATGCCTTCGTACTCCGTTGGTCGACGACGCGCTTCGCCTTGAGCTCGAACCGCGGCAGCGATCCGGTCTCCGCTTGCGCGACGTTCATCCGCAGCATCTCGTGGTGCTCCTTCAGGTCCTCCACGAGCTCTCTTTCGATATCGCTGAATGTGACGCCGGTCTCGGGCTTCATCTCGACGCGCACGGTGAGCTCATCGACGTTGTTGATCGTCTCGACAAGGATCTGGAACTCATCGATGGTGGGGAACGAACGCACGATGGACTCGATGGCGCGCGGGTAGACGTTCGTGCCGCGGATCAACAGCATGTCGTCGACGCGGCCCTGGATGCCGCCCTCGTAGACGTCGAAGGTGCGGCCGCACGAGCAGCGGTGGTGAGGCACCTTCACCACGAGATCGCGGGTCTTGTAGCGCAGAACGGGGATCATGCCGCGGCCGAACGACGTCACGACGCGTTCCCCCCGCTCGCCGTAGTCGGCCGGGTTGCCCGTTGTCGGATCGATGACCTCTTCGATGTAGTGGTCCTCGATGATGTGCATGCCGCCCGGCTGGTGCGAACACTCGAACATGCAGATGGTGCCAAGCTCCGTCATGCCCGCGGTGTCGAAGCACTTGGCGCCCCACTGACGCTCGATGAGGGCTTTGGTCTCCGGGATGCTGCCGGCCGGCTCGCCGGAGACGATCACCTTGTCCACGGCCGAAGTCACCAGGTCGATCCCCTGCTCCGACGCCGCCTGCGCCAGCCGCAACGCATAGGTCGGCGTCGCGCACACGGTCGAGACCTTCATGTCGGCGATCTGGCGCACTCGCATGTCCGTCGTCATGTTGCCGGACGGGATCACCAGGGAACCCATGCGCTCGCAGCAATAGTGCGCGCCCCAGAACCCGATGAACGAGCCGTACGAGAACGCGAAGAAGACGGTGTCCGTCGGCCTCACTCCCGCCGCCCAGAACCCATATGCCCAGCACTCGGAGATCCACTGCCAGTCGCGACGCGAATCGAGCACGCGGAGCGGGTTGCGGCCCGACGTGCCCGACGTGAGGTGATAGCGGATCGCATCTTCGCGCGGTCGCGCGAGCAGGTCGCCGAACATCGGTGACCGCTCCTGCGACTCCATCCACTCGTCCCGGGTGGTGAACGGGATCTTCTGCAGGTCGTCGATGCTGGTCAGCGAGTCAGCCGTGACGCCGGCCTCGTCGATCTTGCCGCGATGAAACGCCGAGCGCTCCGTCGAGTAGGCGACGAGTCGCTTGAGCTTCGCGAGCTGAAGCTGGTGCAGCTCGTCACGCGAGAGGGTCTCGTTCTTGGGATTCCAGTACTGGTGGCCGGTCATCGCGCCTCCTTTCCCAAGAGATCGCGGGCAATGATGATGCGTTGGATGTGGGACGTCCCCTCGTAGATCTGCAGGCCCTTCGCGTCGCGCAGGTAGCGCTCGACCGGCCAGGCGCTCGAGTACCCGCGGGCACCGTGAAGCAGCACAGCGCGGTCCGCGGCGGTCACGGCCGCCTCGCAGGCCGCGTATTTTGCCACGGACACCTCGCTGGCGTTGGACTCCCCCCGATCCCGCTTCCACGCGGCCTGCAATGTGAGCAGGCGCGACGAATCAAGGCCAACCCACATGTCCGCGAGGTCCTGCTGGATGAGCTGAAAATCGCCGATGCGCCGACCGAACTGGCGTCGCGATCGAGCGAACTCGAGGCACGCATCCACGCATGCCTGCTGGATACCCACGGCGCCCGAAGCGACGCCGAGCCGCCCGTCCTCGAGCCCGCCCATCGCAACCTCGAACCCCTTGCCGAGCCCTCCGACGACCGAGGTCGCCGGCAGCCGGACCTCGTCGAAGCGAAGGACGGCGTGGTTCGAGCCACGGTGCCCGAGCTCCTTGCCTTCGACGGGCTCCCTCGTGAGGCCTGGCGCATCGCCGGGGACGACGAAGCACGTGATCCCGTCGCGCCCCTGCTCCGGGTCGGCGTTGGCGAAGACCAGGATGCGGTCCGCAACGCCACCGTTCGTGATCCACTGTTTCGTCCCGGAGATGAGGACGTCCGCGCCGTCACTCGTCGCGGTCGTCTGGATGGCCGCGACGTCGGTCCCCGCCTCGGGCTCGGTGAGGGCATAGGCGAAGATCCACTCGCCGGAGACGAGCTTGCAGAGCAGGTCCTGCTGCTGCTTGACGGTGCCGAACCGCTCGATCAGGAGCCCGCACAGACAGGTCTGAACCGTGCAGAACCCGCGCCAGGACGAATCCGCCGCGCCCAGCTCCATGAGCGCGAGCGCCCACTGGACGTGGGTCCAGCCGCGGCTGCCCCACGCACGATCGAGCGGGCCACCGAGCAGCCCCGCGTCCCCGAGCTGCTTCACCCGGGTGACGTCGAAGTACCCGTCTTCGTCGCTCTTGCGAGCATGCGGACGGATGTGCTCGTCCACGAACGCACGCACCTCCGCCTGGACCGCCCGATCCTGTTCGCTCAACCCGAAGTCCATCAGTGCCCCTTGAACTCCGGCTTCCGTTTCTCGCTGAACGCGCGGAAGTACTCCGTGTGGTCTTCGCCCATCATCAGCAGCGCCTGCGCCTGCGCCTCGGACTCGATCGCCGACGCCAGGTCCATGTTCCACTCGTTGTTGAGCATGCGCTTGGTGAGCCGGAGGGCGAACGGTGGGCCGTCGAGCAGTTTGCCCGCGATCGCTTGCGCGCGCGGCATCACCTCGTCGGTCGGCACGACGGCGTTGGCGAGCCCGATGCGTTCGCAGGTCTCCGGCGCCACCGGCTCGCCGAGCATGAGAATCTCCGTCGCGTGTGCCATGCCGACGACACGCGGCAGAAGGTACGCCGCCCCCATGTCCGATCCGGACAGGCCGACCTTCGTGAAGATGAACCCGATCGACGTGTCGTCGGCCAGGATGCGAAAGTCACAGGCGAGGGCGATCACGGCTCCCGCACCGACGCACGTGCCATTGATCGCAGCGATGACCGGGCGATCGAACTCGCGGATGTTCTGGACGAGCTCGCCCGTCATCCAGGCGAACTCCAGGACCTCACGCATCTTGGCGTCGCGCAGAGCCCCGATGATCTCCTTCACGTCTCCGCCGCTGCAGAACCCCTTGCCGGCACCGGTCAGGATGACCGCCCGGGTGTCGTCGTTCTTCGTCTCGGATTGGAAGAAATCGCAGAGCTGGCGATACGTATCGAAAGTCAGCGCATTGCGCCGATCCGGTCGATCGAGCGTGATCGTGACCAGGCCGCGATCACCGCGCTCCAGTCGGAAGGCGTCGAAGTCCATGACGTCCCCTTTCGGGGGGAAACTACCACAAGCTGGTTAGGATCCCGTCCGATCGATCGCACGCACACCAAGGAACCTGCCATGCTTCGTCGAGCCCTGCTGGCCTTCGCCGTCCTCGCCGTCTCCGCCGCCGCGCAGCCCGAACCCGCCGACCCCGGAAAGGTCGTCTACGTCACGAAGATGGGCAGCAAGCAGATCTGCCGGGAAACGGTGACGATCACCAAGGACGGCTGGAAGGCCTCCGGTGCGATCGACCTGTTCGGGCAGCAGAAGTCCGATTTCAACGCCAGCTTGATACACCAGTCCGACCTCGACTTCGACTACGTCATCGAGAGCAAGAACCTCAAGAAGCAGGACCCGAAGTTCGTCAAGGCCACGGGCACGTTCGAGAAGGGCGTCTTCACGACGCGGATTCCAGAGGTGCTGGAGGGTAGCTTGGACCTCTCCGACCGGAAGGACGTCTTCGTCTACGAGAACCTCTGCTGGGCATCGATGATCGACCTCGGCCGGATGCTCGTCAACAAGGGCAGTCAGGGAAAGCTCAAGCTCGGCAACTGCGCCACCGGCGTCGTGATCGTCGGGGCAGGCAAGAAGCCCGCGGACTTCCAGGTCGAGCTCACCAGCCATCGCCGTTCCGCGCAAGTCGTGAGGGGGCAGCCGACGAACCTGTGGATCTTCCGCATCAAGCTCCCGCCGGGAGTCGAGGTCAACATCGTCACGACGACGCGAGGCCTCCCGCTGCGATACGAGGTGCCGGCGCAGAAGCTGGCGGTGACGGTCGACGGCTACGAGGACGTTCGCGGTCCCATTACCAAGCCCACCTCCCTCGTCGACGCCGGTCCGTGGCGGGCGAAGCTGTCGAAAGCCGGCCGCGAATGGGTACACGAGAAGAAGGTCATGGTCGCCATGCGGGACGGCGTGAAGCTCGCTGCCGACGTCTATCGTCCATCGAAGCCAGGCAAGTACCCGACCATCCTCGGGCGCACCCCGTATCGCCGCCAGAGCGAGGGCGCCTTGAAAGGCGCCTACTACGCCGAGCGTGGGTACGTCTACGTCGCGCAAGACGTGCGCGGCCGTTTCGACTCCGAGGGCACGTGGTTCCCGCTCAAGAACGAGGAGAGAGACGGCTCCGACACCCTCGACTGGATCGCGAACCAGCCCTGGAGCAACGGAGACGTCGGCATGATCGGCGCGAGCTACGTCGCCTGGGTGCAGTGGTTCGCGGCACGGAGCGGCAATCCGCATCTCAAGTGCATCGTCCCGCAGGTCTCACCGCCGGATCCGCACGAGAACATCCCCTACGAAGGCGGTGCGTTCATGCTCGGCGCCGTGTGGTGGGCGCAGCAGCTCGAAGCCATGCAAGGCAAGGGGAAGAAGCCCAAGTGGAAGACCGTCTTCGACACCATGCCCGCCGGCGACTTCGACAAGGCGCTGAAGCTCGAAGACTCGTTCCTCGATGAGTGGCTGGCCCATCCACCTCACGACCGGAAGTACTGGGAGCCCGTGTGCTACCAGCACCTGTACTCGAAGATGGACCTCCCCGCGATGCACATCTCGGGCTGGTTCGACGGCGACGAACCCGGCGCGATCATGAACTACCCGGGCATGCGCAAACACGCGAAGACCGAGCGCGCTCGCAACAGCCAGTACCTGATCATGGGTCCGTGGACCCACTTCTTCAATTCGTCGCGCTCGATCGGCGATCACGACTTCGGCAAGGAGGCCGTCGTCGATCTCGATTCACGCATCCTGCGCTTCTTCGACCGTTACCTGAAGAACGTCGACAACGGCATCGAGACGGAGCCCCACGTCCACACCTTCACCATGGGGGACAACAAGTGGCACGCCGAAAACGACTGGCCGTTGCCATCGACGAAATGGACCAGGCTGTACCTGGCCAGCGAGAAGGGCCAGAGCCAGCTGCGATCGGGCGACGGCAAGCTCTCGCTGACCTCCCCCCCGGCGGGCTCCCGGCCCCCGAGCGTCTTCAAGTACGACCCGCACTCCCCACCCGAGATCCCCTTCGACCTCGACGACCTGTCGGGTGCGTTGGCGTTGCGCGACTTCTCCAAGGACGAAGATCGCAAGGACGACCTCGAGTTCACGTCACCGCCGCTGTCCGGTCCGGTCGAGATCGTCGGCCCCGTGACCGCGGACCTCTGGGTCGCGTCGTCCGCCGCCGATACCGACTTCGCCGTGGAGATGTTCCGCATCACCACGTCAGGCGCGATGATCCCGCTCAAGGGCGGCGTCCAGCGTCTCCGCTACCACCAGGATCCGCTCGAGGACACGCCGGTCAAGCCCGGCAACTCCGTCAAGGTCACCGTCGACCTCTGGGCCACCGGCGTCCGCCTCGACCAGGGCGAGAGAATCCACGTCGTGGTCTCGTCGTGGGTCTGGCCGGGCTACGTCCGTAACCTCAACACCCTCGAGAACCCACTCACGGCCACGGAAGGCGTGGTCGCGACCAACCGCGTCTTCCACGACGCATCGCGTCCGAGCTGCCTCAACCTGCCCGTGATCCCCCGCGAAGGCGCGCCCGGGTTGGCGTTCGAAAAGACCAAGAAGTAGCGAACGCCGAGGCCGGCGCCGTCGCGACGTGCGCCGCGCGCACGGGCCGCGTGGTTTTTCGCGAGTCCTCGCACGCGACCTCCCGCACAGGAGTAGGATCGAATGTGGAGAGGATCCCGGAGGGACACCCAACCCTATTGTCCCGAGAACCGGAGGTGACCCATGATGGCACCGAAGGAGCACCCGCTCGATGGCCTACCCGCCATCGACACAGGCCTGATCGAGCGCCGCGTCCTCGATCGCTATGACGACGTGCTCAGTCACGCCCGCGGCCCACGCCGCTGGCTGCTCGAGCGCAAGGTGAAGAAAGAGATCGAGGCGGAGGTCAGCAAGGCCCGCCAGCGCGCCAAGCGCCGGTCGACGAGCCACTCCGCCCGCCTGTTCTGACTTCGCAGGTGACCGGCGTGCGCGCGTCATGCACTCAGGTGTTATGACGGAGGGGTCATGGACCCGGCGTATCGCAGTGACCAGAACCGCGACGTGCCTCTGGCGCGTGCAGGCGAGTTCCAATCCGTCCCCATTGGTCCCCTGCGGGTCTGGCCACCGGTGGTTCTCGCGCCGATGGCGGGCGTCACCAATTTCCCGTTCCGGGCGATGTGCCGGCGATTCGGCGCGGGCCTCTACGTCAGCGAGATGATCACCGCGCGCCCCCTCGTGGACGGTCATGAGAAGACGCTCAAGCTCGCCGACTTCGGACCGGAAGAGTCCCCGCGCAGCCTGCAGCTCTACGGCGTCGACCCTCACTACGTGGGGGCCGCCGTCACGCGGCTCGTGTCCGAGGGCCGCGTCGATCATATCGACATGAACTTCGGCTGCCCGGTCCGCAAGGTCACGCGCAAGGGCGGAGGATCCGCCATCCCGCTCAAACCCAACCTGCTCCGAGCGATCGTGCGAGCCGCCGTGCAGGCATCCGGCGACGTCCCGGTGACGATCAAGTTCCGCATGGGAGTCGACGACGACTTGCTGACCTACCTCGACGCCGGGCGCATCGGCGAAGAGGAGGGGTGCGCCGCCGTCGCGTTGCACGCACGCACCGCCGCCCAGCTCTACGACGGCGAGGCTCGCTGGGACGCCATCACGCGTCTCAAGGAAGCGGTGGGCACGATCCCCGTCCTCGGGAACGGCGACATCTGGGAGAGCTTCGACGCGCTCCGCATGATGCGCACCACCGGCTGCGACGGCGTCGTCGTCGGACGCGGCTGCCTCGGACGCCCCTGGCTGTTCCGCGACCTCGACGATGTCTTCGACGGACGAGAGCCGCGGGACCCACCGGACCTCGGAGAGATCGCCGACCTCATGGTCGAGCACGCGACACTCCTCTCCGACTGGATCGGCGAGACACCCGCGCTTCGCCAGTTCCGCCGCCACGCGACCTGGTACACGAAGGGGTTCCCGAACAGCGCCGCGCTCCGCGCCCGCCTCGTCACCGTCTCGACGGCCGACGACCTGCGCGCCGCGCTCCAGGACATCGACCGCACCCAGCCCTTCCCGCCGCGCGCCATGCGCGTCCCCCGCGGCAAGTCGTCCGGCACCCAGGAGGTATGCCTTCCCGACGGCTGGCTCGACGACCGCGACGACGCGACTCCTCCAGGGGCGGGCGCCGAAGTACGGACGTCGGGAGGTTGAGGACGCGCACGTCCCTCCCGCCCGACGTGCCTGCTAAGGTGGTCGCATGAGACTGACCTCGCTGCTCCTCCTTGTCACCGTCGCCGTCGCTCCCGTCGTTGCTCAGCAGACGACGCCGGAGATCTGCGGACGATTCGTCGAGAAGGACGGCTTCCGCACGCTGTATCTGTGGGGGACCCCGGAGCAGAGGGGGTTCGCCCAGGGGTATCTGCTGGCGGACACCATCCTTCGCAGCTTCGAGGCGGACCTGCAGAAACTGATGCGGGGGTCGCGGATGAAGCAGTACGAGAAGCGGCTGCTGAAGTCCATCGTGCCTCGGTTCGCATTCTCGGCCGATGAGGAGGCGGAGCTCGCAGGGATGCTCAAGGGCATCAAGGCGAAGCTGCCGGCCGACAAGTGCAAGCTCGCTGGCGTCGACCGGCCTGTGTCACTACTCGACCTGAAGGCCCTGAACACAGTCGGCGACTGGATGGCGCTCGGCTGTTCGACGTTCGCGATCAGCGGTGCGTACACCACGGACGGCAAGCCAGCCGCCGCGAGGAACTTCGACTTCGCCGGGTTCCGCATGGTGCTGGACGATCAGCACGTGGTCGTCGTGAACCCGAGTGATTCGACGCGGCGGGGATACGCCGGCGTGAGCATCCCGGGGTGCATCGGTGTCATCACGGCGCTGAATGCCGAGGGGGTGTTCATCTCCATTCACGACGTGTTCATTTGGGCCCCGTGGGCTGCGATCCGGAAGAACGTCCCGCGCCTGTGCGCGTTGCGTCGGATCATGATGGACGTCCCCGCCGAGGGCGCACTCGAGAAGTCGCGGGAGCTCGTGCAGACGTGGCCGACGCTCTACGGCAACAACGTCATGATCGTGACCCCGAAGAGCGGCGACGGCCCGTTCGCCGGCGTGCTCGAGTACGACAACCATAGGGCCCGCGATCAGGGCGCAGCGCTGCGGGTCCTCGATCATCCGGGGAGCGAGAAAGAGCTTTATCTCCTCTGCACCAACCACCACCGCAACCGCAAGCCCAAGCGCGACGATCCCAAGAGGCTCTGCAAGCGATACAACGGCCTCAAGGGAGCAGTGGCGGCGCGCGAGAAGAAGGCGTTGTCGGTCCCGGAGATGTTCGAGACGCTGAGCGTCGCGGCGTTCCCACGCAACGGCAAGCCACAGGAGCGGTACCACCACGGCACCACGCACCAGGTCGTCGCGTTCACGGGCAAACGCGAGTTGCACGTGCGTCTCGGGAGCGTCGGCAAGCACATCACCGAGATCACGCCGGTACGAGTGAGCGTCGATGAAGCGCTCGCGGCCGCGCAGCCGGCCAAGGCGACAGCCGCTCCGGGTGGCGGCGACGGCGGGAATGGCCGGAACTAGCCTCGCGAGGGTGTGAGTCACTCGGCTCCCGGCAGAGCAGTTTGCTTAGCGGCTTGTGGAGGTCCGCGCCCGGCCGGAAGTGTGCGCTTACTTGTAGCCCTTGCCCTTGCCCTCGATCTCGTCGGCCAGCTTCGGACGGTCGTACACCTTCCGGAGGGACTCGATGATGATCCCGGGGTGGACACAGACCGTACGCGGGACGTCGTCGGTGAAGACGAACCGGTTGCCGAGGCTCTCGATGTTGCCGTCGAAGACGAGACCAACGACTTCGCCCTTGGTGTTGATCATCGGGCTGCCGGAGTTGCCACCGATGATGTCGCAGGTGGACACGAGATTGAACCCGGTCTTGAGATCCAGCTTCTTCTCACGCTTGACCCAGATGTCGGGCAGGTCGAACGGCGCCTTGCCCCCGAACTCGTGGTGGCGAGCGTAGAGACCGTAGAGGCTCGTGAACCACGGAGCCACGGTGCCGTTGCATGGGAACCCGGTCACGACGCCGTCGCTGATGCGAAGCGTGAAGGTCGCATCCGGAGGAATGTCGGTGCCGTAGACCGCAAAGAACGCTTCGCCGATGCGCTTGGCCTCGACGGCTTCCTTGCGATCGAACGCCTCCATCTTGGCGCGCGTGGGGCGTCCCTCGAGGACGAGCTCCGTCTTCTCCTTGCAGATCTTCTCGAGATTGGTCCATGCGTCCGCGTACTTCGTCTTGAGGTTCTCGTCGGCGGCCACGCGCTCGCGGATGGCCTTCTCGGCCTTTCGCTTGACGGTCATGACCGCTTCGTTCTCGAGGCCTTCGAGGTAACCGCCGAACGCCTTGCGCATGTTCTCGTACTGGAGGATCTGGTTGCGCAAGCGCGGGCTCTCGTTGCGCTTGGCTTGCCGATTCATGTTGGTCAAGCTGCGACGAATGATCGAGAGCTGACGCGGGTAGAGCGCGTCACGCATGAACTCCATCTGCGCGATGGTGTCCAGGCGGCCGGTCGAGCCGGGGTTGCCGGTCACGAAAACGGTCTCGCCTTCCGTCGGCCCCTCGGTCTTCCACTTGAAGTGGAACTTCGATGTGTCCGCGGGCTTGCCATCTTCCCACGCACGAACGAACGAGTAGTCGAGGCTGAAGCGAGGGTAGGTGAAGTTGTCCGGGTCGCCGCCGAACTTCGCCGCCTGCAAGTGAGGGAACGCGACGAGGCGAATGTCGCTGAAGACCTTGTAGACGTACACCTGGTACATCCCACCCTGGTAGAGCGTCACCAGCTCGGGTTCGAGGCCTTCGTGTTTCTCCTTCGCCGCGCTCATGATGGCCCGACGGTTCTCCTTGAGCTTCGCGGTGCGGGCCTCGTCGTCGGCGTCCGCCGCGACGCCATCGTTCATCTGCTGCGTCACGTTCGTCATGGAGACGAGCTGACGCACGACGAGTCCGGGGATCGGCACCTCCTCCGCGAGCGTGCTCGCGAAGTAGCCTGATTTCATCCAGTCCTTGCCCTCCGGCGACACCTTCGCCACGTTGCCGCGCGCGCAGTGGTTGTTGGTCATGATCAGACCACGCGGTGACACGAATGACGCCGAGCACCCGTCGCCATAGCGGAGCGACGCCAGGCGCGCGCGGTCGAGCCACGGCCGCGACGGCGAGAATCCGTACGCCTCCTTCCAGAAGTCGAGAGGCGCGTTCTCGAACGTCCACATCCGCCCCAGCTCTTTGTGCTGCTGAGCAGAGAGCGAGGCGGCGACGACACAGATGAAGGCCAGGGCGGCGACCAGCCGACGATTCAGGAACATGGGATTCTCCTTGGGATTGGACCGCGGATTCTACCGCGGCACTCTCCGATCCAAACCCCGGCGGGGGCCCCGGCATTCACAGAGGCAGATGATCGGCTCCGTGGACGATCACGCCCCCGAGATGCCCCGAGATGCCGACGAGAATGGCCGCCGCGAGGAGGAGAAGCCGGTAGAGAAGCGTCGCCCATCGCTGCTTTCCGCGGCGGGAGGCGGCCAGACACCCCCACGCGAGCACCGTAAGGCACACGGTCGCCACGCCGGTCCAGCGGTGATCGGCGACCTCCGCCTCCGTGCAGGCCTCCGCGAGCACCCAACCGCTGTATCCGGCCAGGACCCCGGACGCCGCCCCGAGGCCAAGGCACAGCGCGGCCGCGGTCCGAAGCCCGGCGGACCCCGAGACCAGATACAGGACCTCCGCGAGCAGCGCAGCCAGCACCAGCGCGATCGGGAAGTGGACGAGCACGACGTGGAACGGCCCGACGAGCGGCTTTGAGGCCGGGGCCGTCTTCACTGCTGGCGGCGTGCTGGACGTGGGTGCCCCGGCGGCAATCCACCACCAGACCACCGCCAGCTCGTCCGTGGACAACGGTCCCCCTTTCTTCTCGGGCGGCATGAGTTCCGGCTCGCCGGTGAGGTACCACCAGAGCTCCGACTCGCGCGGGTCACCCTTCTTCACATAGCTCTTGACGACCTTCTCGAGGTCGTCGACGTACCCGAACCGGCCCTTCGCCCGCCTCAGGCGCGGACCGTGGCACTCGGCGCATTTGTCGATGAACAACTTGCGGACGCGGTCCCCGAGGTCGGCGCCTGGCTCCTGGCTACGGACCGTCCCCCCGACGAGAACGAGCAGAAAGACGATGAGAATCGGTCGGGACACGGCCTTCTCTCTGGACCCCGCTTCTTGCGATGTTCGGACGGAACGTCAAGAACGCGCCATCGCTCTCCGAACGGCGTGAGATCCTATCCGTTAACGGATTTGCCCTTCGACCCCTTTCAACCGTACAGTTCCTGGGTGGAAGCGGACGCCCCGAACCAGGAGATCGAGACATGACCACGAGCATCTTCAGTATCGCCGTGGCGGCGCTCGTCCTCGCCGCTCCGCTCGCCGGCCAGACCCACCTCGCGGGCGTCCGGCCGGACGCTGGCGGCATCTCCAGGACGCTCAAGCAGGAACGACGCCGGCTGGAGTCAGTACGTGCCGACCAGAAGAAGGCCACCGCACTCGTCCGCAAGGCGCTGGTGTCGCGGAGTAGCAGCCGCGCGATCGCCTCTCTCAAGCGCGCCAAGTCGTACCTCGATCGGGCAGTGACCCGCCTGAACCGGTACCGGCTCATCGAAAGCAAGGACCCCGTGATCTCGGGGCTTTCCGCCGAGCTCTTCGGTGCCCTGAGGGAGCGCGCCGTCGAGACCTCCCTTCACCTCGCCGCTGCCTACAATGTCCGGGGTTCGTATTCGAAGGCGCTCCACTGGAGCAACACCGCGCTGTCGATGGAACCGAAGAGCCAAAAAGCCCTCGAGCAGCGAGCCCGGGTCGAGCAGTCGGCGTCCGAGCGGGGCTACTACCCGCCCTTCCGGTTCAGCCTCCGCCGCGCAGTGATCCCCTGGTGCGGCCATGGGTGGTAGCTGCGGCACGCGGGATCTCCTGAGCGCGCGGCCTCCTGGCCCTGACACGCTTCCGTCCCTGGGTTATTGAACGATCGTTCCAGATCGGGGTACGATTCGACACGTGCCCCGACCCAAGGAGTTCGAACCCGCCATCGCCCTGGACCGCGCCATGGGGATCTTCTGGGCCCGAGGCTACGACGGAACCTCGATGCAGGACCTCGTCGATGGCATGAAGATCAGCCGGGCGAGCCTCTACGACACGTTCGGCGGTAAGCATGAGCTCTTCCTCGCAGCGGTCACGCACTACGGGAACGTGATCTCCGAACGACTCGTGGTCCTGGAGGCTCCCGGCTCCCCGACGAGTAACATCCAGCGTTTCTTCCGCGGGTTGCTCGATGCGGCCTGCGACGGTGACGGCTGGCGCGGCTGCTTCGCAGTCAACGCAACCGTCGAACGCGCGCCCTGGTGTGACGAAAGCGCGGAGATTCTGGGCGAGCTTCGGCTGAAGCTGGAGAACGCCTTTCATCGCGCCCTGACCCGCGCCCGCCGTGAGGGCACACTCGCAGATGACTACCGACCGCGTGCTCTCGCACGACACCTGGTCGGTCTCGCCCACGGCCTCGCGGTCGTGGCCAAGACCCGCCCGCAACCTCGCGTCCTGAACGACATGCTGGACGTGGGCCTTTCGGTGCTGCGATAGACCGGATTCCCCATTCCTTGCCCGAAAACCGGTTTCGGGAGGTTACTGGAACGCTCGTTCCGTATACAGAGGTGGAAGCACGGCCGCCTGTAACGATCGCGCTTCCCGTCGGTCTGGAACGACGGAGCCAAGAGACGCCGTCGTTTCGCCACGAACCTGCTCGTTCGGATGGGGCTGGGCTCGAGGGTCAACCTGGTGGGCATCCTCGAGGCCACGTTTGGGGACGCGATCCGGCGACGCAGGACGACGAGCGCGCGGGAACCTCCTTCCTCTCCCCCGTGCGCTCGTCACTTTTTCTTGGTGGGAGGCGAGGCCGGCTTCTCGACGACGCCGCGAAGCGGCTCCTTCTTCAACTGCTGCTCGAGCTTCCACCTCTCCCGTGAGAACCCGCCCGGACGCTCCATCGCACCCGGCTCGAGCTCGATCTTGAGGTCGCGATCACCGTCGACGCGCCCCTCGAGGGAGGACGGCCATGATGGTTTGCGGCTCACGTTGCGGGCCGACAACCGGTAGCCCGGCACCCGCACCGTCAGCGAGTACTGACCGGCAGGCACTCCGCTGATCGAGAACCGTCCGTTCTTGTCGAGGATCGCAAGCTGAGAATCCCACGCGACATCGGCGGATACCAGGACCCGTACTCCTTCCGGAAGCCTGGCCGCGTCCGTCGTCACCACGTGCCCCGCAACCCGGTGCCCGCTCCCGACCGGGAGGTCGCCGACATCCGCGGTCGCACCATCGACGCGAAGCCCCTGCGGCTGCGTCGCGCCGAGGTCCCCCAGGCTGTTCATCTTCCCGTACAGCACGTACCCGAACCCGCGGGGCACATTGCGGAAAGTGAAGCGGCCTTTCTCATCGGTGGCGATGGTCATCTCACCGTAGAACGCATCCGTTCCGCGGTTGGTCTGGACCAGACCGATCGTGACCTTCGGAAGGGCCTTGCCGTCGAGCAGGAGCCTGCCGGTCACCGTCGCTCCGGCATCGAGCCTGACCTCGCGTACCTCGCCGCCCGTTTGCAGTTCGGCGATCTTCGGAGCAAGGCCCGGCGCACTGACGTGTACGCCGATGCGGAGTACCGGCTTGCCGTGGCAGATCCGGAACGCGCCCTTCGAGTCGGACACGGCGTACGGTTCGAGCCCGTCGATTCGACCGTAGCTGGCGGACTTCTCGAAGTGCACCGACCGTGCCGACACGACCGCCCCGGCGACCGGTTTGCCATCCGGATCGAGAACTCGCCCGCGCAGGATGCGGGCCGGATCGTCCGGGGGCGGGCCGAGCTTCCCGACCGCGACCTTGATCGGACCTGCGGCCGGGTCGACACGCTTCGCGTACGTCGGGACGTAGCCCTCCTTCAGGACGAGGACGTTGAACAGCAGCTCGGAGTCGAGGCTCTCGATGGTGAACGCGCCGCGTTCACCCGCCGTGGCGAACTTTCCGCAATCGGCGTAGCAGCTTGGTCAGTAGGGGCTGACGCCCTCCTTCACCGCGGCGGTAGCGATGGAGACGTGGGCGCCGGTGATCGGCGCACCCTCGGAATCGACCACGTGTCCGGTCAGCGTCGGACGCGACGGCTGAGCCAGCGCAAGCGGCGCCAAGGCGAGGGCGGCGAGCACGAAACGAGCGGAGCGCGTCATGACGATATCCTCTCATCGGGGTCCGAGATTGCCGCATAGTACTCCGGCCGGCGCTGTCCCATCCGGTCGAGTTCGTATTCGCCGGGAACGATCACCGTGCGGTTCTCATTCGCGACAGCAGGGTCCACGTCGGCGGTGATGACCTCCAGCCCGTCGCCCGCCTGGACGATCACGTGCCCGTCGGGGTCGCAGATTCGCGACCGGCCCCGGAACGCGAACCCCGATTCCTCTCCCACGCGATCCGCCGTCACGATCCAGACGTGGTTCTCCTGAGCGCGAACCGGGGGCGCGTGCTCGCAGGACACCGCAGCCGCCATCGGCCAGTTCGTCGGGACGCAGATGACCTGGGCGCCCCCGAGCTTCAAGCACCGCGCCGCCTCCGGGAACGAAAGGTCGAAGCAGATGAGGATGCCGATCTTGCCGAGCGGCGTGTCGAAGACCGGGAACCCGTGGTTGCCCTGGGTAACGAAACGGTCGACGCCGAGGAACGGCAGGTGGTTCTTCCGGTAGACGCCGGCGACACCATCCGGCCCCATGAGGACCGCTGCATTGAAGAGGTCGTCACCGTCGCGTTCGAGCATGCCGGCGATCGACCAGCGACCGGTTCGCTTCGACGCGTCCACGAGGCGCTCGGTCGCGGGTCCGGGAACGAGCTCGGCGAACGGCCACGCTTCGTCCTTCGACGCGAATCCGTACCCCGATAGCGCGCACTCCGGAAACACGACGAGTTCGGCGTCCGCGCTCTCGACCGCAGCCACCATCGTGTCGAGGTTGCCGGCGGTGGCGCCGAGCTTCGGATCGGTCTGGACGACGGAGATGCGCAGGGTCATACCGGTTGAGATCCGCCGTCGATGATCAGCGAGTGGCCGGACACGGCGCCGGAGTTCGCCCCGACGAGACTCATGACCGAAGCGGCGACCTCATCCGGCGTCACGAAGCGACCCATCGGATTGAACGCGGCGAGTCGATCTCTTGCATCGTCCTCACTGCGGCCGGTCTTGTCGGAGATGACCCGCGCCGCCGACTCCACGATCGGCGTGTCCACGTATCCGGGACAGATGGCGTTGACGGTGACATCCAAGGACGAGAGCTCCGCGGCGAGCGAACGCGTCAAGCCGCCGACAGCGTGTTTGCTGGCGGTGTAGACCGCGGTGTAGCGCCAGCCACGGTGCGCGGCGATGCTCGCGATGTTGACGATGCGCCCCCATCCCGCGTCGCGCATGTCGGGCACGATCGCACGCGTCAGCACGAACACCGCACGGACGTTGAGCGCCATGAGCCGGTCCCAGGCGTCGTCAGACACGTCACTGATCGGCGCGGAGTGCGCCACCCCGGCGTTGTTGACGAGGATCTCGACCGGCCCCAGCGCAGCCCGGACCAGCTTGACGGCGGACGCGATCTGTCGATCGTCGGTGATGTCGCACGGCACGGCCAATGCCTCGCCGTCCTCGGAAGAGATGGCGGTGGCGACGCGCTGCAACGGCTCTGACCGACGTCCCAACAACCCCACCCGGACGCCGGCCCGCGACAACGACAGCGCGATCGCGCGGCCGATACCCGTTCCGGCGCCGGTGACGAGCGCGGTGCGGCCCGCGGGGTCGTTGGATCGTGAACTCATGGGATGCTCGCCATTCTCGGGCAATCACCCCGACCCCGCAACGCACCCCCCGCAATGTCCCCGGACACCTCCCCGACCGCCCCTTGCTAAACCTGAGGTCATGCGCCTTCCCATCTACCAGGTCGATGCGTTCACGGACCGGCTCTTCTCCGGCAACCCGGCCGCCGTCATCCCACTCGATGCATGGCTCGCCGAAGATGTCCTCCAGAACATCGCGGCGGAGAACAACCTCTCCGAGACTGCCTTCTTCGTCAAAGACGGCGACGGCTTCGAGCTGCGCTGGTTCACACCCACGGTCGAGGTCCCGCTCTGCGGCCACGCGACCCTCGCGGCGGCGCACGTCCTGATGGGCATCCTCGAACCCCACCGCACCGAGGTCCGGTTCAGCTCGCGCCAATCCGGCGACCTCTTCGTCACCCAGGACCGCCAGTACCTCACCCTCGACTTTCCGGCCCACGCGATCACCGACGACGCCCCGCCGGACGAAGCCGTGACCGCCCTCGGCGCCGCTCCGGAAGGGGTCTGGCGCGCCCAGGACAACTGGCTCGCTCTCTACCGGGACGAGGCCGCCGTCCGCTTGCTCACACCCGACCACCGCATCCTCGCCACCGCCACTGACCACGGCATCATCGCTACCGCTCCCGGGACCGACGCCGTCGACTTCGTCTCCCGCTACTTCGCCCCGGCCTGGGGCGTCGACGAAGACCCCGTCACCGGCTCCGCCCACTGCGCCCTCACCCCGTTCTGGGCCCAACGCCTCGGCAAGACCATCCTGCGTGCGCGCCAGGTCTCGGCGCGGGGTGGCGAGTTGCTGTGTACGCACGACGGCAACCGGGTTCGCATCGCGGGACAAGCGGTGCTGTACCTCGAAGGCGAGATCCGGCTCGCCATCTAGCGGCTCGTCGCAGGCTCTCAGGTCCCGGGAGCGCGGACCTCCAGGTCCGCGCTCCCATCCGGAGCAGATTGCTTCACACGCTCTCCAGGTCCGCCTGGGCGGCGAAGCCGGGTCCGGATCCCAGAGCGGACCTCCCGTCAGACCGGGTTCGGCACGTCCACGAACTCCGCCTCGACGTCGAACTCACCCGCGATCCATGCCGCGAGGTGTTTCGGGCCGATACGTTCGGAGGCGTGGTGGCCGATGGAGAGGTGGTGGATGTTCTCTTCCTGGGCGATGTGGAAGTTGTACTCGGAGACTTCGCCGGTGATGAAGGCGTCGAGGTTCTCGGTGACGGCGGTGTCCTGCTCGCCCTGGGCGGCGCCGGAGACGAGGGCAACGGTGCGAATCTCGTCCGGACCGTGGAGGAACGCCGTCGGGTTCGCGACGCCGTAGACGCGCTCGATGCGGGCGACGAGTTCGTCCGGCGAGATCGGAGACGCGAAGCAGCCCTTCCAGCCGACGGAGACCCCCTTGGCGTAGGCGAAGGGTTCGAGATCGGTAACCCCGAGGTCGCGAAGTGCGGGCGCGTTGTTGCCGACGTCCGGGTGACGGTCCAGCGGGAGGTGGTATCCACACAGCGTGATGCCGGCTTCCAGCAGAGCGCGGACGCGCCCGAGGAGCGCGCCCTTGAGCACCGGGTTCTGGTGGTTCCAGAAGATGCCGTGGTGGACGACGAGGGCGTCGGCCGACCGCTCGGCGGCGGCGGCGATCAGCGCGTGGGAAGCGGTGACCCCCGTGACCACCCGACGAATCTCGGGGCCGCCCTCGACCTGCATCCCGTTCGGACCGTAGTCGGACACGCTGGCGATCTCGAGGTAGTCGTCGAGGAGCCGGACGAAGGTGTCGCGATCCATCATGGTCCTGGGCGTCTCCGCTGCTCGAGCACGGCATAGGCCTGGCGGAACCGCTCTAGCGAGCGGTGCCTCGCTCGTTGCGCAGCGTCATAGGTGATGGCGAGGCGCTCGGCCATCTCCTTGATGTCGACGTCCTCCGCCATCCATTGGACGATCTCGCGGTCGCGTTCAGGGAGAACGGCGATCGCTTGGACCGCGAGGCGCAGCCGATCGCGGCGGTCAGCAAACGTCACGGGCCCGGTCATCGAAATCGCGGGGTCGATGCCCGACCTCGGTCCGTCGGCCACGGAGCTGTCCGACGTCGAGATGCGGAGCATCATGCCGGCATCCCGCTTGATCGCCTTCCAGTGCGCGTTGCGCCGCGCGATGTGCTGGCGCGCGACCTGGAAGATCCAGCCGATGAAGGCTTCCTCCCCCTGGTAGTCGAACCGGTCCTCGACCTGCAGCGCCTGCAGGTGAATGCCCTGAGCGAGGTCGTCTGCGTTCTCCCAGCGGAACAGCCCGCGCGCCTCCTTCTCGAGGAAACGCACGAGCGCCTGGCGATGCCGCTCCAGCAAGTCGCTGAGGGTAGGAGGACCTGAGGTCCCGCTATCGTTATCCGTCATGCGTCAGTTGATCTGAATGGCCTGGCTGAGCCAGAACGCGTCCGGTGACGTCGGGTCGAGCACCATCAGTTGCGCCTCGAACGTCGTCAACCCGCCCAACGCGACGGCCGTCGAGAACGGCGCGAGGCTGTTCGCGAACGCAGCACCGAACGCGAACGCGAAGGAGGGCGCAGTGAAGTTGAGGTTCACGACCTGGCCGGCGGTGGTGATCAGCCCCGATGGAACGAGCGTGTCGTTCACCGTGTACGCGATGTCCCACGGTTGCCCGACGGTGCCGGCGATCGTCGCCGTACCGGTGCTCGCACCGATGGTGGTGATGGCAGGCGTCAGTCCGCCGGTCATGACGCCGTTGACGTCGAGACTCGCCCCGACCTGGTTCACCTGATACAGCGATGCGGCGCACTGCAACCGGAACTTCCACGGCCGGTTCGCGAACGAAAACGGGCCGTTCCACGTCGCCCCGCCATTGAACGTACCGCGGTACTGCTGGATCACCGCGGTGGGGCTCGCCACGTCGACAGCCGCCTGCGAGCCGTTCTGACAGCCCCAGACCATCCAGTAGGTCGCTCCTCCGACGATCACGACCGGCGCGGAGAGCGCAGCGCCCTGCCAGGAGTTGCTCGAGCTCATCGCCCAGGTCCCGGTACCGAGCGACGCCATCGGTTGGTTGTTGCCTGCGTCGTTCGACCACAGCGACACGGTGTTCGCTCCCGTCGACTCTCCGGTGAACACCTCGATTCCGTTCACCGTGAGCGTGGACGGCGCCGTGAACTTCACCGCCAGAAGCGGATTCGGGCCCCCCATGGAGACCGCGTTGTTGAACCCGGGGCCGTCGTTCTCGGCATAGCAGGACTGGGCAACAACGGGGGCCACACACACGACGGCGACGATCAAGATGCTGCGGCTGATCATGGCTAACTCCTCGGAGTCTGAAGGTTGCTCCGCCATCAGCCTACACCGCCGTCCGCTCCCATCCCCCGGGACCGCCGAGAAGCCTGCCCCTGCAAAACCTGGGACGAACCGGGTGCCCCTGGGTGTACGATGGATCCTCGGCGCGCGTTTGTCCTCGGAAACGGGAAGAGAATCCCATGACTCGGCCTCTGGTCAAACGCATTCGGACCCTCATTGCGACCTCGGTCGCGGCGCTCTTCCTCGTGGCGATCCTGGCTCAGCCGTCGTTGGGCCAATCCCCCACTCTCGTGTGGGCGGGACAGATGGGGGGCACCGGCGGCTTTGACTTGGGTTTGGACATCGCGGTGGACGGGTCCGGCAACGTCTACACCACGGGGTACTTCTCCGGAACGGCAGACTTCGACCCCGGCGGGGGCGTGTTCAACCTCACCTCTCCCCCTGGCAACGACGACATCTTCGTATCGAAGCTGGACAGCTCAGGTAACTTCGTCTGGGCGAAACAGATGGGCGGCGCAACCGTCGATCGGGGCACGGGCATCGCGGTGGACGGGGCCGGCGACGTCTACACCACGGGGTTCTTCCAGGGCACGGCCGACTTCGATCCCGGCGGGGGTGTGTTCAACCTGACCTCCCCCGCCAGCAGTCAGGACATCTTCGTGTCGAAGCTCGACAGCTCCGGCAACTTCGTCTGGGCGAAACAAATGGGGAGCGCGAGCGTCGGGTTCGGCCAGGGCATCGCGGTGGACGGGTCGGGTAGCGTCTACACCACGGGGCACTTCTGGGGCACCGCTGACTTCGACCCCGGTGTGGGTGTGTTCAGCCTCACCTCCTTGGGCGTTGATGACGTGTTCGTTTTGAAGCTCGACACCGCCGGCAACTTCGTCTGGGTGGGACAGATGGGGAGCACGGGCTCTGATCGTGGCCGGGGCATCGCGGTGAACGGGTCCGACGTCCACACCACGGGGTACTTCTCGGGAACGGTGGACTTCGACCCCGGCGGGGGTGTGTTCAACCTCACCTCCTTGGGCAGCACCGACATCTTCGTATCGAAGCTCGACAGCGCGGGGAACTTCATGTGGACCAGCCAGATGGGGGGTATCGACCTTGATCAAGCTCTCGCAATCGCGGTGGACGGATCCGGCAATACCCACACCACCGGGTTCTTCGGGGGAACGGCGGACTTCGACCCGGGAGTGGGTGTGTCCAATCTGACTTCCTTTGGGAACCCTGACATCTTCGTGTCGAAGCTCGACAGCGTGGGCAACCTCGTGTGGGCAGGACAGATGGGGGGCACGAGCGCTGCTTCTCTTGGCCTTGGCATCGCGGTGGACGGATCCGGCTCCGTCCACACCACGGGGTACTTCGGGGGCACTGCAGACTTCGACCCTGGCGGGGGTGTGGTCAACCTGACCACCGGTGGCCTCGAGGACATCTTCGTATCGAAGCTGGACAGCGCTGGCGGCTTCGTATGGGCGAGACAGATGGGGGGGGCCGCGATCACTGATCTTGGCCTTGGCATCGCGGTGGACGGGTCCGGCAACGTCCACACCACGGGGTACTTCGGGGGCACCGCGGACTTCGATCCCGGCGGGGGTGTGGTCAACCTGTCTTCCTTTGGGGGCTTCGACATCTTCGTGTCGAAGTGGTCGGGCGGCGGCGGCATCTCCGTCTCGGGGGCCCAGACTTCGCCCGGTGCTCCCGTCCTCGTCAACAACGCGAACCTCACGCCCGGTAACGAGTACTACAACCTGTTCAGCTTGGACCTCTGCCCCGGAGGTCCGGGGACGGGACCGATCGCTACGTTGGGTGGGTGTCTGGGACCCAACGCCCAATTCGTGTTCAGCCAGTTGATGGCGCCGCTCGGTGCCGTGCCGTTCCACGTCATCGCACCCGCGGTCAACCCGAGCTGGGGACCGTTCACCGTGCCCCCCACCACCATGGACGCCCTCTGCGTCGACGTGACCAGCGGCATCATCGGTCCCGTGTCACCAGTGGTCAGGATCGTGGTGCAGTAAGGGTCCGCGGAGTTGTGGATCCACTGCTCTTGGGAGCGCGGACCTCCAGGTCCGCTCTGACGGCGAAGCCGGATCCGGACCCCAGAGCGGACCTG
>NZBC01000093.1 GCA_002687715.1 Planctomycetota bacterium | reverse complement strand
GACGGCCGCGTTGACAAGCATGGCGACGCGATTCCCGGAGCTCGCGCGGGTCGTCGAGAGACGTTCCGCCAGCGCGAGGAAGCCCGGCGTTCGTGGGTCATGCATCGACACTTCGTGCATGCGTCCCGACACGTCGTGTTTCTCCAGAACGAGCTGGAGACGCTTCGTGCAGCGCTGAGTATGTTGCGCCACGCGGCGTGCGCGCGTGGTCCCGATCAGCAAGTACGCGACCACGCCGATGAATGGCAACAGCAGCAACGCAAACACCCACGCGAGGGTCGCGCTGGGCTGACGTCGATCAGCCAGCAGCACGACCGCGATCATGACCGCGTGCAGAGCGACGCCGCCGACGCTCAGCAGGACGTGGAAGACCGCATCGGACACGGGTGCATGGTACTGGTTCGGGCTGGTGCGCCCGGTCAAGCCACCGTCGCTGGACGTTCCGGGTGCCTCTCCTCCTCGATCCACGGCTTCAGAGCGCCTTCGAGCAGGGACCGCCACCCTTGCTCGAGGCATCCCGCCGTGCCGTCGCTGACGCGCCCGAAGAGCACGTCCGTCAGCTCGACGCGGGTTCCGTCGCCATCCGGGGCCAGGACGAACGTCTGTGTCGACCGGGCAGGACCGCCAAAGTCGGCCGACAGCTCACCCGAGAGCTGCAATCGCTCTCCCTTCTTGAGCCCGATGACGGTCGCCCACTGCATCCCGTCGCCGTTGCCCCAGTCCTCGTACATCCGGCCGCCGACGACCGGCTCGATGACGAACGCACGTGGCTCGGCATGGTTGTAGAAGTCCCTCGGCCACCACGCGGAGGTTTCGGAGACGATCGCGTCCCACACTCGTCGCGGAGGTGCTTCGATGGTCACGGCGAGGACGGTGGTCACGACGTCGAACGCGGGATGAGCTGGTTTCTCGGACACGGGACGGGCTCCGGATGACGGGGTCGTCGCGACGTTCCGGAGGCGGAGCAGCGCGTCGGCCGGGGTCGCTTCGAACGGGCGGATCCACCGGCGATGGATCTCACGGATCGGGACAGGGTTCAGTCGATTCCACCGCTCACGGCCGCGGCGGGTCACGAGGACGAGGCCGGCCTCGGTCAGCGCCTTCAGGTGCTTCATCACGGCGAATCGGGTGACGGCGAATCGGGACGCGATCTCCCCCGTGGTCCGTGGCTCGATCCGCAGGAGGTCGAGGATCTCGCGCCTCGTGGGGTCGGCCAGCGCCTTCCAGACGGCGGTGTCTGCCGCGTGTTTTCCCATAGGTGACCCGATGGTCACGTATTTTGGCGGTACGGTCAAGCCCATGCCCTACGAACCGAGCAAGCACGGCCCTCGACGGGTGGTCGGCCCCGGCTTCCACGAGCTGGTGTACGGGACGGTTCAGCAGGTCCCGCCGGGCCGGGTGACCACCTACGGCGACGTCGCGGGCAAGCTGGGGCTGCGAACGGTGGCACGGCACGTCGGGTACGCGCTGGCGGCCATTCCAGAGGATCTCGATGTGCCGTGGCATCGCGTCGTCAACGGACGCGGACGCCTCTCGCCGCGCGACGAGGGCGACGGGTTCTCGCAGGAGCAGCGGCGGCGCCTCGAGGCGGAAGGGGTCGAGGTCAACCCGGACGGACGGGTCGCCGACTTCGCCGCCCTTCGGTGGCTGTGGATGTAGAGGTTCTCTGCCTCGCGACGACGGCGAACGGTGTGCTAATCTGCCGCGATCCCCGAGACAGAGACCAATTCCATGCTGCGCACCCTCCTTCTCGTGGGCGCTGTGAGCGCCCTGGTTCCGGCCCAGGACTCCATTCGCCTCGCGACGATCTTCCAGGACAACATGGTCCTTCAGCGCGAGAAGAAAGCGGCCCCGCTCTGGGGCTGGGCGACGGCCGGCGCGAAGGTCACCGCCAAGGCGAGCTGGGGTGCCGGGGGATCCGCGCAGGCGGACGCCGACGGACGGTTCCGGTTGACGCTGCAGACCCCGGGTGCGGGCGGACCGCACACCATCGACCTGAGCGCCGGCAAGGCCACGCACCAGTTGAAGAACGTCCTCCTCGGGGACGTCTGGGTCTGCTCCGGCCAGTCGAACATGGAGATGAAGACCGGGCGGTGTGGCGACGGGTTCAATGACGTCGTCGATTGGAAGAAAGAGGCCGCAGCGGGCGCCTACAAGCGCATCCGCCTGTTTACGGTCCGCAACAAGATCTCCAAGGTGCCCGAGAGGGACTGCAGCGGAACGTGGTTGGTACCCACGGAAGCCGACGTCCGCGATTTCTCCGCGGTCGGGTTCTTCTTCGGACGCATCCTGCATCGGGAGGTGGGCATCCCCGTGGGCCTCATCTCATCCGAATGGGGCGGCACCGTTTGCGAGTCATGGACGAGCTCGGCCGGCCTGCGCAAACACGGTGGCTATGACGTTGCGCTCGACACCCTTGACGCGTCGGCGCAGAGTCAAGGTGATGCAGCGCGCAAGGTCCGCGCTGCATCACGTTCCTGGTTCGAGGCGTTGGAGGAGAAGGCCCCGGAAGGCTGGAAGACCAACGGCTTCGACGCCTCCAAGTGGAACGAGGTTGCGGTGCCCGGCCTGTGGAAGGCCATGGGGCTCGGCGACTTCGACGGCATCGTCCGTCAGCGCATCAACTTCGACCTGCCGTCCGATTGGGAGGGCCAGGAGCTGTTGCTGGAGCTCGGCCCGATCGACGACATGGACACGACCTGGTTCAACGGGCGACGGGTCGGCGGCATGGAGGAGCGCCAGGCATGGAACGTCCCCCGCCGCTACGTCGTGCCGGGCGCGTCCGTGAAAGCCCAGGGCAACGTGATCGCCATCCGGGTCGTCGACACGGGCGGTGGCGGCGGTCTCAGCACGAGCCCCGACAACGTCCGGCTCCGGCTCGCGAGCCGATCCGACGTGGACGCGTTCTCCCTCGCGCGCCCTTGGCGATGGCTGAAGGGCCGCCCGATCGGCGACCTGAAGCGGTTCCCGTCGGCCGGACGCTTCGGTGCGAACCACCCCACGGCACTCTACAACGGGATGATCGCACCGCTCGTGCCCCTCGGGATCACCGGCGCCATCTGGTATCAGGGCGAGTCCAACCGCGAACGCGGTCATGAGTACCGCACCCTGTTCCCGAACATGATCACGGACTGGCGAAACGCGTTCGGCCAGGGCGACTTTCCGTTCTACTTCGTGCAGATCGCGCCCTACAACTACGGCAGTGACACGGGACAGGCGGCGGAGTTGCGCGAGGCCCAGATGATGGCTCTGAAGACCAAGAACACCGGCATGGCCATCACCATGGACGTGGGCAACCCGCGCGACATCCACCCGAAGAACAAGGTCGCCGTGGGGCAGCGGCTCGCCTTCTGGGCGCTCGCGCGCACCTACGGCAAGCGCGATTTGGCCTACTCCGGCCCGCTCTACCGGGAGGCCAAGGTCGAAGGCAAGCTCATCCGGCTTCACTTCGACCACGCCCGGGGCCTCCACGCGAAGGAAGGCAAGCCGAGCCACTTCGAGATCCGTGGCGCGGACGGCAAGTGGTTCGCGGCCGAAGCGCGGATCGATGGCGAGTCGATCGTCGTCTTCTCCGAGAAGGTCGCCACGCCGGTCGCAGCGCGCTTTGCCTGGGGTGCGGCCGATGAACCGAATCTCTTCAACGGGGCCGGGCTGCCAGCGTCGACCTTCCGAACCGACGGTTAGGACGGGCTCGCCAGGCTGAACCCGCCGCGCCGGGCCTCTTCGGCTTGGCGCTGTCATCGACCGGTCGTAACCTGCGCACTTCTCGCCGAGGAAATCACCATGAGCGACGCAGAGAGCACGGCTGGGAACGACTTCGTCCGCCAGATCATCCGGGCGGACCTGGAGGCGGGCAAGAACGACGGTCGCGTCCACACGCGCTTTCCGCCCGAGCCCAACGGCTATCTGCACATCGGGCACGCCAAGGCCATCTGCCTCAACTTCGGGGCCGCCCGCGACTTTCAGGGACTCTGCAACCTCCGGTTCGACGATACGAACCCGGCCAAGGAGGAGACCGAGTACGTCGAGGCGATCCAGGAGGACATCCGGTGGCTCGGCTGGGACTGGGAGGATCGCCTCTATTTCGCGTCGGACTATTTTCCCCAACTCTGGGAATGGGCCATCCATCTGGTGAAGAAGGGCAAGGCCTACGTCGACAGCCTCACGTCTGAGGAGATCCGGGAGTACCGCGGCTCTCTCACCGAGCCCGGCCGGGAGAGCCCGTACCGCAACCGATCCGTCGATGAGAACCTCGGATTGCTCGAGCAGATGAAGAACGGGGAGCTGGAGGAAGGCGCCTGCGTTCTGCGGGCCAAGGTCGACATGACGCACGCGAACGTGCTCATGCGCGACCCCGCGATGTACCGGGTCAAGAAAGAAACGCATCACCGCACCGGAACGACGTGGAACGTCTACCCGATGTACGACTTCGCCCACGGGCTATCCGACTCCATCGAGGGCATCACCCACTCGCTGTGTTCGCTCGAGTTCGAGAACCACCGTCCGCTCTACGACTGGTTCAACGAGAACTGTCCGATCCCGTCGGTGCCACGCCAGTACGAGTTCGCGCGCCTGAGCCTCGAGTACACGATCGTGAGCAAGCGCAAGCTCATTCGACTCGTTGACGAAGGTCACGTCGATGGCTGGGACGATCCACGCATGCCCACGATTCGCGGGCTGCGCCGGCGTGGATACACGCCCGCGGCGCTACGCAACTTCTGTGAGAAGGTCGGCGTCGCGCGCAACATCAGCCGAACCGAGATGGCGCTGCTCGAGTCGTGCGTCCGTGAGGACCTCAACCGCGTCGCGCTGCGAGTCATGGGGGTCCTCGATCCGATCAAGCTGGTCATCGAGAACTGGCCAGAAGGCCAGGTCGAGGAGCTCGACGCCATCAACAATCCGGAGGACGAGAGCGCCGGGTCCCGCAAGATCCCGTTCTCGGGAGAGCTCTGGATAGAACGCGCCGACTTCATGGAGGATCCGCCCCGGAAGTACTTCCGGCTCGGCCCGGATCGGGAGGTGCGGCTGCGGTGGGGGTACTTCGTCACCTGCACCGGCTTCGACAAGGATGATGCGGGCACCGTCACCTGTATCCGATGCACGTACGACCCGGAGACCCTTGGCGGCAACGCACCGGACGGGCGCAAGGTGAAAGGCACGATCCACTGGGTCTCCGTCGCCCACGCCCTCGACGCCGAAGTCCGGCTCTACGACCTCCTGTTCACGAAGGCGGACCCCGAGGAAGGCGGCGACTTCGTCCAGAACCTCAACCCCGACTCGCTCAAGGCGATCACGTGCGCCAAGGTCGAGCCCAGCCTTGCCGCCGCGGCAGCCGACATCCCCTATCAGTTCGAGCGTACGGGCTACTTCTGCCTCGACAGCAAGGAGTCCGCCGACGGCTCGCTGGTCTTCAATCGCACCGTCGGCCTCCGTGATAGTTGGGCCAAGGCGAAGAAGAAGCAGGGCGGGCAGCAGAAAAAGAAGGAGCGCCGGCCTCCCCCGCCCCGCCCCAGCTGATCTTAGACTCGGGGCATGCACATGGTCCTCGGGTATGGCGCGCTGCTCAGGAGGAAGCCGACGTTGAACGTCGCCGCTCCCGCACTCGTCACCGCTGCCCTGATCCTGACGGGGATCCTGCCGGCGCAGCACACCGAGTTCCGCCTCAGAATCACGGAGAAGGACGGGACCGCCCCCGATCCGCACGCGCTGTCCTTCTACCTCGACGACCGCGACCACTTCGGCACCGGGATGCGTCTGGCCCCGGTCGCTCGTCGGACCGACGGAGTGGTCGAGTTGCGGTTGGACAGCAAGTACAGCGTCGTCCATCCGACGCTCACGGTCATCGAACGAAAAGAGGGCCTCGTTCGCCGCATGGTGCGGGTCGCCGCCGGGGGGGCAGACCAGCCCGGCCTTCACGACCTCGGGACCGCCGTCTTGTCGGAGGCTCCCTTGATCGCGTCGGGCATCGTCTGGGACCGCGGCGCCGACAAGCCGATGCGAGGCATCGAGGTCGTGTGGTTGGAGAAGGGCCAGCCTGGTCGCGAAGACCAGTGGGCCAACGTCTACGCGCTGCGGACCCGTTCCGCCGCGGACGGCACGTGGGAGCTGCGTGGTCCGACCGCTCGCAACTCGGTCCGCATCACGTGCCATCGCAGCGGCTTCAAGCTGGAGACGGGCATCGTTGCCGTACCCGGAACGACCGGAGTGCGGCTCCTGATGGTGGGGAAACACGCCATCGAGGGGAGCGTGATCCTCCCGGGATCGGTCACGGGAGAGTTCCTCATCGTGGCGCTCCGCTCACGGAAGGACGGTCGCCGCCAAGGGGCGTACCTCTCTGTGCATGCTGCACCGGGCCCACAGCGACCGCGGTTCTCGTTCAAGGTGGTCCCCGGTCTCTACGACCTCGATGTCTCGATCGCCGGTACGAATCAAGCCATGCTGACGATCAAGGGCGTACGCTGTCCGATGGACGACGGGGTGCGCGCACGCATTGACGCGATCGATCTTCGAAAGAAGCTCCGGGTGTGGAACATCGCCGTCGTCGATCACCTCGGCCAACCGGTGAGGAAGGGCCGCATCATCATCGGCGGTCCGCCCGGCCGCTCCCGTGACGCCCCGGTTGTCGACGGTGAGGCGATGGTGGTCAGCGATCGAGCGAAGCTCGACCTCCAGGTATGGACCGAGCACGGCGGGTGGGCAGAACTGGCGGATGCGGCCCACGGCAAACCCGGGCTCGTCCTCGCACTGCAGCCGCGACCCCGCCTCCGCGTGCGCCTGTCGGACGCGGACGCGAGGATCTGGCGCTACGTCACGCTCGACCTCTACCTCACGGGGGACAGCACCCGGCCGGGATGGGTCGGTCCTCACGGTCACGCGTCACTCACTGCAGGAGAGACCGTCGAGACCAACGTCAGTGCGCCCTCGACCTTCCGTACGCGTCTCCTGCTCAGCGGGACCGACACCACGGGCAAACCGTGGAGCGTCCGGCTCAAGATGAAGCCCGCGCAGCTCGTCGTCCCCGCGGAGGGCGTCACGAAGACGGTCGAGATCTTCATCGACGAGCCCGAGCGGGAGAAGCAGATGAAGGAGATGGCCGGGAAGTAGCTGGTATCGCTGTGACTACACGTCACACGATCGGTGGGAAGACGAACGAAGAATCCTGTTCCTGACGTTGCCGATCGTGGTGGGGTTCTCGTCCCAGGTGGCTCGGCCCGGCGCCAGAACTGGAAACTCCACATGGACGTGACCCAGGAGATCTACCACCTGGCGACCCCCCACCGATCCACCGCGGGCTCAGGCTATTTCAACAATGTCAGCGTCCTCGTTTGGTCCGAGCCCCACGCCCGGGTGCTCATGCCGATGCGCAGCATCATCGACCTCGACGGGACGGACCATGCGAGCCGGCACCATCGACGCGCAGCAATTCGGTCGCACCGAGTGGATCCTCGGGCGGTATCACGCGGTCATCGACAGCAGGCTTGCGCAGGGAGGATGAGTCGAGGAGCGAAGAGAACATCCAAGGAGAACCGGGATTCGGAGCGGAGCAACCTGATCTGAATCCGGGGCTCTCCGTGGACTCGTCCTGCTTCTCCGATCACCCCCTGAGGATCTCCTTCACGATGCCGCGGCTGTCGCCGAACGACTCCACTGGCACGTCGAGGCACCTGAGCATCGTGAGGTGGAGGTTGCACAGCGGTGTGTGCATGCGGAGCTTCACGTGGCGACCGCCGACCAGACGCCCGCCGGCTCCGCCGCCGAGGAGTACGGGGAGGTTGTTGGGGTCGTGACGGTTGCCGTCGCGGAGGCCCGAGGCGAAGAAGACCATCGAGTGGTCGAGGAGTGTGCCGTCGCCGTCGGGGATCTCCCGCATGCGTTGGAGCATCTTCGCCACCTGGGCGACGTGCCAGCGGTTGATGAGCTGGTACTGGCGCTTGAGATCCGGCTTGTTCTGGTGGTGGGAGAGGTGATGGTGGCCGCCGTTGACACCGTCGAGGAATGAGAAGCCCTTGCCCGAGACGGCATTGCCGAACATGAACGACGCGATCCGGGTGGCGCCGCTGCGGAACGCGGTCACGATCAGGTCGAGCATCAGGTCGACGTGGGCCGCGTGGTCATTTGGAGAGGTGGGGGACGCCGGAGGCAGGCCGACCGGGCGGCGTTTGGTCCAGGCCTCGACTCGGCGTTCCAGCGCGCGCACCGACTCGAGGTACTCGTCGAGCTTGTTGCGGTCCGCCTGGCCGACCTTCCGGCGCAGTCGACGGGCGTCCTCGCGGACGAGGTCGAGGACCGAGAGGTCGGCCGACCCCGTGCGCAGCGTCCGGAAGAGGCGGTCGAACGCTCGACGCGGATCGATCTCTTTCGGCGCTGGCGTCGTTGGTGTCCGCCACGAAACGTGCCCGCCGTAGACCGTCGAGAAGCCCATGTCGACGACGGGCCGTACGGGATCGATGCCGAGTTCGAGCGACGCGAGTCGAGTAGTCTCTCCGACGTGCCGGGCCGCGAGTTGATCGACCGAAACGGCGTTCCGCAGGTTGGTGCCGCCGGTCTTGCGAATGGCCTCGCCCGTGAGCAGCGCCGCCGTCTTCGTGTAGTGACCTTCGCCGAAGTGGCTCTTCTTGTTGCGCATGCCCGTGAGCACGAGGACGTGCTGCTTCACGGGCGCGAGTGGCTCCAGTGACGGGCTGAGCGTGTAGTTGCCGCCGTCGGACTTCGGAGTCCAGTGCGACGGGAGCACGCCGTTGGGCATGAAGAGACATGCGAGCCGGAGCGGGGCCGGCGGGGCCGCGCCGAGGCGATCGAGGTCCGGCGTCATCGCGGCCAGCCAGGGCAGTGTGAGTGTAGCGCCCGCTCCGCGGAGCACCGTCCGGCGGGTTATCTGGCGAAAGCGATCGGTCACTACGGACCCCCTCGGTGAAGGAACGGATACGAGAGGACGACCCCCTCGATGAGCACCCTCATACGGTATCCAGATGCGACGGCTCTGGCGTGGATGGAATCGACGACCGGGGCGTCATACAGGGCCAGCGGACGTCCGATCGCGTACGTCAGCAACCGCTCGATGAGGTTCCGGGTGAAGCGGTCCTTCTGGGTGACCAGCCACCCCCGCAGCTCTTCGGGGCCGGCGATCTTCCGGCCATTGGCGAGCACGGTGGACGATTCGACGGGCGCCCCGTGGAGCTTGTCGCGCCACTGACCGGTCGGGTCGAAGTTCTCGAGCGCGATCCCCAACGGGTCGATCTGAGCGTGACAGGCGGCGCATTTCTTGTCCTTGCGGTGCTGCTCGAGCTGGGCGCGCAGCGTCAGACCATCCTTGCCCGGCTTGTCGTCCGCGGGCAGGGCGCCCGCGTTGGGCGGCGGAGGGGGCGGCGGCGTTCCCAGCAGCGTTTCGAGCACCCACTTGCCGCGGACGGTCGGGCTCGTTCGCAGGTCGGATGACGTCGTGGACAGGATCGCGCCCATCCCGAGCACACCGCCGCGGCGCCGATCCGGCAGCTTCGCGAGCTGCATCTGTTGGCCCTTCACCCCGGCGATTCCGTAGTGCTTCGCGAGCCCGGCATTCAGCCAGGTCTCATCGGAATCCAGGAGCAGCGTCGCCGGCCGGTCTCGCCGGACCAGGTCGTCGAACGCTCGTGCGGCCTCCTCGTACATGACCCCGCGCAGCTGATGAAACCGGTTCTTCTTGAACCGCCACACCTCGACGCTCTTCGTCTTGATCGCGTCGAAGCCGAGCCACTGCGCCGCGAACCGATCCGCGAGCGCGCGCGACTGGGGATCGTCGAGCATGCGTGTGACCTCCGCGACGAGGGCGCTCTCCTCTCTCAGCTTGCCGTCACGCGCGAGCGCGAAGAGACGAGCGTCAGGCATCGTCGACCACAGGAAGTAGGACAGCCGGGTCGCGAGTGCCCAATCGTCCAATGGCCAGTCCTCCCCCGCCGGATGCCCGTCCGGCCGCGACTCGACCCGGAAGATGAAGTTGGGGGACAGCAACACCGACTTCACTCCGGCTCGCATGGCTTCCGTCGTATCGTCACCACCGCGCCGCGCGGTCTCCACGAGCTCGGACCGACCCGCGACCTCTTCGTCGGACGCGGGGCGTCGAAAGGCGCGGCTCATGAACCGGCGCAGGACCGCGGCCCGCTCATCGGGATCGTCGGGCGGCGAGTCCGCTCCGAGTAGCGCCGCGCGTCGTTTCTCGTCCGAGAACACCTCGTCCAGGAGCTGCTCCGTGACCTCCGCGTATCGCTCCATCAGCAGCGGCGACACGAACATCGTGTCACCCATGTTGTCGAATCCGTAGCCCTTCGCATCTGGCGGTAGCGCGCGCCTGGCGTCGACCGGGGTGCCGAGCAATGCTCGAATCGTCCGCGCGTACTCGAACCGGCCGAGTCGCCGCAGGGTCGGCGTTCCCGCCCGCGGTTTCCCCTCGCCCGCCAGCAGGTGACGCAGGCCGCGCACCAGATCGGCCCGGTCCTGGTCATGGAGCGCGGGCGCACTCGCGGGAGGCATGAAGCCCCCATCGACCCGAGCCAGCGCGCGGCTCCACGTCTCCGGATCGCCGCGCAGATCCTGGGCACTGGCCGCCGACTCCAGGTCGATGCCGCCTTCATGCTCCCGTTTCCCGTGGCACCCAAAGCAGGCGCCCGCCAGGATCGGCCGCAGGTCGTCAGAGAACGTCAAAGGCTGCGCCGCGACCCCGCTCGCCAGCAGACCGACGATCACGACGAGCCGCATCATCCCCGGCCGCCGATTCCCAGCTCCTCCGCATGAGGCTTGAGTGCGTCGACAATGAACTGGACATGATCGGCGAGCTCGACCCCGAGTAGCTCCAGACCCGCCATGACCTCGCTTCGCTCCACGGTAGCCGCGAATTTCTTGTCCTTGAGCTTCTTCTTCACGGACTTGGGTACCAGCGAATGGACTCCGTCCGGCCGCACGAGGCAACACGCGCCGATGAAGCCCGTCAGCTCGTCGCAGGCCAGCAGCGCCTTGTCGAGCTGGGACTCGTACGGGACGTTCCACTTCGTGTAGTGAGCCGCAACCGCGTGGGCGAGGGCGTCCTCGTTTCGCTCCCGTAGCCACGCCACGATTCGGTTCGGATGATCCTCGGGCCACTTCTCGTAGTCCGCGTCGTGGAGCATGCCGGCGATCCCCCACGCCTCCTCATCCACCTCGCCGCCGCCATAGCGGTGAGCCGCGGCGCGCATCACGACCTCCACGGCCCTCGCATGCTTCCGGAGCGGCTCCCCCTCCGTCCACGTGCACAGGTGCTCCCAGGCTTCTTCCCGGCTTAGAGTCATGGACGCAGCGTAACCGCTCGACGCGGTACGTCGATTTGCTGGGCATTTTCCGATTCTCCGTGAAGAATCGAGCAGTCAGCCCCCTCTGAAGGGCGGAACCCCTCATGAACGCTCGCGCCCAACGCTTCCAGGCCATCCATGCGGCGACCCGCAACGCTCTGTGGGCGTGGCTCGTCGGGATGGTGCGGGACGCCGGGGATCGGGACGAGGTCTACCAGGAAACGTGGCTGCGTCTGCTCCGCCGGTTGGATCGCGAGCCGCCCACTTCCCCCAGGGCGTACGTCATTCGCATCGCGCGGAGAGTGCTCTCGGAGCGGCGGCGTTCATCGCGCCATCGCTCCGGCCTCGACGGCGACGCGGTGGTCGCGAAACCGCCCGCCGACGGCCTGCGTGAACGCCTCGCCGCCGCGCTCATCGCGTTACCGGAGTCCCGACGCGAGGTGTTCCTGCTCCGCCATCACGCCGGGCTGAGCTACGAGGAAATCGCCCGGACCCTCGACCTGAGTTCCGGGACGGTCGCGTCCCGCCTGCATGTCGCCGTCCGTGAGCTGCGGACCCATCTCGACCGCCTCGCGGGACAGGAGTCATCGCCATGAAATGTGAAACCGCCCGCACTCGCCTGGAAACGCTGGCGTTCGGCGAGACGGAGACTGCCTGCGACGACGTGGAGGTCCTCGCCCATGCGTCCGCGTGTGTGCCCTGCGGCGCCGTCGCGGTCGAGCTGCTGGTGCTCGCGTCGGCGACGCGGCCGGACCCCGCGCAGGCTCCTCCACCCGAACTCGCAGATCACGTCTTTCACGAGATCGGCGACCCGACGGTCGGGCGATCTTCGTCGTCCCCGCTCCCCTGTCTCGCGGTAGCGGCCGCGGTAGTCCTCGGTTTCTTCATCGGGACGCTGACCGTCGAGTCCCCTTCCGCTCCGTCCCCCTTCGACTCATCTCCGCCGATCGTGGTCAACGCACCATCCGTCTCGCCGAGTCGCGCGCTGCGCACTGTCCATCTGGATCCTCACGACTATCAGAACGGGTTTTTCTCCGGCCGCACGGTGCGCGTCGGGAATCGCTGAAAAAAGGAGCAAGTATGGCCCGCACCCTCATCGCTCTCATCGTTACCGGAATCGCCTGCGCTCAGGACCGGCAGGTCACATCGTCTCCGGAGGACCTTCCCGCGCTGTACGCGCGTGCGGTCACCAACGTCAAGGCCTTGCAGAGATCAGCGGTCCGCGCTGGCCATCCTTCACAGGACGCTCTCGAAGTCCTGAGGAAGGACCTCGAGGATCTGGCCCACCACTTCCGGCGCGCCACTCCGAACGCACCGCAGATCCTGTACGAGCTGCGATTCCTCGAGGTGCCGCCGGGCACCGCGCCCGTGCCCGCCGACCCCACCCGATCCGGCAAGCCCTCCGATATCTTCCGTCACCAAGAACAACGGCTCACGTTTCTCGATGCGAAGGAGGAGAAACGACTGCTCGGGCTCGGCACGGTCCTCAACGCCCCCAGCATCCTCTCCCTCTCGGGGCAGCCCGCGACCATCGAGGTCGGGAGCCGCACCAAGGTCCCCTGGCTCAGGCGGATGGCCGACGGCACGTACGAGATGAAGCACCGCACCGTTCGCGACGGGCTCGTGGTCAACCTCGTCGGCCAGGTTTCAAAGAAGCGCAAGCCGACGGCGTACGTGACACTGTCGCTGAAGATCGACGTGACGATGATCGTCGGCAAGACGCCGGTCGAGGAAGGCGCGGAAGCGATCGGAGTGCCCGTCATCAGCTCGCGGAAGACGGAGACCAACGTGACGCTCCCGTCTGGCAGCACTGCCGCCCTGACCTTCCAGGGCGATGACAAGAAGACCCTGGTCGCACTGATCAAGGCCACGGTCCTCGACGGCCCGCCGGATCAGGGGAAATAGTCCGCCGGCGCCCATCGCCGGGGTTTCCGACGGGGTGTTCCGCCGGAGGAGAGTCACATCCCTCGATCGGGCTCTGGGACACTCCTTCGCTATAGCGTAGGATCTCTACGCCATGACGGACCCCTCGGGACAGATCGGCAAGAACATCCGGCAGCGCCGGCGCCACCTCGGCCTCAGCCTGGACGCACTCGCGGACCGCAGCGGGGTGAGCACCGCCATGCTCTCCGAGGTCGAGCGGGCGATGAAGAACCCGACGGTCAAGCTGGCGTGGCAGATCGCGAACGCCCTGGAGTGTGCGTTGACGGACCTGCTGGCGGTCGCGGACGCGCCGGAGGTCCACCTCGTTCGGGCGGGTGACCGCCGCACTCTCGTCGATCCGGAGACGGGGGTCGAGCGACACGGGCTGCGAACCCGGCTGCTCAACGACGGACTCGAGGTCGTGTCCTACCGGTTGCCGCCGGGTGAGGGTTCGGGGGAAATGGAGCCGAACCGTCCCGGAGTCCGCGAGCACCTGATCGTCCTCGGTGGCATTCTCACGCTGCATACGGGCGACACGGAGCTGAAGTTGCGCAAAGGTGACCAGGTGACCTATGCACCGCAAACCACGGTCGCATATGTGAACGATGGTGCGCGCCCCTGTGAATTCCTGTTGCTCTCCGACCGAAGCCGCGCCCGCACTTGAGACTCCATCGAATGGCGAACCGAGTCCACGTCATCGATTCTCACACCGAAGGTGAGCCGACCCGTGTCGTCATGGGTGGAGCGCCCGACCTGCCCGCGGGGACGGCCGGCGAGCGCCTGGAGCATCTGCGGCGTGACCACGACGGCTTCCGATCGGCGGTGGTTTGCGAGCCTCGCGGGTTCGATGCGCTCGTCGGTGCTGTGCTCTATCCACCGCATTCGCCTGGTGCGGTCACGCAGGTGATGTTCTTCAACAACGTCGGGTGGCTCGGGATGTGTGCGCACGGGACCATCGGACTCGGTGCGACGATGCTCCACGCTGGCCAGATCGAGCCGGGCCGTCATCGGGTGGAGACCCCCGTCGGTGACGTCGTCATGGACGTCAAGGCGGACGGCCGCGTGAGCGTCGAAAACGTCGAGAGCTGGCGTGCCCAGGCCGGGGTCACGATTGGCACGGAACGCCACGGAGTCGTTCACGGTGACGTGGCCTGGGGCGGTAACTGGTTCTTCCTCGTCGACGGCTGCGGGATGGACCTTTCGCTCGCCAACGTCGGCCGCCTGACGGACTACGCGTGGGACGTTCGCGCATCCCTCACGCGCGCCGGAATCACCGGAGACGACGGTGGCGAGATCGACCATGTCGAGCTGTTCGGCCCCCCGACGCGCCCGGACGCCCACAGCAAGAACTTCGTGCTGTGTCCCGGCCGCGAGTACGACCGGTCGCCTTGCGGCACCGGCACCAGTGCCAAGATGGCCTGCCTCGCGGCGGCCGGCAAGCTCGCGGACGACGCGGTCTGGCGGCAGGAGAGCATCCTCGGAACCCTCTTCTCCGGATCGGTGCGAAGCACGGAGCGCGGGGTCCTGCCGACCGTTGCCGGTCGGGCGTGGATCACCGCGGAGAGCACGCTGCTACTGGGTTCCGATGACCCGTTCCGCGAGGGCATTCGCGCGTGAGCTGCCCCGACGTGATCGTGGTGGGCGGCGGGATCGTCGGCGCGGCCTGTGCAAAGGCGCTGGCGGACGATGGCCAGCGGGTCGTGGTCCTCGACCAAGGCTCCTGCGCCGGCGGAGCGACAGCCTCCGCGATGGGTCACGTCGTCGTCATGGACGACTCCGACGCTCAGGGCGCCCTCACCATCTGGTCTCAGACTCTATGGGACGAGCTGGCCGACGAGCTTCCGGCCGGAGCGGAGCGCGAGACCTGCGGAACGCTGTGGGTCGCCGCTGACGAGCGAGAGCTCCAGCGCGCACACACGAAGCAAGAGTGGTACGCAGATCGGGGCGTCGCGGCAGAGCTGCTCGACGGCGAGGCGGTCGCCGCGACGGAACCCGCGCTGCGCTCGGGGCTGGTCGGTGCTCTGCGCGTGCCTGGGGATTCCGTGGTCTATCCTCCGGTCGCGACGATGTGGCTTCTGAAGCGCGCCCGAGATCGTGGTGCCACCGTCGAAGAGCACGTCCCCGTGGCCCGGGTCGACGGTCGGGGGGTCGAGCTCGAGGACGGCACGCGACGGGAAGCGGGGGCGATCGTCCTCGCGGCCGGCCATCACGCCCTGGCGTTGTTGCCCCGGCAGCTCCCGGGGGTTGCACTGCGCGCCCGCAAGGGACATCTGGCCATCACTGCGCGGTACCCCGGTTACCTGACGCATCAGGTCGCGGAGCTTGGGTACCTGGACAGCGCCCACGGCCACGCGGACGTTTCCGTCGCATTCAACGTCCAGCCGCGGGCGACGGGGCAGGTCCTGATCGGTTCGTCGCGTCAGTTCGGTCCGACGACATCGGGGGTCGAGCCTCTGATCCTCGCCCGCATGATCGACCACGCGTGCTCGTGGATGCCGTCGCTTCGCCGGCTCGAGGTCATCCGATCGTGGACGGGTTTCCGAGCGGCGACCGACGACCACTTGCCGCTGGTCGGCCCCGTCCCCGAGGAGGTCGGGTTGTGGCTGGCCACCGGACACGAGGGGCTGGGCATCACGACGTCGCTCGCCACGGCCCGGCTCATCGCCGACGGAATCGCCGGCCGCCCCTCCGCGATCGACGCGGCGCCATATCTCCCCGATCGCCCCCAACCGGAGCTGGCCGATGGATGACCCTCGCGGGCAACCCCCAGCCAGCGATGGCATCAGTCTGGCGGCCGCGGAATGGAACGCCGGTCGACGAGCGTTCCATCGGTCGCCCCACGGCTCGGCGCGCGGCCCGGTGTGTGGAATGGGGGTCTGCCACGAGTGCCGAACCACGGTGGATGGGCAGCCCCATGTCCGCACCTGCGGCAGGAGCGCGCGACCGGACACCCGCATCGGCGATGTCGCCACCGCGTGGTACAAGCTCCCCCGGGGGGGGGCCCAGCGCAGGAAACCCGACGCCGTGACGCATTTCCCCAGCGTGGCCGTGCTCGGCGCCGGCCCCGCGGGGCTGACCGCCGCGGTGCACGCCGCGGAGGCGGGTGCGTCGGTTCTCCTCCTCGACGAGAACCCGCGCCCCGGCGGGCAGATCTGGCGATGCGATCACGCCACGGGCGCTCCCCCGCCGGCCCATGACATGCACCGTCGGGCCTATGATGCCGGCGTCTCGACCCTCGTGGGCGCGCGGGTGGTCCACGCCGGTCCACCGACCCGCCTCTTCGCCCTCGACGCAGACGACCGTGTCCACGACATCCGCGCCGAAGACGTCGTCCTTGCTACCGGCGCGCGCGAGCTGCTCCTTCCCTTCCCCGGCTGGACGTTGCCGGGCGTCATGGGCGCCGGTGGCCTCCAGGCGCTCGCCAAGAACGGCCTCGACGTCCGCGATCGCCGCATCGTCGTGGCCGGCAGCGGCCCTCTGCTGCTCGCCGTCGCCGCGGCCCTTCGGGAGCGAGGCGGCCGCATTCTCGCCATCGTCGAGCAGGCGCCGCGCCGGCGCGTACTCGGGCTCGGCCCGCGCCTGCTCGCGCACCCTTCGAAGCTGGCCCGGGGATTGAAGCTCACCCATGCGCTGCGCGGCGTCCGCCGTCTGTACTCGTCCTGGATCGTGTCGGCCGACGGCTCGAGCGACGACGGCGAGTCCCTCGCCAGCATCGACGTCCACACTCCGGGCGGCTCCGAGTCCATCCCGTGTGACCTCGTCGCCTACGGCTGCGGCCTCGTTCCCCAGACCGAGGTCGCCCAATCCCTCGGTTGCCGGCTCGAGTCCGGAGCCATCGGGGTCGACCAGGATCAGCGCACTTCCGTCGATCACGTGTTCGCCGCGGGTGAGGTCTGTGGCGTCGCCGGCCTCGACGCCGCGCTCGTCGAAGGAGCGATTGCGGGGCTGGCCGCTGCCGGCCGGACCGCGGCTGCCTCCGGCCTCAGGCGCCGCCGCGACCGCGAGCGTCGGTTCGCGCGGACCTTCCTCGCGGCCTGGACGCTCGACGACCGCCTCCGCGCCCTCCCCACCGACGACACGATCGTGTGTCGCTGCGAGGACGTGCCGTTCGGTGCCGTCCGCTTCCATACCGACCCTCGCGACGCCAAACTACGAACGCGTTGCGGCATGGGTCCCTGCCAGGGTCGCATGTGCGGCCCCGCGCTTCGCTGGATCCTTGGATGGCGGTTGGACACTGTCCGGCCGCCGTACTCCCCCGTCCCCCTGGAGGCGCTCGCGACCATCGGCGCGTGCGTGCAAGCAAGATGACCGAAGTTGTTTGGGAAGGGGTGATGCCCGCCATCACCACACCGTTCGATGACGCAGGCGACGTCGATCACGCGTTCCTCGCCCGCCACGCAGCCTGGATGGTCGATGCCGGCGCCACGGCGGTGGTTCCGCTCGGCTCGCTCGGCGAGGGTGCCACGCTGGACTTCGACGAGAAGCTCGCCGTGCTCGACACGATCGTGCAGGCCGTGGGCGACCGCGTGCCCGTGATCCCCGGGATCGCCGCGCTCGCGACTCACCAGGCCGTCGCGCTCGCCCAGGCTTCGCGGGACAAGGGCTGCCGCGGCCTCATGGTGCTGCCGCCCTACGTGTATCAGGGCCCATGGTCCGAGACGCGCGCTCACTTCGCCGCCGTCCTCGAGGCTACCGATCTGCCCTGCATGCTCTACAACAATCCCATTGCGTACGGCACCGACGTCCTGCCCACCCAGATGGTCGAGCTGTGTGATCGGTTCGAGAACCTCCGAGCCATGAAGGAGTCAGGAGGTGACGTCCGGCGGATCTGTGCCAATCACGCACTGCTCGGAGATCGCCTCGCCCTCTTCGCCGGGCTCGACGACATGGCCTTCGAGGCCGTCCACGCCGGGGCCGTCGGCTGGATCGCCGGTCTGGTCAACGCACTCCCCCGCGAATCCGTCGAGGTGTTCCGACTCGCCCGTGCGGGCGAGCACGACGCTGCATTCGCCCTGTACTCTTGGTTCCTTCCGCTGCTCCGGCTCGATACCGTTCCCGAGTTCGTGCAGCTCATCAAGCTCGTCCAACAGGAGGTCGGCATGGGCCACGAGCGCGTTCGTGCGCCGCGCCGCATCCTGGAAGGCGAGCGGCGCGAACAGGCTCTGGAGGTCATTCGCACCACGCTGGCTTCCAACCCGATGAACGAGCGATCCCGATGAATGAGGATTCGACGATGGAACTCCACGGCCGCCACCTGATCGCGGACGCCCCCTCTGCCGACGCCGCCGATACCACCTTCACGGGCGTCGATCCCACCACGGGCGACGCTCTCTCGCCCCCCTACTGCGATGCCACCGACGCTGAGGTCGATCGCGCCCTCGCGGCCGCGGAGGCCGCTCACTCCCAGCTCATTGATCTCGACCGCGAGTCCCGTGCCAAGTTCCTCGAGGCCGTCGCCGACGGGATCATGGGTCTGGGTGACGCGCTGCTCGAGCGGGCCGGGAAGGAGACGGCGCTGCCCGCGGCCCGCCTCACCGGAGAACGAGGCCGTACCTGCGCCCAGCTCCGCCAGTTCGCGTCCGTGGTGCGCGACGGGTCGCATCTCGAACCGCGTATCGACCATGCTCTGCCCGACCGCGAACCCCTGCCCAAGCCGGACGTCCGTCAGATGCACGTCCCGCTCGGTCCGGTCGTCGTGTTCGGTGCGAGCAACTTCCCGCTCGCCTTCTCCGTCGCTGGTGGGGACACCGCGTCGGCGCTGGCTGCCGGATGCCCGATCGTCGTGAAAGGTCATCCGAATCACCCCGGCACCTCGGAGATGGTGGGCCGCGTCATCCAGAGCGCCGTTCGCGCCGCGGGATTACCCGCCGGCACGTTCTCGCTCGTTCACGGTCGCGGGCACGCAGTCGGGCTCGCGATGGTCAAGAACCCCCGGACCCGGGCGGTCGGATTCACGGGCTCGCTGAGTGGCGGCCGGGCGCTGATCGACGCAGTCGCCACCCGTGAAGACCCCATCCCCGTCTACGCCGAGATGGGGAGCGTGAACCCCGTCGTGATCCTCCCCGGTGCGGCGAGCGAACGCGGCGAAGCGATCGCCAACGGGCTGTTCGGCGCCGTCACACTCGGCGTCGGACAGTTCTGCACCAACCCAGGGCTGGTGTTCGCGCTCGACGATGAGAACACCTCCGCCCTCGTTCACCGCCTCGAAGCCCTCGCGGCAGACGCTCCTGACGGCACGTTTCTCCACGCCGGCATCCGCACCGGCTATCGCGCGGGTTGCGATCGGCTCGACGCCGTCGATGGTGTTGCCCGCAGCGGTCGCGCCGATGGCGACGGTGGCCCTGGCGGTGCGCGCGCGACCCCCGCCGTGTACACGACCGACGCAGCCACGTTCCGCGATCACCCCGCACTGGCCGAGGAGGTCTTCGGTCCTTCGACTCTGGTGGTCCGCTGCCCGCACCGCGATGACCTCACCGCCGCCCTCGCCACCCTGTCTGGCCAGCTCACCGCCACCCTGCATGCCACCGATGCCGACCTCCTTGGCGCGGGCGATCTCGTCGCGCTGCTCCGTGATTGCTCCGGCCGACTCGTGCTCAACGGGTTCCCGACCGGGGTCGAGGTGTGTCCGTCGATGCACCACGGTGGTCCGTGGCCCGCGACTTCCGACGTCCGCACCACCTCCGTCGGCACCGCGGCCGTTCGCCGTTTCCTTCGTCCGTTCTGCTATCAGGGCTTCCCACAGCACTTGCTCCCGGACGAGCTGAAGGACGGCAATCCGCTGGGCATCATGCGTCTCGTGGACGGGGCGTGGACCGACGACGCCTGACCGAATCCGACTGATGCGACTTCGAGCCCTTGAATACACCGCGGACCTCTTCCGGGCCGTCGTCGGCCTCCGTCCGATGCGACCTCGGGCCCTCGGCCACTTCGCCGGCGTGGTCTGGGTAGCCGTCGGCCTGATGCTCGGGTGGCGCGGTGGGGTCATGCTGCAGGACCCGAGCGTGACGACGGTCGGTCTCGCGCTGGGACTCGGATTCGGGCTCGTGATCGGCGTGCTCAAGGGTCGCTACGTCCTCGCACGGACCGCCCGACGCAACCTGAAGCGCTTTCACGGGCTTTCGCACCCGCGGCCCTGGAACGTGTTCACGCTCCGGTTCGTGTTGTTGATCGGACTGATGATCGGCGTCGGCAGAGGTTTGCGGGCGCTCGCGGATCACGGCGTCATCCCGTGGGCGTTGGTCGGTGGCATCTACGTCGGGATCGGCGCGGGTCTCGCGGTGGCGAGCCTGGTCTACTTCGTCTCGCCGCCGCCCCCACTGCCCACCCGTTCCGACGTCGCGCCGACCCTCGCGACGCGGGGCGGCCCCATCGGCGTCCTGATCTCGAACCTCGGTACCCCGGACGCACCCACCACACCCGCCGTCCGCCGGTACCTGCGCGAGTTCCTCTCCGATGAACGCGTGGTCGAGGTCAACCGCTGGCTGTGGGCGTTCGTTCTCAACGTGATCATCCTGCCGCGCCGTGCTGCAGCGTCGGCCCGGGCCTACTCCGTCGTGTGGGACGAGAAGACGGGGTCGCCGCTCCTGCACTGGTCACGACAGACTTCGACCGCCCTCGCCCGCGAGCTCGGCGACGACTACGTGGTCAGCCTGGGCATGCGGTACGGCGCTCCGTCGCTGGAGACGGCGCTCGAGGAGCTCGTCACCGCCCGCTGCCGCACTATCATCGTGCTCCCGCTCTATCCGCAGTACAGCAACCCCACCACCGGCACGAACAACGCGAAGGTCATGGAGCTGGTGATGGCACGGCGCGAGCAGCCCACGGTCTCGTTCGTACCGCCGTACCCTGACGACGCGCTGTACGTTGCCGCGCTCGCCGACCGCGTGCACGAGGCGATGGGCGATCGACCGCCCGATCACTACGTCTTCTCGTTTCACGGATTGCCCGAAGCCTACGTGCGAGCCAGCGATCCCTATGTCGAGCAGTGCGCCTGCACCGCGTGGGCGCTGGCGAGCGCGCTCGAGCTCGAACGCGACCAGTGGGAAATGGTGTTCCAGTCCCGGTTCGGCGACGAGCCGTGGCTGCAGCCCTTCCTCGACGAGTACGTTCCCGAGCTGGCCTCCTCCACCCCTCGCATCCTCGTCACCATGCCCGGGTTCGCGGCGGACTGTCTGGAGACCCTCGAGGAGGTGGGGGTCCGGCTCCGCGAGAGATTCGCGGCGGCCGGGGGCGAGGAGCTGATCGTCGTCCCCGCGCTCAACGACCACCCGGTCTGGATCGAGTCGCTGGCGGGACTCGTCCGCGAAACCCGTGCGCAGCACGCGTATCGGTGACAGGATCGCCACTGGTCGACCGCGCAGCGACAGAGTCAGCGGCGCACCATGACGCCCGGTGACGATGACGCCTCCGACCGTACGCAACGCTTCCAGGAGCTCACCCGGGACGGCCCGCGTTCGGCGGAGGAGATGCTCCCGCTGGTCTATGAGGAGCTCCGCGCGCTCGCCCGGGCGCGGATGGTGCGCGAGCTGCCGGGGGTCACGCTGCAGCCGAGGCTCCTCGTCCCCGAAGCCTGGCTCCGACTGGTGGGGGACGAGGACCCCGGCTGACATCGATCGAACCGCGACGAGGTTCAGATCGTTCCTGATTCCATGGAACGACGCTTCGCAGGATTGCGGTCGCTGCTGGTGATCGCGACGATCACCGGACTGGCCGCGTGCGGCGGCGAACGAACGACGAGAACGGAGGCGCCGGCATCGAGCCCGTCGGTGTCTTCGCTCGTCGACCTTCCGCGCAGCTGGATCTACGCCCCCGACGGCAAGCTCGTCGACGGCTGCCTCGTCATCGGTGTCTTGCTGCCGTGGCGGCCACCGGTTCAGATCGCGGAGCTACTCACACCCGGCGAGCTCGCGGCGCTACGCTCGGCTCACCCTGGGCCGGGCGACCCGGACTTCGAGGCGGAATCTGAGATCGTCGAATACGAAGAGAAGTTCGTCATCCGCGACACCGCCTGGGATTCCGGCGGGGCGCCTCACGGTGGCCCGTACGACCGGATGTGGCCCCAACTGCTGCGCGTCGTCCGCGAGACGGCGGCGCGCATCACCGCGCGAACCGGTTTCGAGGTGCTCGTTCGTGAAGTCCTGCCGAGCGAGGTCGACCAGGTCCCTTTGCTACTCGCGACGCCGGATGCAGCTCACGGCCCCGCCGCGAATCAACTGCGCCGATACGTTGACCGGGGGGGCCTCCTCGTGCTCACTCACGCGCGGGAGGAAGATCTAACGAGCTTCGGCCACGGTCGCGTGGGTCCGCGGGTCCCGATGTGGGAAGAACTCGCGCCGCTGGATCACCCGTTCGTCGACGCGGTGGCCCAAGACTGGGAGAACCGGGCACCCTCCGCACCGCCACTCCTTGCCATGACCGACGCGGGCGGCCGCATCTGCGTCTGCGGTTGGCACCGCCCCGCTCGCATCGCCCCTCCGGACTGGGCGCTCGCGGTCATGGCCGCCCATGTCGTACGCCACGGCGACCTCCAACGCCGCGACGGCCCGCCACTGGTCATCCGTTCCGTGAAACGCCACAGGGATGACCTGCTCGTGGAGCTCCAGGGCGACCCCGAAGGGCTGGTGTCGGTGCAACTGGCGGGCCCTGACCGCGTCCCCCAACAGGAGGTGACGCTGAATCCGTCGCCCCACGACAACGAGCCGCCGTCGGCACTGGTCGCACTCCGCGTACCACCGGGCACCAGGAACCCGTGGACCCACCACGTCGTCGCTACGTGGCGGCGCGAGGACATGATCGTGCGGCGGTCAGTACCGCTGTCCGAGGCCGACGACATGTTCGAGCAGCGCGTACTGGCGCCCACCGTATTCGAGGCGGGAGGCACGGCGGCAGTACGGGTCTTCATCGAGACCCTGGCTGACCCGCCACGACCCATCGAAGGCCACCGGGTTCTCGCGCACCTGGCCCAGGATGATCATGTGGTCGTCCAGGCCTCGGGATTGACCGACGTCCACGGGCACGTGACCCTCCAGATCCCCGTGCCGGGCGACGCAGCCGATGGTGACGCGCTGCTGCGAGTCGGTGATCGCACGCTCAACGTGTCCATCCGTCGGAACCTCCGGGCCTGCGTCGTGACCGATCAGCCGATCTACCAAGAGGACGCCCGGGTCCACGTTCGTGTCATGGTCCACACCTTCCCCGACGGACGTCCGGCCGCGAATCAGGAGCTGCTCACCCGAGCGTGGGACGGCGTCCGGCCCCTCGGCGAACTGACGGTGCGCACGAGCGCGTTTGGGATTGGAGCCGGGTCCCTCGACATGAAGGGCGTATCGCCGGGACGGTACCGGATCGAGGTCTGCACGATCGCTCAGCCCGACGAGGCGATCGCCGAGACTTCGCTGCGCATCAGTGCCTTCGAACGGGCCTCGTTCCGGGTCGTCTCCTCACCTCGGCGGATCGTCGTGAAACCGGGAAGCGTCACCCCGGCGGTCGTCCGGGCTGAGTACATGAACGGCGCGCCCCTCGTCGGTGGCTCAGTCCGATTCGAGGGGGAAGCGCTCCTCGTCCGGGGCTGGACCGATCGAACCGACGGACGCGGGGAGGTGCACTTCTCGATCGACGCGAAACGGCAAACGTCAGCGCTCCCCGAGCTAACCGCGGTCGTTCGCGACGCCGACGGACAGACGATCCGCTGCCCCCTCGCCGTGGTCATCGAGGGCCGCCGCGACGTGAGCGTCGTCTTGACGCCGCAGGTCCAACCGGTCGTCGGGGTGGCGGGGCCGGTGGACGTCGCGGTGCGGTGCGGGGGGCGGCCCGGGCCCGGGCAGGTCGTGATCACCCAGGGCACAGATGCAAGCTGCAGAGCCGAACTCGATTCGTCCGGTCGAGCGACCTGTCAGGTCACACCAGTGTCCAAAGACAACCTCCTCGAGGTGAGGGTGAGGCTCTCGGACGGAACGACGACGAAGCGGGAGCAACGACTCCCTGCCGTTTCCCCGACCGCCAGTCCCGTCGTGGTCCTGGATCGGCTGACCTGGCACGCGGGAGCACCGGCGACTGGACGGGTGTACGCAACCGACGGTGTTGCATTCGTGGATCTCCTCCGCGGCCATGTCCTGCTCGACTCGGTCCCCGTCGTCATCGACGACGGTCGCGGGCACTTCACCATCCCGCTCCGCGAGACCCATATCGGCGAGGTCGTGTTCGCCGCACATCGCGTCGACGGACTCCACGCGCACGGCACTCAACAGAACGCGCTCGTGCTCTCGTCGCGCCGACTCGACATCGATGCGCGGCCGGCGAAGTCCGCGTTCGCACCTGGCACAGCGGCTCGGGTCGACGTCCAGGTCCGGGATGCGGCCGGCAGGCCGACCGCCGCCGCGCTGGGGTACTGGGCCGTGGATCAAGCCACCCTCGAGGCCGCCGCGCCGTCACTGGATCGCGATCGAAGCTTTCGGACCATCCCGCAACGGTCGAAAGATACGCTCGTACGCCTCGTCAACGATCTCTCTCAGGCGGACGGTTCTAAACGAGCTGACGGTGCGACTGCGCGATGGCTGTTCGGCTGGGTCACCCCCTTGGGCAAACGAAACCGTCTCCACCGGCTGCGGGACCGGCGCTCCGCCGGCCTGAAGCGGGAGCGGACCGCAGTCATCCTCCGGCAGGAAGCCGCGCTGAAGAAGCGAATGGCCGCAGTGGTACTCGCTGCCCTCCATGCCGTTCCGACGTCGGAGGTCAGGTCGGCCACCAGCTTTCGGGAGCTCGTGGCCGACCTCGTCGGGCGCGGCGATCTCCCGCGCACGGCTCTCGTCGACGCGTTCGGCCTCGCACTGACCGTCCGCAGCGACGACCGCTCCGTGTGCTTCGTCAGCGCAGGCGGGGATGGCCGGTTCGAGACGCTGGACGACGTCGTCGCCTCCTACCCGATGGATAGGTTCGTAGAGCTCATCCCACCACGCATCCAGGAACTCCTCTCCCGGGCGCGGGCCGACGGTACGCGGTGGTTTCTGGGCCCGGACCTCACGGACATCCTCCGCCGACGTTACCGCAGCCTGCGCGCGCTCGGCGGAGGTTCACACCACGGCAGACGGTTCAGATCCGGCCGAACAGTGCTGGCTCCGAGACCGCCGGTGCACCGACGTGACTTCTCCCCCAGCCTCGTCTTCGTGCCCGAGATCCTCACCGACGCCGACGGTCGGGCGGCGATCGACGTTCCGCTGAACGATGCGCTGACGACATGGCGACTCAAGCTGTCGGCGACCGCCGCGTCCGGCGCCATCGGCACGGGCGCGGCTGACCTGCGGGTAGCGCAACCGCTACACGTCAAGCCGCGAATCGCCTCGCCCCTGACCGTCGGAGACGCCGTGTCCGTTCCCGTCGCCGTCCGGAACGAGACGAACGCTCCGATGACGGTCGAAGTGCTCGCATCCGTGTCGGACGCGAGCACGGTCGCCCTCGTCGGTCCCCCGTCCCGCACGGTCGAGGTCTCGTCTCACCAGACGGGCGCCGTGACCTTCCGCCTCCGCGCCAACGCCGCCGGCACCGTCGAGGTGCGCATCGAAGCCCGCTCCGGCAGCCTCGTCGACGCCTACGCCGCGCCGGTCGTCGTCGCGCCGTTGGGTCGGGCCGTGGAGAACTCGACCCCCTTGACCGCTGCCAAGGACAAGCCGGCGCGACTCGAGATCGACGTCGGATCATCGACCCCGGGGGCGACGCTCCAGCTCGTCGTGTGGCCTGACACCGCCAGCGCGGCGCTCGACGGCCTGGACGGGTTGCTTCAGCGCCCCACCGGTTGCTGCGAGCAGACGGCGACGACCATGCTCCCCATGGCCATCGCGACCGATCGGTTGCAGGCGGCTGGCCGCTTGACCAAGCAGCAGCGACAACGCGCCAAGACGTGGCTTACGGACGGCCGCAACCGCATTCTCGGGTTCGAAGTCGCGACCACCGGTGGCTTCTCGCTCTACGGACATGCGCCGGCCGATCCCGCAGTCACTGCGTACGCACTCCTCGCCCTGATGAACATGCGCCGGCATACCGGCGAGTCCGACTCCGGGGCCAAGACCCGGGCGCTCGAGTGGCTGGCCAAGACCCTGGATGGGGACGGGGCCTGGTCGACCCGCGGCGCCACCCCGGGGACCGCGATCCGTACGACCGCTTACGTTGCCGGGCTGCTCGCACTCGCCGGTGAGCGGCCTCCCCGGCCCGCTCTCGCGTATCTCGATCGCGGAATCGCCGGATGCGACGATGCGTACACGCTCGCCCTCGCCGCCATCGCCCTGCACGGGGAAGGCGCGTCCGTCGCACGGGTTCCTGGTGCGTGCCTCGCGAGCCGGGTGCTCGAGCTCGGAGAACGGGCGTTCGACGTCGTGGGCCCGACTCCGTTCGGCGGGCGCGGACAAAGCCCGCGGGTCATCGCCATTGCGCTCGCCTGCGAAGCCCTGCGGCTGGACGGTCGCCCCGAGGAGGCCCGGCGGACGCTGGACTGGCTGCGTTCGGCCCGGGACGCCCGTGGCCGCTTCGGCTCGACCCAGGCCACGTTCTTCGCGCTCTACGCGCTGGCCGGCATGGCCGCAGAGGAAGCCGCCAACGCGACCGTCCGGGTCTCCGTCGACGGTGGCAAAGCCGTCGTCGGGAAGACGACCTTCGGCCAGCCGCTGCGGCTCGATCTTCCCGGGCCGGTGACGGCCGGTCGTCACCTGGTCGAGGTCGCGACGAACGCCAAGGCCGCAATCCGGTCGGCGGTGGTGGTGCGCCGCTGGGCCCCCTGGTCCGAGACCCCTCTTCAAGGGAACCTGAACCTGACCGTGGCGTGGCCAAAGAAGCCGGTCCCCGCGGAGAAGGAAGCCACCTGCCGGGTCGTGGTGCACAACCTCGGGACCACCGTCTCCTCCGCCCCCATACTCACGCTCGGACTGCCACCGGGAATCGACGTCGACCCGTGGCGGGTCCGCGGACCGATCGCCCGAGCCGAGAAGTCCCGGCGCGGTCTCATCCTCTACCTCGCGGATCTGGCCGCTGGCGAACGCCTGGCAATCGACGTCCCGTTCCGACCGCGCTACGCGCTGTCCGCGCACACCCGGTTCAGCGAGCTCGTCGCGCCCTACACTCCGGAATCAGCGGCCATCGTCGCGCCGTCCGCGATCGAGGTGCGTTAGTCGCGTCCCGCTCGGCGCGCTATGCTCCGGGTGCATGAACGCTCGCCGTCTCCTCCTGCTCGCCGCGTTATCCGCACTTGCTGCGTGCGGTGACGAACCGCGCGCAGCCAGCGCGAAGCTCTTCGAGGACGTCACCGACACGGTCGGACTCGACTTCCGGCACGGGATCGGCCAGACCGGTACGTATCACCTGCCCGAGATCATGGGCCCCGGCTGCGCGCTGTTGGACTACGACGGTGATGGTGACCTCGACGCGTACCTCGTCAACGCGGGCCCCGGGGAGGCCGGCGCCCCCAACCGGTTGTTCCGCCAGGAGGCCGATGGCCGGTTCGTCGACGTGACTGCTGCGAGCGGACTCGGCGACGACGGTTACGGCATGGGAGTGGCCGTCGGAGATGCGGACGGCGACGGCGACCTCGACGTCTATCTCACCAATGTCGGTCGCGACCGGTTGTACGAGAACCTCGGCCAGGGCCGGTTCCGCGACGTGACCAACGACGCCGGACTCGGCGACGACGGGTGGAGCTGCTCGGCGGCGTTCGTCGACCACGACCAGGACGGCGACCTCGACCTGTTCGTGACCCGCTACGTCCTCCTCGACGCCACGGCCCGCTGCCACGACCCCGCCGGACGACCGGAGTACTGCGGTCCGCGCGACTTCCCCGGGGTGTCCGACAAGCTGTATCGCAACGACGGCGGGCTCCGGTTCACCGATGTCAGCAAACCCGCCGGGATCGCCGGTCGGCACGATCGCGGGCTCGGCGTCGTGTGCGCGGATCTGTCCGGCGACGGGCGTCCGGACATCTACGTGGCGAACGACAACGGCCCCAACCACCTTTGGATCAACCAGGGCGGGGGACGCTTCCTCGAGGAAGCGCTCGAACGCGGCGTCGCCCTCAATGACGAAGGGCGCGAGGAGGCGAGCATGGGACTGGTCTGCGCCGACCTCGACGCGGATGGGCGTGACGACCTGTTCATGACCCATCTTCGCGGTGAGACCAATACGCTCTACCTCGCGGACGGCGACGGCCGGTTCTCCGACCGCACGGCGGCGCGAGGCCTGGCCGGGCCGAGCCGCCATTCGACCGGATTCGGTGCGGCCGCTCTCGACGTCGAGGGCGATGGTGACCTCGACCTGATCGCCGTCAACGGGCACGTGATGCGCGGCGACCGCGCGTTGGGCGATCATCTGTCGCCGTTCTGGGGGCGCTACGCGCAACCCGCGCAGCTGTTCTCGAACGACGCCGGACACTTCGCCGACACCTCCCTTCACCTCGGCCTCCTGGGCCGCCACGCCATCGTCGGGCGGGGACTCGCCACGGGCGACGTCGACGGCGACGGATTCGTGGACGTCCTCGTAACGGCGGCCGGGGGCCGGGCCCGCCTTCATCTCAATCGCGCCCCATCCCGCGGGAGCTGGTTGCGCGTCCGCTGCGTCGAGGGCGCAGGGGCTCGGGACGCGTTGGGCGCCGTCGTGACGGTGGAGGCCGCGGGCCGCACGTTCCGCCGCCGCGTCGATCCGGCGTCCAGCTATCTCAGTGCGTCGGATGTCCGGGTGACCTTCGGACTCGGAGCCGCTTCCAGCTACGCAGCCATCGTGGTCCGCTGGCCGGAGGGCGGCGAACCGGAGCGCTTCCCGGGCGGTCCGACCGGGAAACAGGTGACGCTTCGCAAGGGAGCGGGACAGCGATGAGCCGGCGCACGATCATCATGATCGGCCTGCTCGGGGTCGTGCTCCTGCTGGGGCTCCTCGCTGCGTGGTCGTGGGTGCCGGAAGCGCCGCCGCCGATTCCCCCTCCAGACGTCGCGGACGCAGAGCCGCTCGTGGCGACGACCGTCAAGGCAGCGCATGAGGAGGTCGTCGCGGAACCGCGATCCGCCGCCGCCTGGAGCCGCTACGCCTTGATCCTCGACGCTCACGAGATGCTGATAGCGGCGGCTGACGCATATCGGGGTGCCGCGCGGTTCGACCGCGGCAACGCGGCGTGGCCCTACTACGAGGCGCTCTGCCGACCCGACGCGACCGCGGCAGAGCACGTGACCCTGCTCGAGAGGGCGCTGCGTCTGGCGCCGACGTCCGTCCCGGTGAAACTGCACCTCGCGCAAGCGCATCTGCGCGCCGGCAACGAGGATCGAGCGTCCACTTTGTGGACCGAGGTCCTGGACCAGCAGCCGCAACACCCACACGCCCGTTTCGGTCTCGGCCGGATCGCCGCCCGCCGCGACGATCTTCCCTCGGCCATCGGCCACGCCACCGCCGCCGTCGAGGCCCTCCCCGGATTCCGGGAGGCCTGGGCATTCCTCACCGTGGTCTCCGCGCGCCACGGCGATGCGACGGGCGCGGCGCGGGCCCGCAAACGAGCCGAACGACTCACGGGAGCCACGTCCATCGACGATCCGGAACGTGCCCATCGACTCGAGGCCATCGGAGTGTCCCGCAATCACCACGCTCGGCGTGGACGTGCCCACCTTCTCGCGGGACGCAATGCCGAGGCCATGCGCTCGCTACGGCAGGCGCAGGCCATCCGTGATGGCAATGACATCCGCACCGAGCTCGCCCTCGCGCTCGCTCGGAGCCAGAAGATCGGAGCCGCGATCGCCATGCTCGAGAAGATCGTGAAGCGGACACCCGCGTTCGTGCCGGCGCGTCGCACGCTCGGAGGCATACTGCTGCAGACGGATCGGCGGGCGGACGGCGTCACGCATCTGCTGAGCGTGGTCCGGGACGACCCGTCGGACCGGGGCGTCCGCATCCCGCTGGCCCAGGCGCTCCTCGGGGCGGGACGCATCGCCGATGCTCTCGAGACCCTGGCCCCGTTCCGCGATCTCGATCTTCCCCACCCGGCCGGGCTCGAGCTGCTGGCCTGGACGCTCGCCAGTTACCCGGAAGAAGCTCACCGCGACCCCACGGCGGCCCTCTCATTCGCGAAAGCCCTCGTGGCGACCCGCGGTCGCGATCCCCGAGCACTGGACGTCCTGGGCGCGGCGTTGGCCGCCAACCTCCGGTTCGACGACGCCATCCGCGCGCTGGACGAGGCGCTGGCCAACCCGGGACTCCTGGGCGCCCCGCGCGCGGCCGTGCGACAACGTCTCGCTCTGTACCGGTCGCGTCTTCCGTTCCTCCAACCGCCGGTGCGGTGACCCTCAAGCGGGATACCGGGCCGTCCGATCAACAGGGGGTGCGTGCGCCGCACGGGTCCCCATTCTTGATGGAAGGAAGCAGGAGGCCTACCATCCCGGAACATTCATACCCGCCGCCTCGACAAGCGGTTACGCGCGACCCCAAGCCAGCCACCCCTGGGCGCGCCCGATTGCCCGGGACCTTTGCTCTCGCTGACATGAACCGTTTCCTGTGCGCATTCCTCTGCCCGGTCGTCGGAGCCATCCTCTTCGGCCTGTGCGACCTGGCGTGGGCATTTCGACTCCTCGACGTCGAATTCGCGTCGGACGAGCGACTGCTCATCCTGGTCTACGGAACCGGCCGGCACGTGCTGATCGGGATCATCTTCGGCGCGCTCGGGGCGTTGGTGATGGCCGCCCCGACGCGTCCCAAGCGGTGGCTCGACCCCCGGGTCCTGACCGGCGCCGCGGTCATCGGCGCGCTATGGGACTGGTCGCTGAGGAACCTGACCGAAGGGCCGAAGATCTCGGTGCACTGGATCGCACCGTTCCTCCACTGGGGCCTGATGATCGGGGGGCCGCTGGGGATCTTCGTTGCGCTGCGGATCCTCCGCCCCTGGATCGTCGCCATCGCCGATGGCAGTGGCCGGCGCCTGCGGGTCGGGCTCGGGTTGCTCGCGCTGGGCGCGATGGCCTTCACGACACGCCTCAACATCACCTTGCTGCCCGGGCACTACCCGGGGGTCCACATGCTCTGGGTGGTCTTCGCGTTGCTCTGCGCGAGCGCCGCGGTGTTCTGCCTCGTGGGCCGCGCCCTGGCTCTCGGACGCCTTCGACCCGCGCTCGCGCTCGTCGTCGCCGCCGGCATCCTCGGTGGCGCATTGTGGCTCGAGGGACGCGACACGTTCCAAGCCACCCGAAGCTACTCGAGCACCGTCGTGCAGGGCGCAAACCCTCACGCCGAGCTGATTGACCTGGTGTTCAAGCGCTTTGCCACGACCCAGAGCGTCGACATCGCGAACGTGCTCGACCTCGTCCGTGAGATGGAGCAGGCCGGCAGCCGCGACCTGACGAGCATCCTCGACCAGGTCCTCCCGCAGCGCCGCGACTACAACATCCTGCTCATCGCCGTGGATACCGTCCGGTGGGACCACACCGGGCTCGCTGGCTACACCGAGAACCCGACGACCCCGGTGCTCGAGCAGCTCGGCAGGGAGGGGTTCGTCTTCACGAACGCGTACACGCCCTACCCGACCAGCAACTATGCCTACGCGTCCGTGCTGACCGGCCTCACCGCCGGCGCGACCCCGCTGCACGGCTACCGATCCAAGCTGAGCTGGAAGTTCCCCGACACCGTTCACTATCCCGAGCTCGTGTCGCGGGCGGGAATGAACACGATCGGGGTCACTGGATTCGGCAAGATCGAGCGCCGCAACATGCGCTTCTTCGGGATGCTCGAGACGGGTTTCGACACCTTCAACCCCGACCAGACGGGCGATCCGGGGATGAAGGCCCGTGCCGTCACCGACTCGGTGCTGAAGCAGCTCGTGAATCGCAAGACCCGCCGGTTCTTCTCGTTCGTGCACTACATGGAGCCTCACAACCCGTACGAGACCCACCAGGGCCACGACTTCGGCACCAGCGCCCGTGACCGCTACGACAGCGAGATCGCGCACTGCGATGCCGAGATCGGGCGCCTGATCGACGGCTTGAAGCAACGCAAGCTCTGGGACAACACGGTCGTCTGCGTCTTCTCCGACCACGGCGAGGGGTTCGGCGACCATGGGTTCCCCTTCCACAACAGCAGCCTGTACGAGGAGGAGATCCGCGTCCCGCTGCTCATCCGCATTCCCGGACTGCAGGCCGGTAAGCGCATCGACACCCCGGTCTCGCTCGTTGACGTCATGCCGACCTGTCTGGCCGTCGCGGACATCGGAGACCCCGAGGAGCGGATGGGGCAGAGCCTCTTGCCCTACATGCTGGACCAGGAAGGGCTACCGGATCGCGTCATCTTCTCCCAGCAATACTCACCTCGGCAGACGGCGCGGGAGCTGGAGCAGCGCTGCGTCGTCTATCGAGGCTTGAAGCTGATCGAGGTCGTCCGCAAGAACCCCGACTGGTTCCTCTTCGACCTGGAGCAGGACCCGCGCGAGCGCAGGAACCTCTTCAATCAACCCGAGTACTCGAAGCGTCAGGCCGTGCTCGCGGGGTTGCTGAGTGCGCAGGTCGAGTCGATCAAGAAGCGGGTCGGTGGCAAGCCTCTCGACGATCCCGCCGTGGCGCTCCAGGCCCACCTGGAGACCGCGCTGATGTGGATCCGGGCCCCGGACCAGAAGAAGATCCGGCGCGCGATCACCTACCTGCGAACCAAGCTGCGTAACCGATACGCCGGGCTGAACCTGCTCTGCGAAGAGATGCCCGCGCAGCTGATGAACGACCTCCATGCGGAGATCCTGAAGCTCGCGACAGGCCTCCTTCCCAAGCGGGAGACCTCCCTCTACAACCTGCTGCTCGTGCTGCCACGTCCCGAGAACGAGGCCTACTTCAGCGCGCTGATGAAGGACAAGTCCCCCACGGTGCGTGCCGATGGGGCCGTCGGCCTCGTGAGCCTCGGCCTGGATGCGGGGCGCGAGGAGCTCCTCGCCATGTGCCGGCGCCAGCGGAACCCCGTGCTGCGATTCCCGTATGCGGTCGCTCTCGGCGACCTCGGCCACGGGGAGTTCCTCCCCGACTTCGTGCGGATCATCCGCGGGAACGCCACCCGCGAGGTCGTGCCGTTGCTCCGCGCACTGGCAAGATCGAAGGAGCCCGCCGGCCTCGACGCCCTGACCCGGCGACTCGCGCTCAACGAGCTCTTCGACTACACGATTCGCCGCTCCACCGTCGAGTATGCTTCCGCGGTGGGAGGCGCACGGGGAGCCGAAGTCCTCCTCTACTTCGCCAGCGAGCCCGACCCGACGCTGCGGGACGTCGCGATCGCGGGACTTCGCAAGCACTACGGCGACGAATTCGATCAACGGATCAAGGAGTTCGCGGAGCTTCGCGAAGCCCGCGACGCACTGGTCAATGGCAAGGCCGAACTCGCCACCCAGCTCTTCGAAGCGTGGCTCGAAAAGACCGAGGACCCACCCCCCGGCGCAGCCCTGGATCTCGCGCGGGCGCGGGTGCACCTCGGTCGGCAGACGGGAGCTGCGGCCGCGCTCGATCGGGCCATCGGCGCCGACGATCCCCGGGCGGCGGACGCGGCCCGGCGCATGAAAGCCCACATCAAGGACCTGCGCTGGTTCTATCCGGCGAACGACTTCAAGGTCTCGATCGAGGTCATCCGCAAGCCCCCCACGCTGCGCCGCAACCGTTGCTATTTCATCGAGGTCAAGGTGACGAACCGGGCCAAGGTCTACTGGCACGGTGGTCACTGGAACTTCGGCCCCGTCCTGCGCTGTCGGCTCGTCGACACCGACGGACAGATCATGAAGCAGGACACCAAGGGCAAGAAGATGAACGTACACGTCATCAACAACTTCTTGCCTCTGCGCGGTCTCGAGCCCGGCGAGTCCGTCAACCTCACCCTCGTGGGCCACGCACCGGCCGGAGCATGGAAGGACGCCCGGATCGCCGTCTCCTTCTCCCAGTATCACACGGACCACATTCCGGACGACCGCGACTTCCCCCTCGTGGTCGAGCAACTCTATGAACCGAAGTAGGTGCCTGGCCCTCGTCCTGCTCACCGCTGCAGCCATCCCGGCGCAGGGCTCGGCGGCAGGTCCAGTCATGACGATCACGGGGACCGGCGCGCCGAAGGCCGTGCCGTTCGAGAGCGATATCCAGCTCGCCAAGATCATCGACGACCTCTGCGACGCGGGCGGCGGTGCGATCCGGTTCTCTCCCGGCGTCTACACGTTCGAACACGGCATCCACAGCCGGCGCCGCGATGGCGTCACCGGAATCGACTTCGTCGGATCCCGAGGCACGATCTTCCGCTTCCGCAAGCTCGTCGAGTTCGGCAGAGTCCGTATCGCCGCGGACGCCGTCGCCAGGGGGGGCAGCCTCCCGGTGGACCACCCGGATCTCATCGAACCCGGACGCCGCTACCAGGTGCTCCGTCCTGATCTCCGGGGAAACCGCATTGGAGAGTTCCTGATCACCGGCAAGAACGGTGATTCGCTGACCACCGCGCAGTACGAGAACGTGAGCGTCAAGACGTTCCCGAAAGGTGCGTGGCTGATCCCGCACATCAACTTCTTCGATACGCTGCACTGGGCCGACATCAGCTTCACGGACATCCTCTTCGACGGCAACTTTGACCTCACGCAGGACAAGCTCGGCGGCCAGCCATTCCTCGGCCACACGACGCATGGCGGCGTGCTGTTCCGAAACCCGTACACCAAGAAGGACGTGCGCCGTCCCCACACCAGCAAGGTCCGGCTCGAGCGGTGCACGTTCCGCAGTTTGCTCGGGCGCGGAGCGACCTTCTACAACACCGGCGACATTACGCTGCGCGACTGCCGGTTCGAGGGATGTCGGGCCGAGGCCATCGAGATCGACCACCTCAGCGAGAACATCCTCATCGACGGCTGTGAAGTCAAGGATGCCCGAGTGGCGATCCGTCTCAACGACTGCTCCAAGGCGATCGTCCGCGGCTGCCGTCTCCAGGCGACCAAGACCGGCATCCACGTCACCAAGGTCGTCGAGCACGAGGGAGTCAACCGTCGGATCAGCGTGACCGGAAACGTGATCTACGACGTCGATCGCGGACTCGTCGTCGATGCCGATTCCACGGAGAACGTCTTCACCGGCAACGTGTTCTCGGGATGTCGGCGAATGGGGATCGTGATCAAGGGGCCGGCGAACGTCTTCGCGGGCAACTCGGTGACCGGCCATTTCACGACCGGCATCCTGTTGACCGCGCCGCGCAACATCATCGAGAACAACTACGTGGCATCGTCCAATTCGCGGTTCGCAGCCATCCGGCGCATCGACGCCGCGAAGGAGAAGTGAGCCCCACGATGAAGTCGCCGGCCCGTTGCCCTGTACTCGAGTGCCTTACGGCGGGGATCCTGGCCGCTCCCCTGGCTGGGCTCGTCGACTACGCATCGATAGCCGGTCGCGCTGAAGAGTCGCCGTTGCGCGCGCTCCCGTACGCCATGGCGGTGGGAATCTTCGCGGCCGCGGCGCTAGCGGGGTGTGCCGCCGCACTGCTGCTGGTCGGACGCGCAATACCCGGACGAGAGCGGCGTCCGTTCCTCGGCCGCTTGCCGCTCGCCGCCGTCGCCGCGACCACGTTCGTCTATCTCAATCGCGAGCTCTTCGACGGGCCGGCCATCTCCCAGAAGAGCTGGGTCGGTACGGTGAGCATCGCGTTCTGGACTCTCGGTGCGCTCGCCGCCCTCGTCGCGGTGTTGTTCATCATCCCAGCCATCCTGCGGGCGCGTCCGGTCGTTCTTGGTGCGTCTGCGCTCCTGTCCGCGGCTGCCGCACTGGTCTGCGCAAAGGCGAACCTCGATCTCTTCGGGGCCTACCCCATGCTGAAGGACCAGCTCAGCCTCGGGACCTGGCTCGGGCTCGCGCTCGCACTCAGCGCGGTACGAGCACGCGGAACCTCCCGGCCGATCGTCGACATCGGGTTCCCCGCTCTGCTGCTGGTCGCATCGCTGGTCACTGCCGCCGTCGAGCGGAAGCAGGACGCGATCTACCGCGTTCGCGCGCACATCATCGGCGCCCCGTTCCCGCTCACGAGCCGCATCCTGAGCCCGGTAGAGACCCACGGCTTCTCCCGGCTCGTCGAGATCGACGAGGTCGGTCCGGGTTCCATGGAGAGCGTCCTGGCCGATGCGGACCCGACCGTGGTCCAAGAGAAACTCGATCGACTGGTCCCGGGGCGCCGCCGGTTCAACATCCTGTGGATCGCGGTCGACGCGCTGCGCGCCGATCACCTGTCCACGATGGGCTATCCCCGTCCGATCACGCCGGTGATCGACGAGTTCGCCCGGTCGGCGGTCCTGTTCGAGCGCGCGATTACGCCGACGCCATCCAGCGCGATGGCGTACTCGAGCACACTCAACGGGATCTACTCGCGAGCCTGCCCCGCGTACGAAGTCGAGAACAAGGTGGATCTGAAGATACCGGACGACTACTCCCTCGCGCACCAGATGCAGAAGGTGGGGCGCAAGACCATCGCGCTCACCGCGTTCTTCCACCTCACGCAGGCGCACCCGATCTTCCGCACGTTCCGGAGCGGCTTCCAGATCTTCAATCCCGGGAAGCGACAGCTGGAGCTCAGGGCACCCGAGGTCACCGACCAGACCCTGGCGCTCCTGAAGAACCACCGCACCCTGCACGGCAAGACCCCCTTCTTCATGTGGGCGCACTACATCGACCCCCACGCCCCCTACGACTTCCACGAGGAATTCGACTACGGCGTCAAGCCGGCCGACGCGTACGACGGGGAGATCGCGTACTGCGACCGTGAGATCGGGCGGCTGCTCGACGGCCTCGGCTCGATGGGGCTCATGCAGGACACGATCATCGTGCTCTTCGGCGATCACGGTGAGGCGTTCGGCGAGCACAACCAGACTCGCCACGGGGGAAGCCTCTATCAACACCAGATCCACGTGCCGCTCATCATCCGCGTGCCGGGACTCGAGCCGAGACGAGTGCGCGAGTGGGTATGCCTGTCCGACCTCGCGTCGACCATGATGTCGGTGCTCGGCGTCAAGGACCCTTACCGTCGCGTCAGCCGCGACCTCTCTCCACTGATCCTGGGGGAAGGCCCGTGGGTCGACACGGCGTACGCCGATCGGCCCGGGCCGCCGAGCTACGAGATCCCCTCCAAGGAGCGGACCGTTCTCGCGGGCGACCTCAAGCTCATCTGGAACCCGCAGCAGAAGGTCATTCGCGTCTATGACCTCGCCAAGGACAAAGGAGAAACCAACAACCTCTTCGATCCGGGCAGCGCCGACCAGAAGAGGCTTCTCGGCCTCATGCGAGGCTGGGATCAGCAGATCGACACGCTGTGGAACCAGAGCGCGAAGGTGGTCGAGGCCGTGCCGGAGACGCTCAGTGATGCGTTCGGCAAGCTGGTTGATCGCGTCGTCGCCGCCGCGGATGCGAGGGCGATGGGCCCACCCCTCGCCGAGATGACGAAGATCCTCGATTCCAAGGCGGTGGCGTGGGACCAGGAAGCCCGGCCCATCCTGGGCGAGCCGAGCCTCGTGCGGATCAAGGCCCACCTGATAAGAGAGCTCCCCGCCATGCCGGCGGATGCGCCCGCACGCGACGACGCCATCCGCATGCTGTGCTATTGCGGCGGCCGGGACCTCATCCCCGTGTTCCTCGAGGATGCGAAGCGCAAGACGAGCCGGCGGCCCGGCGCGCGGCTCGTGCAGTTCCTGGCCCGCCACGGGATCGAGAGTGTCTACCCGCAGCTGAAGCTGCTCTATGACACCGCGTCGCCGATCCAGAAGATCCACTGCGGAGAAGCGCTCGCGGGTCTCGGCAAGGACGTGGCACGAGACGTCATGATCGGAGCGCTCGATCTGCCTCGCCACGCCGAGGTCGCGGCGGCCGTCCGGGGACTGCTCGCTCTGGGCGACGAGCTCCCGTTGCTTCGGCTTCTCCACTGCAACGAGATCACGTGGCGCAAGCCGCTCATCATCGGCGCTGCCATCGACGGTGCGATCGGGGATACCTCGCATCTGGGGACGGCCGGGCTCGTCCACATCGCACACAGCGCACGACCACTGGCCGCCGCCAGGGCCCGAGCAGAACTGCAACGCCGCCTCGGCGATGCGTACGCGCGGGAGAAGGCTGTCAATGACGTCGTATTCGGCGCGCGGGAGGCGAGTCGGTACGGCCGGTACCCGATCGTCGTGAAGGGATTCGGCCAGAGCACCGCAGCCGATGATCCGGCGATCGGCCCGGCGTGGTGGTACCTCGCGGAAGCCGCGTGGCACGGGGGCGATCGGGCCATCTTCGATCACGCTGTCGCCAGGCTGAGGTCCGTCGCACCCGGAGCGTCGCGTCTCCACGCACTCGCGGACCGCGTCAGCCGCCATTTCGAAACTCCACCCAAGCAGCAGCAGCTCCGACTCGAGGTGGAGCTAGAGTCTGCAATGATCACGGCCATCCGCAAGGGCACGTACTTCCTCACTTTCATCACGGTGAAGAACGTGGGCCAGACGTACATCGCCGGCGGCGACGGACGCCTGGCACCGCAGCTCGGTTGGAGCTTCGTCCCCGCCGACGGCGGGAAGACGGCGCCGCTCATCAGCACGCGCCTGCCCCTGGAAGGCCTGGAGCCCGGCGAGACCACACGCATGGCGATCTACGGCCAGATGGCGAAGAAACCCGGCACCTACAGCCCGCGGCTCGCACTCGTGACCCGCCGCAAGGGCACGCCGCTCCGGTATCTTCTCGACCTCAAGGAGATCAAGATCCCGTGACGGCGACCCGATACGTCGCAGCGCTGCTCCTTACGGCCGCGACCTGCACAGCTCAACGGTGGCAGGAGCGCGATGGGATGGACCTGTTCCGCTCCTACGAGGGCGGCGCTGCACCGGAACGGGTCGTGCAGCCGCACCACGACCTCGTCGTGTGGGGCACGACGGTCCTGATCGAGAAGCTGACTCTGCGCCCTCTCGCCGGTGGCGATCCGATCGAGGTCCCGGTGGCGGGCAGCAGGGAATGGCTCGGGTATCGAGGCGCCGCGTACCCCCTCCCCCTCCTTCCCGTGGGGCGGTACGCCGCCGAGATCTCGCTCGGTGGCAAGGCGTACCCTCTGGGCACGCTGCGTGCCCCGGCATTTCGCTGCTACTTCAACCGTCCAGGAGACCCCCGCCAGGCATCGACCCCCGCTCAAACCGTTCCTCCCGTGATCCTGCAGGAGGTCATGGCTCGCTACGTCGACCGCGCCCGGCGCACAGTCGACGTCGCCATGTCCGACTTCGACCACCCTTCGTTCGTCGATGCCCTCGTGCGGGCACACCAACGAGGCGTGCGAGTCCGGATGATCACCGACGCACGTGCCGACGCCGGGGAACCAGGTGCGCGCAAGAAGCTCGACGCCGCCGGAGTTGCGTACATCACCAACGGACGGAACGTGCTCAAGGATCCGATGATGCACCACAAGTTCATCATCTTGGATAGCCAGGTGACGCTGGCCGGCCATGCGAAGGGCGATCGGGCACATTCGGTGTTCAACCAGTCGTTCGTGGCCGTCAACGGTTCGAGCGTGGCCGCCGCGTATCGAACGGAGTTCGAGGAGATGTGGGGCGGCGACGACGCCGTATCTTCTAAGTCGAAGCGACGATTCGGCGTCGCGAAGCGCTCGCCCAGACAAGTGAAATGCAGCGTTCGCGACGTCGCCGGTCCCGCGACCGTCGAAATCGTGTTCTCTCCGGTGAAAGCTCCAGACCGCACTCCCGCCACGCGACCCATCAATCAACACCTGATCGGTCTCGTCTCCGCGGCCGACAGTGACGTCGTCTACATGGCCACGGGCTTCGACGGGTCAGGACTGGCCGCGGCGTTGGTCGCGGCCCACCGGGATCGAGGGCTGCGGATCTTCGGGGTTTATGGACATCCCGACTGGACCATGGGATGGCGTTCCGGGCTTCGCTCGCTCGTCGCGGGCCCTAACCCAGCGGCAGATCTTGTCGGCTCCTACGACATGACCGAAGACTGCAACTACCGCGGCGTGCAGAACCGCGTCATGGTGATCGACGGACTGCGCCCGAACGGTCGCGCCGTCGCGTGCTTCTCCTCGGGGCCGTGGCGGAACGGCAAGCACGAGAGCGACGACGCGATCATCTGCATCCACGAGCGTGCCGTCGCTGAGGAGTTCCTCCAGCACTTCGGGGGGACGCGTTTGCGCGCGCTACGTCCGATGGCCCACCGCAACGTTCACCCGCCTCTGCGGTTCCGTGCCGGACGACTCGAGGTGCCGCTCGACCTCGTGGTCCGCCTCGCTGGCGGACAGGTCTTGCGGCCGCCTGCCGGATCGATGTTCGCGATCGTGGACGGTCGCGCGCTGACGCTCGGCCCGACAGGAAATCTCGAAGTGATAAGCGGCGACCCCGGTCCTCTTACGATCGCGCCCCCGGTCGCCACCCATTTCCCCTTGGCTCCGCGCGACGTAGCGCGAGACGGCGACACGATGTGGATCGCGGTCGACGCGCTTGCACCGCTCGGCATCGGCCTCGACGCATCCGTGACCCCCCCCGTGCTGTCGACCCGCGGATTCGTGGACATCCCGCTCCGACCCGCTGTCTCAACGACCGCGGGCTTTCCGAACGCCGCGCGTCAGCGCGCAGGCGAACGCTGGGCACCCGGTCTCACCGTCCTATCGTCTCCGTCGGAGTTTCCTACGGTCCGGGAACGCCCGGGACCCGCCCGCACGAAGAACGGCGCACTCCTCACGACGCCGCGCGGCTACGTCGTCCTGAGCCACACCCAGGACCTTCGCATACGCCCTGAGCTCGGAGCGGACGAGGACACGATCCTCGCGTTGCCCTCATTCGCCCTCGCGCTGGAGCAAGCGATCCGCGGTTGGCGCAGGGCCGGGACTACCCGTCCCGTCGTGGAGATCCTCGACGGAGCCTGGACCGGCCGTATCCAGGGCTCACTCTGGAAGACGTGGAAGGCCTCAATCGGGGTCGGCGTCGTCGTCCGCCTGCGTGATGACGTGTCGCTCGAGGACCTTCGCGACCTCACCGGCCGCCTCGCTCGATGCGGCTTCACTCAGATTGGCGTCGACGCGGGTTTCGTACCGAAGGACAAGAAAATCGCCGAAGCGTTCAGCTCCGGGCCTCACGACGACTGGGTCATGCGTGACGACGGGAGCTCCTACTCTCGTCGTCGTCAACTCAACCTCCAAGCGTTCCCCATCGGTGCGCGTCACCTGCAGCTCCGCTTCACGCCATGGTCCTATCCAAGGCATATGTCGTTGCGCTGATCGTGGTGGCCACGGTGGTGGCCCTCGTGATCTTCGTCCCCCGTCACGGCGGGGCGCCGGACACGTTCCGCCTGAACGCACCGCTGACCCCGATCAAGACGGCCGTCCAGGGAGCACCGGGCACCCTGCGCATCCGGTCGCTCCCTGTCTCGGCGGCGGTCTACCTCGACAGCGAGTTGGCTGGCTTCGCCCGAACGGACGCAGTGCTTGAACTCGTCGCGAGCCCTGGTCTGCACGAGGTCATCCTGCGCCGACCTGGCTGGCACGATCACGTGTCCACGTTGCGGTTCGTGAGTGGGGAAACCCGCGAAGCGATCGCCCACCTCGTCCTGCACCGCCGGCACCACCCCCAGTCTCAACGGAATCGCACGCTGCGCGTGATGGGGACCGTTCGCGGATCGCTCGAGGAAGGAGATCGATCGTCCGCCGCGGCGTATGGCACGTTCGGTTTCGCCAGCAAGCCCGTCGATCCCGCCGGCAATGCGGACGTCATCGATCTCGTCGATCTGCCGCCCAGGCCGCTCACCCTCGTCGTCGTATCGATCGCGCGCAAAGTCTCCGTGCGGATCTACCGTGACGATGGCCAGCTCGCGGCGGCGACGGACACCGAGGTCTACCAGCATCGGTTGACCTTCACGCCCAAGAAGGGCCGGACCTACCGGGCCGTGGTGGAGCATCTCCAGATGGACAAGTTCGCCCGCATGGGACTCGTGCGCTACACCGCTCTGCTCGAGCCCCGGTGACCGTCGGACGCCCGCTCCAGGTTTTCACGTCACGAAGCCTCGTGCCCAGCCACTGATCCCGCGTTGGAGCATCCATCCCTGGAGGGTTCGCCATGTCACGCACGATCATCACCGGTGTCGTCGGAGCGCTTTTCGTCGTCCTCAGCGCCTGCGGGGGAGATCCGGCGGGGAGCGAGGTCGGAGGCTCGGGACAACCCGCCGAGGGTCGGAGCGCGGAGCGCGATTCCCGGCTGGTCGGACGGTGGCGGCGAACGCAGACGCATCGGATCTCCGATCCGCGCTACCCGGTCAGCACCGTGTCGGAGACCTACTCGACGCTCAATGCCGACGGGACCTTCGTCCTGCAGAACGGCGGCACGTCCGTCAACGTGCCCACGCCGACCGGATCCACGGGCGGGCACACGGGTAGCGGCGGGGCGCTGCGCGGTCGCTGGAAGACCGCGAACCGTATCCTCTACTACCGGCTGGAGGGTGCGGAGCAGTGGTATGCGTCCGGCCAATACACGGTGCAACCGCGTCACCTCATGATCGTGACCGTGACCGGACAGAAGCAGCTCTGGGAGCGGTGAGCGCCGAACCGCGACGCTACTTCAAGGCGGCGCCGAGACGGGAGACGTTCTCCTCCATGAGCTTGATGTAGTCGGCGCCGCGCGCGACGTCGTCTTCCGACCGCGCCTCGAGGGGCGAGAACACGACACTCTTCACTCGAAACCGGTCCTCGAGAAGCCGCGCCGTCGCCGCGTTCGGCGCGGATTCCCAGAGCATGATGCGAACCACGCCGGCCTTCTCCACCCCGACGGCTAGCTTCGCGAGCGTTGCATTGGGGATCGGCTCCTCTGGGTCGAGGTCGAAGTTCTTGAGCTTCCACTGGTAGCGACGGGCGAGGTAGTTGTAGGCCGGGTGATTGGTGAGGAGCGTGATCTCGCGGACCCTGGAAGACATGGCGAGCAGCCGCACGTGCAGGCGGTCCAGGGCGTTCTGGAGGTCTCCGACCCGTTGCATGATTGCCGGGCTGTGGTCGGGCCACGTCTTTGCCATCGCCTTCGCGAGCTTCATCGCCTGCACCTTGGCGTTCTGTGGGTCCACCCAGGTGTGGCCGTCGACCCCCTCGTGGACGTGATCCACCCCCCCGTGACTGTGCTTGTCACCCTTGAAGGTGATGAGAGGTTCCTGCAGCGCCGCCGCCGTTTCGACGACCCGGCTCACCGGCAGGCTCGCCGTCGCGACCCACTTCTCGAACTCGGCTCCGTTGATCGCGATCAGCCGCGCGTTCTGGAACGCGGCCACGGCGTCGCGGCTCGGTTGCCAGAAGATGGGATCCTCATCAGCCGGAATCGGGCACCGCACCGCGATGTCGTCCCCCGCCAGGCGCTCCGCCATCCACGCGAGCGGGTAGAAGGTCGTGTAGACCGCGTCTTCGATCTCGGTTGGCGGGTCGTTCTGGCCCTCCCCGCCGCACGCAGCGACCGTGACCAGGACCGCTGCCAACACCAGAACTCCGCCGGGCCATCTCATCGTCTTCATTCGATCACCTTCGAGAGCTGAGGCAGGCTCGCTGCCAGGATCAGAAGCGCGCCGCTGGCCAGCAGGACGCTCAGCACCAGAACCGTGAGGGTCTCCACTGCGTGGAGCAGGAACACCATACCCCGGCTGCACCCGATGCGGTCGAGGGTTCGCATCTCGGCTTTCCGCAGGCGCAGCGACAGCGCGATCACCAGCATCGCCATGATCGACGTCACGATCGCGAGCACACCGGCATAGGCGTCGAGGAAGACCTTCACCTTGAACACGAAGCCCATCAGCTCCTCGATCACCTCGACGGGCTCGAGCATCTGCCAACGCTTCGTCGCATTGAACCGCGCCTTGAGCAGCGTTCGTCCCTTGAGATCGTGAGGGATGACGATGATGGCCGACAGCGGCAGCGCGTGCGTCGGGCCGTGATAGTGGAAGTTCCGGACGTTGTCCGGCGTGACTTCCTGGTGCGGAATCAACGAGGGGCTCAGATGGACGAGATGGTCGGTCTTTCCGATCACCCGGTTCGGGTCGACTTTGGACGCGGCGCGGTGGCCGTGCACCAGCCCCTCGAGGACCCACGTCGTCCTGACGTCGACGAACACCGCTCCGTCGTCGGCGGTCCCGGTCTTCCGCAACACACCACAGATCGACATGCGGAGTGCCGTGGGCTTGGAGATGTCATGGTGGCTCTTCTGGTCGGAGGCCAGCTTTCCCCCTGGCGCGAGTCCGAGCTCTTCGGCGACCCGGGCCCCGAGGACGACGTCGCCCAGGCACAACGGCAGCGTCCCCGTGCGGGGGCGCAGCCGCCGTAGCTCGAAGTACTCGGGCGACGTGCCGACGATCGGTCGCCCGCGCGCGCTATGCCGGACGTTGATCGGGATGGGTAGCGCGAGTCCGCTCTCCTGGATTTCCTCCAGCTGCGCCCACGAGATCGCGTTCCCGGGACCCGCGCGAAAATACAGCGCGACCATGGCGAGGTCGAAGCGGTTGCCCTTGGCGCCTGCGACAAGAGGTGTCGACCCCGCGCGCACGACGAGTTCGGACTGGTAGCGGTCCACGACCCACATGGTTCCGAGCGGCAAGAACACCGGCAGTGCGAGGCAGATCACCAGAATGGCGGTCTGAGCGCGATGATGTGCCACGTAGCGCCACGACAGCAGCCATACCCCGGTCATGCCGTCCACTCCGCCTGCAGGTCTTCGACGTCGATCACGCGATCGAACCGATGGAGGAGTCCTTGGTCGTGCGTGACCATGAGCAGAGTCGCGCCGTGCCGTTCGGCCTGCGCGAAGAGGAGATCCAGGGTGACCATCGCCGTTTTCGAATCGAGGTTGCCGGTGGGCTCGTCGCACATGACGAGTCGTGGCTCGGTGAGCAACGCCCGGCAGATCGCAACGCGCTGCCGTTCGCCGTGGGACAGCCCGACCGGGCGCCGAGCCAGGGTGTGTGAGATGCCCATCGCGCCGGCGAGCTCGGACGCTCTCGCCTTCACGTCCTCGTCGAGTCTCAAGTGTGGCGTCAAGTGATAGGGCAGAAGGAGGTTCTCGTACGCGCTCAGGTAGTCGAGCAACTCGAACTCCTGGAACACGAGGCCGACGTCCCGGATGCGAACGCGACGCCGCTCCGCGTCCGTCAGGGACGAGACCACCTCGTCGCCGAGCCGCACCGAACCCGCCTCCGGCACCTGGATGCCCGCGATGAGGTTCACCAGCGTCGTCTTGCCGGTGCCGCTCGGGCCGACACATGCCACACGCTCGCCTTCGGCGATGCTCAGGGCGTCGACGGCAAGTCGGAAATCGCCGTCTCCGTACCCGAAACGCATTCCGTCGATGACAACCGCGGGCGTCCCAGTCATTTGCCGTCGCTCCCGGGCGGCTGCCGACGTTCCGGCACGGACGCGCCGATCCGTTTCGACCCCAGCGGATGGTGTCCGGCGATCCGCCATCCGTCGCCTGTCCTCACTACCGAATAGCGGGCGCGGTACTCGTTGGTCCGGTAATGAGCGTGTCCCCAGTGGCGCACCTCTCCGTCCACTTGCCAACGCACCTTGACCTGAAACCCGACGTGGGCGCCGACCATCGCACCAACGTCCTCGACCTCGGTCTCGAGCCACCGCACCTCGGTGACGTGTGAAACGGCGCCCCCTTCGTCCTGCATGATCAACGAGTGATACACCTCGCCGTACAACGACTCGAGCAGGTCGCCGTGAACGCTCCGCTCGAGCGCGTCGTAGATCTCGCTCTCGCTGGTGAAGTCGAAGGCCTTGTAGATGTTCCCGTGCAGCGGGCGGAATACCCCGAGCGCTTCGGCCTCGTCCGGGAGCGCCCGCGCCGAGAACGGATCGTCCACCTCGAAATGGAAGAACGGCCACGTACACCCCGCAACGAGGAGGCCGCCGATCACCGCCCTCCGATAGCCGCGTGACCTCACCCCTCCGATCACGAGGAGAATCGCACCGATCGAGAGCAGCGCACCGACGATGCCCATGGAGACGACTGGCACCGAAAGCGTCGGCGTTGCCATGGGCGCAGGCACGGAAAGGAACCGATCCGTCAACTCGTCGTCGGAGACCCGCTCCCACACGTGCTCGGGTAGCTCCTGCATGAACAGGATGACCTGGCTCTCCCCCTGCGCGAAGATCTGCGCGGTGACGTCGAGCGGCTGCGGGTCTCCTCCCGGTACGTCCGGGTTGGCGGGGTTGAGAGGGAACGGCCCCCACTTCATGGCCACCTCGTGAGGCGGTGACGTCGTTTCGTATTCGAGTTCGAGGCGCAGCTTGATGATCGCTCGCATACCGTAGTTCGGAAACCGGGGCAGCTGATGGAGCTCGGGCGGCGGCCTCTCGAACTCAGTCACCTTGGGCAGAACGGTGACCCCGTCGATCCGGACCCGGTTGTTCTTCTCGTAGAACGAAACCAACGCCTTCTTCAACGCGGGCAGCTCGACGTCGTGAAGGGCGTCCGGCCTCTCCCTCGGTACCGTGACGATCTCATCGACGAATGCGAGGTTCATCATGATCTGGAACACGACCCGCGTGTCCTCGACGTGGACGCGGACGTCGACGTCAGGCCCGTCCTGAGGATGGGCTAGGAGCCGCGCGAGAAGGAGGATCGGAACGAGTGCGGGCACGGAGTCATCCTCCCCCGCCATCGGCGGGGGTTCAACTCGAGACAGGCACACCCGGATCCACGTAGGATGCGCCGCCAAGGGAGTCCCGAGATGTCCGACGCGCGCACCGAGTTGCTCGAATTGATCCTCGAAGTCTCGTTCGAACGCCGCAAGGTCGTCCTGGCCAGCGGGCGTGAGAGCGATTTCTACCTGGATTTGCGACAAACGCTGATGCGCCCGCGAGGCGTCGCGCTCGCGGGGCGCCTGGTCCTCGATATGCTCGCCGAAGGCGATGACGTCGCCGCGGTCGGTGGCATGGCCGTCGGCGCCGTTCCGTTGACCTCCGCGATCCTGGCCGCCGCCGACCAGGATGCCGCGCACGCGGGACTCCTCGGCTTCTTCGTCCGTAAGGAAGCCAAGAAGCACGGCCTCGGCCGTCAGGTCGAAGGTCCATTTCAGAGCGGGATGCGCGTCGCTCTCGTAGAAGACACGACCACCACGGGTGGCTCCACCCTTCAGGCCGCGGAAATCGTCCAGGCCGAGGGCGGGGACATTCGCCGCATCATCTGCCTCGTCGACCGCGGCGAAGGCGCGAAGGAGGCCTTTGCTGCCGCGGGCTTCACCCTGGAATCGATCTTGGGCCGCGCCGACCTCCCCGTCTGACGTTCGATGGTCTTCGCCTCCTACGCCTTTCTCTTCTGCTTCTTGCCTGCGACGCTGGGGCTCTACTACCTCGTACGGAAGGGCGAACGCGAAGCAGTCCTCACGCTCGCGAGCTACCTCTTCTATGGGTGGTGGCGACCCGACTTCGTCCTCTTGATGCTGTCCTCCACGGTCATCGACTATTGGGCCGGCAGGACGATCTACGCATCGCGCGACTCGGGCCAACGTCGACGGTTCTTGATCCTGTCGATCTGCGTCAACCTCGGGCTCCTGGGCTACTTCAAGTACTGGAATTTTGGCATCGATTCGCTCAATGCCCTGCTCGCGCAATGGGACGTCGGGCACATCAGCTGGCCCGCGATCGTCCTCCCGGTGGGAATCTCGTTCTACACCTTCCAGAGCATGAGCTACTCGATCGACATCTACCGCGGGGCGGCTCGCCCCGTCGAACGGTTCGATCACTTCGCGTGCTACGTCGCGCTGTTTCCGCAGCTCGTGGCGGGCCCCATCGTCCGCTACAACACCCTCGAGAAGCAGCTCCGATCGCGCGAGCACAGCTGGGAGAAGTTCTCGTCGGGCGCGCGGCTGTTCCAGATCGGCATGGCCAAGAAGCTGATCATCGCCGACAACCTCGCTCCGGTGGCGGACGCAGCGTTCGCGGCGACCGATCCGGGATGCGCAGCGTCTTGGGTCGGCCTGCTCGCCTACACCTTTCAGATCTACTACGACTTCTCGGGCTACTCCGACATGGCGATCGGTCTCGGTCGCATGTTCGGGTTCGAGTTCCCCGTCAACTTCAACTCGCCCTACAAGTCGAAGAGCATCACCGAGTTCTGGCGGCGTTGGCACATCTCGCTCTCGACGTGGCTCCGCGACTACCTCTACATACCGCTCGGCGGGAACAAGCGAGGATCGATCCGGACCTACGTCAACCTCGGCCTGACAATGCTGCTGGGAGGTCTGTGGCACGGCGCGGCGTGGACGTTCGTGGCCTGGGGCGCCTACCAGGGTGGCTGGCTGGCGTTGGAGCGTCGGTTGGGGAAGCGGCCGCTCTTCGGACGGCCCCGGGCCCCGTGAAGGTGGCGCTGACTTTTCTCATCGCCATCATCGGATGGCTGCTCTTCCGCGCAGAGACGATCCAATCTGCGTGGGCGATGTTTGCGTCCATGTTCGTGCTCGACGGCGTCGGCGATCTCTCGCTGAAGGTCCTCGACCTGAGACAAATCAACTACGGCTGTTTCGTGCTCGCCCTTCTCCTGACGTGGGGCTCGCCGAACTCGCAGGAGTTGGAGTCAAGGAACACCTGGTGGCTCGGACCGCTCGCCACGATCGTCTTCGCGGGGGCGGTGACTCAGATCTTCTTCAAGACCCAGATCCCGTTCATCTACTTCCAGTTCTGACATGCGTAGACCCACCGCCTCCACGCTCTCCACCATCACCTTTCTCGCCATCGTCATCGGCGTCGCGGTGATCGACTGGGTCGCGCCCGTAGAGCTGCCCACGGTCGTAGGCGAGGAGAAGGAAGAGCTTGATCGCCGTCTGGCGGGCTCATTCTGGGACGGCAAGGCGGCCCGGCGACTCGAGTACCACCTCGAGAACACCTCGCGCGTGAAGCGGATGATAGCGGGGCGCGTCAACCTCCTGATGATCGAGGCCGTCGGCGAGGTGCCGGATCACCTGCTGATGGGCGACGACGGGTGGCTCTACTTCAAGGCACGCGCGGTGACCGCCCACGACGCCGACCCGAGTCTCGTTGGCGCCCGCGGCGCCTGGGTCGCGGGAGTAGCGAACGTGCTTCGCGGACGCGGGACCCACGTCATCGTCGTTTTCGTCCCGGACAAGACGCTCATCGCAACGGATCATCTTCCGCCTGGAATCTCACCATCGGCCAGGCTCTACGAGGACGTCCTGCGGATCCACCGGGCCGCTGGCGTGGCATCGATCGACGTACTCGGCTTGATGAGGGAGCTTGATCCGGAGCACGCCTTCTACAAGTCCGACAGCCACTGGACCCAGTGGGCGGTCGAGAGCACGGCGCGCCGAGTCGCAGCGGCGATCGTCGGCTGTTTGCCGGCCGGAGAACGCGGGGCGACCGTCGACACCGAAGTCGTGGAGATAGGCATCGTCCCGTACCTGGGGGCCCAGGCCAAAGCCCTCGGCCTTCCCGAAGGGTCGGACACCCGTGCTCGGTTCCTCTCGGATCGTCGCCTCCTGCAGGTCCGAGATCGCGCGACGGGAAAGCGCCTCCAGTGCGACACGAGCGCCGAGGTGGTGCTCGTCGGAACGAGCATGTCGAAGCACCACACGCTCGCGGCGCTCGTGTCGCATTCCCTTGGACACGCCGTGAACGATCGGTCGCGTCCAGCGTCCGGCCCGACCAACACGTTCATGGAAGTGGTGGCGGATGCCCTGGCCGGGACGATCCCGTGGCCGAAGGCGTTGGTCTGGGAACACATTCAATACTATGTCGTTGCCGCACCGTGGAGCCGGTGGGACAGGGACACCGTCGATCTCTCTCGTGCCTTTCGTCCCGATGCGCGGACGCTCTTCGAGCTGCCGCTGGAAGCCTCCGCTGTCACCGGTATCGACCTGACCACCGAAAACGAAGGGTCGGCGTTGTCCTTGCGGCGCAAGGGACGACTCCCCCGACTTCGGCCGAACCTCGACCTGAATGTCCCGGGGGACGGAACGCTGGCCTTCGATCTTGATCTGGACGCTGCCGCCAACGGTCGATTCGTCCTCAGCCATGGCGGCGGGTTGGCGTCCAATCGCTGTTCGTTCCCGTACGACGTGACGCCGGGGCGATCCCTCGCCCGTTTGCCGATCATCGCCCGCGAACCCGTGCAAGCGCTCGAGCTCTTTCTACCCAAGCAGAAGCCCGCGACTCGGGTCCATGGCCTGCGCGTGGTGACGAGCCTCGATGCGCTGGTGGACTACCGCGCCACGCCGGATCGGTCTCGCGCGCGGCGCGGAATGACCGTTCGCTCCGAGGGAGATGAACTGGTGCTCGAAGCGGCGGAGGCGGGCGCTGCGCTCGAGGTTTCCCTACCGGCAGCGGACCCGCAACGAGGCCAGCGGCGCCTCGTGCTCGTTGCCCACGCGAGCACGGAAACGGAGTTGCGGATCGGGATTGCGGGTGGTGACTCGACTGACGTCACCTGTCGAGCAGGACGGCCGGCCCTGGTCGTGATCGTCCTTCCCGACAACGCGTCCAGCGCGGTCATCGAGTTCGCCGGCCCCGGACGCGTCACCGTGTCACGTCTCGAAGCCGCCGCATTCGCACCGTCCCGATAGCCGATGGTGCGCGGTCACGATCACACGCCGGGCGCAAGAACCGTGCGCATCACGCGGGGGGCTGGTAGCGCGCGAAGAGCGGATCGCCCTTCTCGACCGAAGTCCCCCCCGCGACCTGGCTCCACGCTCGGGCCGCTGCCATGCTATCGACGCCGGGCGCCGGTTCCGCGAACCCGTAGCGCCGCCAGACCTCTCCCATGCGTTCGGGCATGATGGGACTGAGCAGCGTTGAACCGATGCGGATGGCTTCGGTGCACTCGCGCAGGATGGTGCGAACGGTGCCCGCTTCGGCCGGGTCCTTGGCGCGTTTGAACGGCTGCGTTCGATCGATGAACACGTCCATCGCCCGAAAGACGTCGACCGCGGCCTCCACGGCCTGGTCCAGCCTCACCGAGTCCATGGCCGGGACGTATCGGTCGTAGGCCGCGTGCACGGACGTCCGGAGGTCCTCGGCCTCCGGCACGGGGTCCCCCGGCTCGGGCAGGGTCCCGTCGCAGTACTTGCCGACCATCGTGGCGACGCGGTTGACTCCGTTGCCGACGACGTTCGCCAACTCCTTGTTGTAGGCCTCGATGAACCGGGCCTCGGCGAAGTCGCGATCGGAAGCGCCGACCGGACCGTAGCCCGCAAGGAAGTAGCGCAGGGCGTCGACCCCGAACCGCTCGACGTAGTCCTGGATGCGCTCCATGTCCACGAAGTTGCCCAGGGACTTGCTCATCTTGCGCCCCTCGGCGATCCAGAAGCTGTGGGCGCACACCTGGCCCGGCAGCCCGACCCACTCGTAGCCTGGGCACTTTCCGAGCGCCATGAGCATCGCGGGCCAGATCGCGGCGTGGAACCAGAGGATGTCCTTCGCGAGCAGGTGCATCGTGCACGGCCAGAATGCGCGCCGGTCATCCGTGTCCACCGTCGTGAGGTAGTTGAACAACGCGTCGATCCACACGTAGATCGTGTGGGTCTCGTCTCCCGGCATCGGAATCCCCCACCCGTCGGCGCCTGTCCGCGAGATGGGCACGTCGTTGAGTCCCTCCTCGATGCGACCGATGAGCTCGTTCTTCCGGGCCGGCGGGATCAAGAAGTCCGGGTGCTCGTCCAGATGCGCGAGCAACCCATCGGAGTAGCCAGACAGGCGAAAGAAGTAGTTCTTCTCCGACTTCTTGACCAGCGGCTTTCCGTTGATGGGCGACTTGAACTCGAACTCGCGCGCCTTGTTCTCCGGCAGGTACTCCTCCTGCCCCGCGTCGTACCAGCCTTCGTATTCGCCGAGATAGACGTCGCCAGATTCCATCATCGCCTGCACGTAGCGAAGGACCCGGGTCTTGTGGCGGTCCTCCGTCGTGCGGATGAAATCGTCGTGCGACATCCCCAGGTCCTCGAACGCCTTCTGGAACTGGGCCGCGTTGCGATCTGCCCATTCCTGGGCTGTCATGTCATGCGCCTCGGCCGAGTCGACGACCTTCGCGGCGTGCTCGTCCGTGCCGGTCAGGAAGAAGACCTCCTTCCCGCGGAGGCGCTCATACCGGGCCACGATATCGGCCACGGTCGTCGTGTAGACGTGACCGATATGCGGGCGATCGTTGACGTAGTAGATGGGCGTCGTGACGTAGAAGCGTTCCGGCATGATGGCGGCATTCTACGTGCCACGCTCGAAGACCCCAGAGCGGCTGAGCTCGGGCTGGAGCCCCTCTATGAAACCGACCATCTTCGCCATCGCGGTGGCGCTGGTGACTGCCGCCGCCGTGAACCTCGATCGTCCGAACATCGACCCCGGGGTAGCTCGACCCGCTCGCGATCCCCTGCCCCGGCGAATCCAGAGGGGCAACGTCGGGATCCTCCTCATCGACGCGCAGCCCGCCTTCTTCCGGATCATGGCGGGCCGGCGGGACCCGGTCGAGGCGCGCATGGAGCAGCTGCTCGTGTTCGCAGATCTGCACCAGATCCCGCTGATCGCGACGTTCGAGCACTCGCCCGTCCTCAACGGATGGCTGCCAAAGCGCCTCGAGAAGGTATTCCCGAAACACGGCCAGCCTCTGGTCAAGAAGACCTTCGACTGCTGTCGCGAGCCGACCATCACTGCAGCCATCCGCGGAATGGGGGTCGAGCAGATCGTCGTCGCGGGGGCCGAGACGGACGTTTGCGTCCTTCAGTCCGTCCTCGGGCTCCGGGAGATGGGCTTGGACGTCTTCGTCCTCGAGGACACGGTCTTCACCAATGAGTCGAACCCCGGGCCCGCGCTACGGCGCATGCAGCAGGCGGGCGCGATCCCATCCACGTTCAAGACGTTCTACTTCGAGTACGTCCGCTCCGTCGCTCGACCGAAGTTGTCGCCAGGCCAGCGGGAGCGGCGCACGCGACTCCGCGACGTGTTCAAGAACCCCTACGCCCTCCCGAAGTCCGGCCGCTAGGCACCCTGGTTCTCCTGGGAGCGCGGACCTCCGGGTCCGGATCCCGCTTCGCCGCCAGCGCGGACCGGGAGGTCCGCGCTCCCTTCCGGAGCAGATTCGCTGCGCAGGCTCTCCAGGCTCGATCGGGCGTCAAACGGGTGCCCGTTTGGGTGATTCAGCGTAGTCGGCACGCAGGGGCCCGATCCGCCGGAGAAGCCAGAGCGCCCGGAAACCCGGGCCGGAGACCCCGCAAACGAGGGATGGGTCCCATTCCCGCGGCTGACCTCGAAGAGCTCTCGGAGTGCCCGCGCGCCGCAGATTGGGGCACGTCTCCAGAAAACAGGTCTTCCGCTCCCGCTCCGCGCATGGCAAGACAGCCGAACCCACACGGGTCAATGGAGCAGAATCATGAGCAACGTCACGCTGAATCAAGCCCAGGCCGCGATCGCCGCGGCGCTCGCGAAGTGCGAAGAGATGGGTGTCAAGATGAACATCGCCATCGTTGACGGCGGCGCCAACCTCGTCGCGTTCGCGCGGATGGATGGAGCGTGGCTCGGCTCGCTCGACATCGCGCAGAAGAAGGCGAAGACCGCCCGCTTCTTCAACATGGACACGGGTGCGATCGGCGGGCTCTCGCAGCCCGGCGGCCCGCTCTACAACATCGAGCACTCGAACTCGGGACTCATCACCTTCCCCGGCGGCATCCCGCTCAAGAGCGGCGACCAGGTCATCGGCGGCATCGGTGTCTCCGGCAGCACGGTCGAGGACGATCACGCCGTCGCGGCCGCCGGCGCCGAAGGCATCTAGCTTCCGCTCGCACGCACGAACCTGCCGCGCAGGTCGTCTCGGCCGCGCGGTGGTTTCTCCCCGTGGATCGCGTGCCACTCGGCGTGCAGGTCCGCGGTCTCTCCCGCGTACGCGAACTCCCAACCGTCGCTGCGCTCGAGTCCGGGGTGCGCGTAGCGCCCACCGTGCGTGAGGTCGATGGAGGAGCCATCAGCGTTGGTCAACGAGAAGTGGCGCACGACCTTCTCGACGAACGTGTTCGAGTTGACGTACCGGCCGCGAAAGCTGTCGAACCAGCGCGGATAGTGGTCGCGCCATCGGTACGCAGCGACGGCTTCCTCCGTGATCCTCGGGGCCTCCGAGTCGTCCTGGGCCCAAGTCCGCGACCACACGAGATGCGTTCCCCATACGGGATCCGGCCAGTCGTCGTCGCGCTTCGGCCAGGGCACCCGACGCTGCAGGAACCCGCCGAGCGACACGGGTAGCCGCCAATCTCCGTTGCGGGGTGGGTACGCCCGAGGCTGGTAGATCTCGTAGCGCGCGACCTCGCCCCCAGGCTCCCGCACGACGAGGTACAGATGCCAGAACGGGCCTTTCGCAAGCTGGGACAGCAAGCCGAGCGTGCGATGGAGGACGCCGTCGGTTCCGAACACCCGGTTCCGCCACACCTCGACGGTGCAGGCACCAGGAACGGTCCCGTCCAGATCGTTCAACGGGATCGTCCGCGGCGATCCGACGGCTCGGTGAACGCTCGAATCTCCTCCGCGGTCAGGTAGCGCCAGCGACCTTCCGCGAGGTCCCCGAGCCGCAACGGACCGATGCGAACCCGCCGGATCGACAACACCGAATGCCCGACGTGGGCGCACATACGACGGATCTCGCGATTGCGTCCCTCTTGCAGGACGATGCGCAGTCGCGTGGCGTCGCGGCGGCGGCCGCGCACCGACACGTCGGCGGGCGCGGTCGTGACGTCGCCGATGTAGACGCCGTTGCGGAGCTTGGTCAGGACGGCGTCGGTGACCTCGCCCCGCACCGTGACCTCGTACGTCTTCAGGACCCCGTTGCTCGGATGGGCGACCTTCTGCGCGAATGCACCGTCGTTGGTGACCAGGATCAGGCCAGTCGAGTCGGCATCGAGCCGGCCGACCGTGAACAGACGCCCGGGGATCTCCGGGAGCTCGTCCAGGACCGTCGGCCGCCGCTCGTCGTCCGCGGTGGTGCACACGACGCCACGCGGCTTGTGGTACGCGACGTGGACTTTGCGCTCGACCTTCAGCGTCTCGCCGTCGCAGACGACCGTCTGGCGATCGGGATCCACCTTCGTACCCATCTCGGTGATCACGACTCCATCGACCACGACGCGTCCAGCGGCGATCCGCTCGTCCGCAGCGCGCCGGCTACAGACGCCCGCCTGGGCAAGCAGGCGGTTCAGACGGATGGGCTCCATGCTCAGAACAGGATCGGGTGGTCTTCGGCGACCTGGTGGTCGTCCAGCTTCTTCCACGCGCCGAGCGCGTGCCACACCTCGCGGCGTTCCTTGGCCTCGGCCATCGTACCGAACACCACCTGCCCGAGACGCCGCAGCACCTTCCTCGCTGGCGATGCGTACATCTGTGCGATCGGCGGACCGATGCGCTCGTAGGGCTTGTGGGTCTCGAGGAACCGCAGCGCCTTGAACACGCACGGGTATCCCGTGTCATGACAAGCCAAGACGCCGCCCTTCTCGAGCAGCAGGTCCGCGTAGAACATGTCGAGGAATGTGTAGTCGAAGCTGTGATAGCCGTCGATCAGAACGAAGTCGAACTTGCGTCCCTCCTTCACGAGCATCGGCAACGCGTTGTAGTCGAAGTCCTCGACGACCTCGAGCAGGTCGCCGAACCCCGCCTCCTGGACCTTCTTGATCCCCTGGCCCTTCCAGCCGTTCTCCTTGCTCTGAAAGGGGTCGACCGCGGTATGACGCTCGCCCCCGACCTCGCGGACGATCTGGCAGCAAACGAGCGTGCTCGTCCCGTTCGCCATGCCGATCTCGAGGGTGCGTTTGGGCTTCAGATCCCGCAGCACTTCCCGCAGGCACGCGTACTCCGATGGCCGCATGCTCGCGGCTTCCATGGTGAATTCTTCGAGGGCGTCCGCCGTCCCGGATCCGCTCATGATCTGAAATCCCCTGCTGAGAACACGGACCGGGTCCGATCCGTGCGTGCCTATGATGCCTCACTCACGGACCATCAACAGCCCTCTTTCGGCGTCACAGGAGCAAGTGCTGCCGCAGGAATCCCGGGCGGGAGTCGCGGAGATGCTCGAGGATCTGGAGATCGGTCTTCCCGGCATCGATCAGGACGGTCAGCTCCTTGCGCACCCGGTCGGGCATCCCGCATGTGCGCGGGTTGCATCCGGCCAGGGTGTAGACCATCCCCGTGCAGCCATCGCCCGCGATCGAGCACGGCAGCAGAGGCTCGAGAGGAGCCAGGTGAGACGATCGGACTTCGAGCACTCGCGGTCGAGGCCGGATGGCCAGGGCGAATCCAGGACCTCGGGCGGCGGCGGCGTCATTCTCAACCGTGTGCGCTGACCGACCTTCAAGCCCACCAGGGAGCCACCACGGGTCGCCAACCGCATTTCGCGCCACGGTTTGACGTCCAGCACGAGTGCCTTGATCAGGGTTCTTCGCAACCAGCGTTACGAAGTGCTTGGGACTCCGCCGCTACAGCCGCGTGTGGTTTCGCCGACGCTGCTCCTCCGGCGTCCGCCTCTGCGCAGACGCCGGAGAATCCACGACCACCAAAACCAGGAGTGCCAGGGTCAGGATGCGCAGGCGGCCATGGTAGCGAGAGCCCAGCCTCCGCGAGCAGCCAGCTCCGGCGCGCTAGAAAAGAGCAGATGGGGAAGGAGGACCCGGGAATCCAGGAGAAGAGCCGGGTCTGGTCTGACTCCTGGGTTCTCCTTGGCCCCTCTGCTCTCCTGGTCACGCTGAGGGCGCTAGTTTCGAGTGAACGTGAACTGCTGGCCGCCGATGGACGCTTCGAACATGAGGCCGGCGAGGCTCTGGGTAAACACCGCGACCCCGTTGCTGTAGTCGGCGGTGGTCGAGGCGCCGGCCTCGACGGCGACGGCGGACGCATTGCCGCTGAATTCGAACGTGTCGCCGGTGAAGTTGTCGAGGGCCTTCTTGTCCTGGAACAAGATCAACTCCCGGTACTTCTGCCCCCCGAGTTGAAGACCAACGGTGCCCTGGGACATCGCCGTGGTGCCGATGACCTTGCCCTGCTCGAAGAACTGCCCGAGATCAAGGACGACGTAGAAAGAGTTTTGTATGACAGCGCTTGTGATGATGAAAAGTTGAAAGCACAATTTCGCGATGAGTTTG
>NZBC01000092.1 GCA_002687715.1 Planctomycetota bacterium | reverse complement strand
GGCGATTCCTGGCTTCGTCTCGGCATCACGGTCCTCCTCGATGGGAGTGTGACACCGGCGCGCCCGAGTTCTCAGATGGGTTGGCCGGACCCGTACGTAGTGCTGAGCTGATGATCGCGGCCTTCGAAGAACTGCTTCTGGAAGTACCAGCAGGGGCCCCAGCTCAGGACGCACGCGACCTTCAAGTCCTCGCCGAGTTGGTGGCGGAACATGTCGCGCGGCGAGACGCCGGCGGTCGGGCTCTCGTAGTGCGCGCAGCCGCCCGCGTGGACGTGGTGATTTCCACTGAACCAGCGAAGCCCAGCGGGGTCGACCCAGCGTTCGAGCTTGAACGCGGCCCGGTACGACCGCACGCCTTCCGGCACGACGAGGCGCACATGCGCACTGCGATACTCGGGGCCGCGCCCGCAGCGCACGTCGTACTCACCTGGCGGCAAGTGGAGCGTCTCCCCCGTGGTCCGATAGACCTGCGGGTGGAAGAAGAAGTCTGGCGCGAGCCGCCGGGACGGCGACGGATAGACTCGCCCGCGAGGGTCACGCACCTCGAACGACGCCATCACGTCAGCACCCGTCCCATCCTTCACGTCGAACACGACCTCCACCGCCGGACGGCACCGGAACAGGATGTCGACCTCGCCACGGAACCCGAGGTCCTGCGTGCCCTGCCCGACGTCGAACCGCAGCTTCGCTTCGCGCGCACCAACGTCCCTGGAGTAGATCTCGACGATGCGGTATTCCAGCACCAGCCCGGACAAGCGTTTCTTCATCGGCCGTCCGGAGAAGAGCACGGCGTCCATCCAGCGGTCGCCGACGTCACCCGGCGACACCGTTGGCTTCGGCTCCGGCGCCGACGTCGAACGCTTGTAGAGCGGCGCCGCGTTCGGACTCATCACCCGGAGCTCGGGCGTGATGCCGGCCTCGTTGTGAACGCGCACCAGGAACGTCCGCCAGCCCTGCTGAATGAGCTCGCGCGGGGCCGGCCCCGGAGCGACCTTGACCCGACTCTCGGGGTTGATGTTGACCGCACAGAGCACCCGCGGCGCCAGCAGCGCCTGCAGGTCGCGAACGACGTCGTCGCCGTCCGCCTGCGCGAGCAACGAATCGAGCCGCTTGCGCTCCGCCTCGTCGAGCGGGCTGCCCAAGAACTTCAGAGCGTCCGCCAGGCGACGGATCTGAGCCTTGAATGGCTGCGATTCGATCCCCTCGACGGGGGTCAGATCCTGGGCGAAGAGCGTCGCGGCCACAGCGAGAACGATCAACGTACGAACGGCGGTCATGGCAGCCTCCTCGAGCAGTCGAAGCGCGCATTGTAGAGCCCCCGCCCCGCGCGGTCCCTTGAACTCGGTCCCTCGATGCGGAAAACAGGAACATGCTCTCCCTCCGAAGCACCACCGACCCCGCCTGGGTGGCGCGCATCGAGCCGGACATGGCCGAGGTGCTCGTCGACCACGCCCACTGCGAGAAGAAGGCGGCTGGGACAGCCATGAACATGGTCTTCTCATACGTCGAACACCCGGCGTTCATCCAGCCCCTGACCGAGGTCGTCGAGGAAGAGCTGCAGCACTTTCGCGCCGTCCTCGGAATCATGGCGTCCCGCGACGTCAAGATGACGGGCCAGGTGCAGAGTAGCTACGGCAAACGCCTCGGCGCGCTGATCCGGACGCGGGAACCCGAGAAGGCGCTCGACCGCTGCTGCGTCGCTGCCCTCATCGAGGCGCGGTCGTGCGAACGATTCATCTTGCTCAGCGAGCACCTCCAGGACCGAGAGCTCGGCGCGTTCTACGGCGAGCTCCTCGAGTCCGAGGCAAGGCACCACGCGCTCTACCTGCGCCTCGCGGAGCACTTCGTCCCCCGCGAGACGATGCGATCGCGCCTCGAGGAGCTCGCCGCGGCGGAGGCCGAGATCATCGCGCTCGGCGACCCGCTGCCCCGGCTTCACTCCTGAGCGCAGGCGCCTGGCCCGCGCTGTTCACGGGCGCGCAGCGAGAGGTGCAGCCGGGTCGTGCTGGCAAAGAGAGGGTCGGACGCGAAGGTCGACGGCACCGTGGACCCGGCGAACGGGCAGAGGCCATAAATCGCTGAAAAGTAGCCACTTGCGGCCTCACATTGATCCGATCCCCTGGTACGGCTAAGGATATAGGACCGCTTGAGTCCGATATCCAAGGACATGATCAGGATCAGCAGACAAGCCGACTACGGGCTCCTCCTCCTCGGGTGCTTCGCCAAGGTGCCGGAGAGGGCCACTTTCTCCGCGCGCGAGCTCGCGGACCAGAGTCACGCTCCGTTGCCGATGGTCTCGAAGGTCTTGAAGCTGCTGACCCGGGCCTCGCTGCTGGAATCGACGCGGGGCGCCCATGGCGGATACCGCCTGACCCGCCCGCCCGAGAGCGTGACGGTGGGCGAGATCATCGTCGCCTGTGACGGCCCCATCTCCGTCACGGAATGCGCTCCCGATGAGCCGACGACGTCGAACTGCGCACAAGAACCGTTCTGCCCCGTGGCCGGGAGCTGGCAGCGGCTGAACGATGCCATTCGTGACGCACTCGATCGCGTCACGCTGGCCGAGATGACCTGCCCCGTGGCCGACCCCGTCGAGTCGTTCTCAGGCAACGAAGGACCCGCCGACGTCTGATCGGCAGGAGTGATCCATGAGTGAGGACACGAAGTCGCTGGAGGCCATCGCGAATCGAGAATACGCAGAGGGCTTCGTCACCGACATCGAGATGGAGGTCGTCCCCAAGGGACTGAGCGAAGACGTCGTCCGCCTCATCTCGAGCAAGAAGAACGAACCAGAGTGGCTCCTCGACTGGCGACTGAAGGCGTACCGCCACTGGCTGACGATGGAGGAGCCGGCGTGGCCGAACGTCCAATACCCCGCCATCGACTACCAGGACATCTCGTACTACGCCGCGCCGAAGTCGAAGGACGACGCTCCGAAGAGCCTCGACGAGGTCGACCCCGAGCTGCTCGCGACCTATGAGAAACTCGGGATCCCGCTTGCCGAGCGGGCGGCGCTCGCCGGCGTCGCGGTCGACGCGGTCTTCGACTCCGTATCCGTAGCGACGACCTACAAGGACAAGCTGAACGAGCTCGGGATCATCTTCTGCCCGTTCTCCGAAGCCGTTCGCGAGCACCCCGATCTGGTGAAGAAGTACGTGGGCTCCGTCGTGCCCTACACGGACAACTTCTTCGCGACGTTGAACTCCGCCGTCTTCAGTGACGGTAGCTTCGTCTACATACCGAAGGGCGTTCGCTGCCCCATGGAGTTGTCAACGTACTTCCGCATCAACGCTGCCGACACGGGGCAGTTCGAGCGAACCCTGATCGTCGCGGACGAAGGGTCCTACGTCTCGTACCTCGAGGGGTGCACGGCGCCCAAGCGCGACAACAACCAGCTGCACGCTGCAGTCGTCGAGCTCGTCGCGCTCGGCGACGCCCAGATCAAGTACTCGACGGTCCAGAACTGGTATCCCGGCGACGCCGAGGGAAAGGGCGGGATCTTCAACTTCGTGACCAAGCGCGGAATCTGCAGGGGTGCGCGGTCCAAGATCTCGTGGACCCAGGTCGAGACGGGCTCCGCCATCACCTGGAAGTACCCCAGCTGCATCCTGAAGGGCGACGATTCAACCGGCGAGTTCTACTCCGTCGCCGTCGCGTCCAACTGGCAGCAGGCAGACACGGGCACGAAGATGATCCACATCGGCAAGAACACGTCGAGCACGATCATCTCCAAAGGCATCTCCGCGATGCAGGGACAGAACACCTACCGCGGTCTCGTTCGGATCGCGCCGTCCGCGAAGGGCGCGCGCAACTACTCGCAGTGCGACTCGCTGCTGATGGGCGACAAGTGCGGCGCCCACACCTTCCCCTACATCGAAGCGACCGATACCGGCTCGACCGTCGAGCACGAGGCGACGACGTCCAAGATCTCCGAAGACCAGCTCTTCTATGCGCGTCAGCGCGGCCTCTCCGAAGAGGACGCGATCAACATGATCGTGAACGGGTTCTGCAAGCAGGTCTTTCGCGAGCTCCCGATGGAGTTCGCCGTAGAAGCGCAGAAGCTCCTCGCCGTCAGCCTCGAAGGAGCGGTCGGTTAGATGAACGCGTGGTCGAGCCAGAGCTGATCAGAGAACGAACACCATGTTGAAGATCACAGACCTTCACGCTCGCATCGACGACACCGAGATCCTCAAGGGAGTCGACCTCGAGATCGGAGCGGGCCAGGTGCATGCCATCATGGGCCCGAACGGATCAGGCAAGAGCACGCTCGCGCAGGTTATCGCCGGGCGTGAGCGTTTCGAGGTGACCCAGGGCACCGTCACCTACGAGGGCGGGAACATCCTCGAGCTCGCGCCGGAAGAGCGCGCGATCAAGGGCATATTCCTCGGGTTCCAGTACCCGGTGGAGATCCCGGGCGTCACGAACAAGTACTTCCTCAAGTCCGCCCTCAACGCCCAGCGCACCGCACGCGGCGAGACCGAGCTGGATGCCATGGAGTTCCTCACCCTCCTCAGGGCGAGGGCGGAGCTCATGGACATGGATCCCAAGTTCCTCGACCGCTCGGTCAACCAGGGGTTCTCCGGGGGCGAGAAGAAGAAGAACGAGATCCTCCAAATGGCGATGCTCGAGCCCAAGCTCGCCATCCTCGACGAGACGGACTCGGGGCTCGACATCGACGCGCTCAAGGTCGTCGCTGGTGGCGTGAACACGCTCCGCAGTCCAGACCGCGCGATCCTCGTCGTGACCCACTACCAGCGGCTCCTCGACTACATCGTCCCGGACTGCGTCCATGTCCTCTGCGACGGGCAGATCGCGAAGTCCGGCGACAAGAAGCTGGCACTCGAGCTCGAAGAGAAGGGCTACGGGTGGATCGAGAAGGAGATGACCGGCGCCTGAGCCCCGTCTCCGGAATCACACCATGTCGCTCACCCAAACCACCACGAGCTGGATCGAACCGTTCGACACTGCGGCCGACGACCTGCCGGGTCGCGAGTTACCGTGGGTCGTCGAGATGCGCGCTGCGGCGCGCGACCGCTTCCGCACCCTGGGCTGGCCGACGCGCCGTTTTGAAGAGTGGCGTTACACCGACGTGTCGCCCATCGCAAGAGCAGCGTTCTCCCCGGCCCGCGGCGGTGCTCCTGCCCGCGGCGAGGTCGAGACCGCGCTCGCGCGCCTACCGGGCGGCGGGAAGTTCCATCGCCTCGTCTTCGTGGACGGCGTACTCGTCCGGCCGCTGACCATCCTCCACGACCTCCCGGCCGGGGTCCGCGTGCTCTCGCTCGTCGAAGCTCTGACCGAGATCCCCGACGTGGTCCAGGCACACCTCGGCCAGTACGCGCTCTACGAAAGCAACGCCGTAACCGCGCTGAACACCGCGTTCTGGCGCGACGGAGTGGTCATCCATGTGCCACGCGGGGTAGCACTCGAACGTCCGATCGAGGCCATCTACCTCGCCACCTCGGGAGCCGGGGCAAGTGCCGCCCACGTCCGCAACCTCGTCGTATGCGAGGAAAGCGCGCGCGTCGATCTCGTCGAAGTCTGGCACGCAGCCCACGCCGGCGCATACTTCAACAACGTGACGACGGAGGTCGTCGCGGCGCCGAACGCCTCGGTGCGGCACGTCCGCGTCCAGGAGGAAGGCAAGAGCGCGCACCACATCGGAAACACCCGGTTCCACGCCCGGCGCGATGCACGAGTGAGCTCGTTCGTCATCACGACGGGAGGAGCCACGTCGCGCAACGACCTCGAGTTCACGCTGGCCGAGCCCGGCGCGTCCTGCGAGCTCAATGGGCTGTACGTTCTCAACGGCCGCCAGAAGGCGGACAACTACACCCTCGTCGATCACGCAAGCCCGCAATGCAAGAGCTCCGAGTTCTACAAGGGCGTGCTCGACGGAGTATCGGAGGGGTCGTTCACCGGCCGGGTCGTCGTTCGCCAGGACGCACAGCAAACCGATGCCGAGCAGAGCAATCGCAACCTGCTCCTGTCCGACGACGCGCGCGTCAACACGCGCCCACAGCTCGAGATCTACGCCGACGACGTCAAGTGCAGCCATGGCGCGACCTCCGGCCAGCTCGACCGCCACGCGCTGTTCTACCTGCGATCGCGCGGCATCGACCATATCCGCGCCCGCCAGATCCTCACCCGGGCGTTCGCCTCGGAGATCATCGCCAGCATCCCGATCGGCCCGGTGCGGGACCACCTGCTGCCCGTGGTCGAGGACCGTCTCTGCCCCGGTCACCTCCTGGAGGAGGGTTCATGAGCACCGGCGTCCGAAAGGAGTTCGACGTCTCGGCAATCCGCGCAGAGTTCCCCGCACTCTCCCGTTCGGTGTATGGCAAGCCGCTCGTCTACCTCGACAACGCGGCGACCTCGCAGAAGCCCCGCTGCGTGATCGACGCCATCACGCGGTACTACGAAGAGATCAACTCCAACGTCCACCGCGGCGTCCACAAGCTGTCGCAGGATGCGACGCACGCCTACGAAGGCGCTCGCGAGACGATGCAACGGTTCATCAACGCGCGCTCGCCCAAGGAAGTGATCTGGGTCCGCGGAACGACCGAGGCCGTCAACCTCGTGGCCCAGACCTACGGCCGGAGCCACGTCGGCGCGGGCGACGCGGTCGTCATCACGGCGATGGAGCACCACTCGAACATCGTCCCCTGGCAGATGCTCTGCGAGGAGAAAGGGGCTGAGCTACGCGTCGCCCCGATGAACGAGGCCGGCGAACTCGACCTCGAGGGCTACCAGGCGCTGCTCACTGATGAGGTGAAGATCGTCGCGGCGCCGCACGTCTCGAACGCGCTCGGCACCGTCAACCCGGTCCAGCGCATGATCGCGCTCGCCCATGAGCGCGGCATCCCCGTGCTGCTCGACGGTGCGCAGGCCGCCCCGCACCTCGAGGTCGACGTCCAGGACCTCGACTGCGACTTCTACACCGTGTCAGGACACAAGATGTTCGGCCCGACCGGCATCGGCGTGCTCTACGGCAAGGAGGCGCTCCTCGACGGGATGCCTCCGTGGCACGGCGGCGGCGACATGATCCGCTCCGTGACGTTCGAGAAGACCGAGTACAACGACCTCCCTCACAAGTTCGAGGCGGGCACCCCCAATATCGCCGACGCCATCGGCCTCGCCGTCGCCGCTGACTACATGACGAAGCTCGGCCTCGATCGCATCGCGAAGTGGGAACACGAGCTGCTCGCCTACGGCACTGAGTTGCTCTCCGGCCTCGAAGGCCTCAAGATCATCGGAACCGCCGCGGAGAAGGCCTCGGTGATATCGTTCCTGATCGACGGCATTCATCCCCACGACGCCGGCACGGTCCTCGACCGCGAGGGAATCGCCATTCGCGTGGGGCACCATTGCGCCCAGCCGGTGATGGACTTCTACGGCATTCCGGCGACATCCCGGGCGTCGATGGCGTTCTACAACACGCGTGAAGACCTCGACGCCCTCGCAGCCGGGATCGTCAAGGTACAGGAGCTGTTCGGCTGATGTCCGACCTCTACGACCTCTACCAGGAGATGATCCTGGACCACAGCAAGAAGCCGCGCAACCGCGGCTCGGTGGAGGATGCGACCAATCAGGCCCATGGCCACAATCCGCTGTGCGGCGACAAGATCCGGGTCACCGTCGTGCTCGAGGGCGGCGTCGTGAAGGACCTCCGGTTCGAAGGCGATGGCTGCGCGATCTCCACCGCATCGGCGTCACTGATGACCGAAAGCGTGAAGGGCCGCTCCCGCGAGGAGGTCGACCGCATCTTCTCGACCTTCCACGCGTTGGTAACGGGGCAGAAGCCCGACGTCCCCGCGGAGGAGCTCGGCAAGCTCGCCGTGTTCTCCGGCGTCTCCGAATTCCCGATGCGCGTCAAGTGCGCGACCCTCTCGTGGCACACCCTCCAAGCGGCGCTCGATGATGCGTCGGACCCCGTATCGACGGAGTAAGACACCCATGGCCGAAGAAACTCCTCCGCCAGTACCTCCGATCCCGCCAATGCCGCCACCGCCACCCGCGCTGGCGGACGCCCCGAAGGATGGGGCCGATGACGCGCCGCCGGAGCGGGCGCCGGATACGTTTGGCACCGGCGACCCGAATCCGGAGTTGAACGACGCCATCGTCGAGGCGCTTCAGACGGTGTTCGACCCCGAGATCCCCGTCGACATCTACCAGATGGGGTTGATCTACGAGGTCCGCGTCGACACCGAGGGCTCCGCGTATGTAGAGATGACCCTCACCTCCCCCACCTGCCCGGTCGCAGAGACACTCCCGGGCGAAGTCGAGGTCAAGGTCCGCGGCGTCGAAGGCGTCACCGAAGCCAGGGTCGAGCTCGTCTGGGAACCGATCTGGACGATGGAGATGATCTCCGAAGCCGCGAGGCTACAGCTCAACCTCTGACCCGCCACATCGCGAACGGGCGCAGGCTCGATCCGAGGCCTGGGAGGATGGTCAGAAAGGACCCTGATTGCGTGGGACGTTCTTCGTCCGCACCCGTTATCCCGGTGGAGGTAGGTCGATGTCCACTCGGGGTATCCTCGTTTGCGGGTTGGGACTGGTGGCCCTGACGGCCGTTGCTTGCGGTAACGGTGGTGGTGGCGGTGCTGGGCAAAGAGCCGCCTCTCCCACCCCTCCCGCGGGCGAATCCGCACCGTCGGAGAGTCGACACGTCATCGTGACCAGCGAGGTGCATCTGCTCACCGATGACCTGGATCAGACCCGGCGCGAGCTCCCGCCGATCCTCACGCGCCATGAAGCCCGGAGCGACGCCTCGGTTCTCGAGCCGGGCCGGGCAGTCTGGACGCTCCGGGTGCCCACGGAACGCCACGATGCGTTTCTCGCGGATCTATCCACGCTCGGAAAGGCGCAGCGCAGTGCGAAGTCCACGAAGGACGTCACCGAGGATCACACCGATCTCGCTGCCCGCCTCAAGAGTCATCGTGCGGTGGAAGAACGCCTACTGGCCCTTCTGGCAGATCGGAGCCCGCAACTCGAGGCCGTGATTTCCGTCGAGCGCGAGCTTGGACGCGTCCGCACGGAGATCGAACGCCTCGAGGGGCGCCTGCGCCAACTCGCCGATCAAACGACGTACGCGACAGTGACGCTGTCGGTCCACGAGAACCCTACACCAGTAGAGCCCACCGCCACGCCGACGCTCATGACCCGCCTGGGGACGACGTGGTCGGGATCGATCGCCACCCTCGGTGACTTCCTCGCAGCGATCCTCGTCTTCGTGATCGCGTTGGTGCCCTGGACGCCCCTCTTTGCGGTCCTTGGCGGATTCCTGTGGTTGCGAAGTCGGCGTCGTCGCCTACAACGGCGGCATGGCGTCGCCGGCTGACAAGCCCCGATTCGATCCCGACGCCGTGTCCCGGGTCGCGGACACGGAGTTCGGGCTTGCCGTGCGTGCCGTGCTGGAGCTGGACGGCGAAAGCGATCAGAACTTCCGGCTCGACCTCTCGGACGGCCGCCGGTGCGTGCTGAAGATCGCGCACCCGGAAACGGAGCGCGCGGTCCTCGAGCTGCAGCACGCAGTGCTGGCGCACCTGAGGTCGGCAGGGATCGGCGGGTGCCCTACGGTCATGGCGTCGCCCGACGGTCGCGACCTGTGCCGGGTCGACGGAGAAAAGGGAGCATCGTGGGTCAGGGTGCTGACCTGGATCAATGGCCACCCGTTGGGGCGGGCGAACCCACCCACGAACGACCTGCTGCGCGACCTCGGCGCCTGGCTGGGACGGCTGACCATCGCGATGGACGGGTTCGATCATCCGGCGGCGGACTGGTACGCCCCATGGAGCCTCGTTCACGCTGGCGACGAGATCGCCGCGCGGCTCGACGACATCGATGATGCCGCGCGGCACGCGATCGCAGCCCGGCGCCTCGACCGGTTCCGGTCGGAGGTCGGCCCGAGACTCGCCGCGCTCCCCACCGCCATCATCCACGGTGACGCCAACGACTGGAACGTGCTCGTGGAGACGGAGCGCGCCGGGCCGTCGCGGATCTGCGGTCTCATCGACTTCGGAGACGTCGTGCGGGCCCCGCGCGTGTGCGAGCCCGCGATCGCGGCCGGTTACGCGATGCTGGGCAAGCGCGACCCGTTGGCGACGCTGGCGGCAGTCGCCAAGGGGTTCCACGACGTGTGCCCGTTGACCGAACCCGAAGTCGATGTGCTCGGCGACCTCGCCATCATCCGTCTCGTGGTGAGCGTGGCGTTCGCCGCGCGCCAGACGAAGGAGGCGCCGCACAACGAGTACCTCAGCGTGACTCAAGGGCCGGCGTGGACGACACTCGCGCTCCTCGAGGGCCACCACCCCCACCTGATTCGCGCCACGGTGCGCAACGCTTGCGGTTTCGACGCGTGCCCACGGTCGCGAGCGACCGTGGATTGGCTCGATGAGCATGCTGCCGACGCCGCACCGGTAGTCGACGTCCCCGACCCTACCCATCACGTCCTCGACCTCTCCGTCGAGGGTCCCGGGCTCGGGCGCGACGGAGACACCACGGCCGAGGTGTCGCGCCGGATGGTCCGCGAGCTCGAAGACGCGGCCGCGACGGTCGGCGTCGGCCGGTACGACGAGGTCCGCCGGTGCTACCTCGGCTCCCGGTTCCAGACCGAGAGCGACGACTCCCCCGAACGTCGCACGGTCCACCTCGGCATCGATCTCTTCGTCCCCGCGGGGACGCCCGTGTGCACGCCGTTCGCAGCCGAGGTCGCTACCGTCCAGGACAACGCAGGCCGGCTCGACTACGGACCGACGGTCATCCTGCGCCATCGGCCGCCGGAGGGCCCGGAGTGGTGGTCGCTCTATGGACACCTGTCGCGAGAGGTCGTCGGCCGGCTGTCGGCAGGCACGCAGCTCGGGCCCGGCGATGCGTTCGCCCACGTCGGCCCGTGGCCAGAGAACGGAGACTGGCCGCCCCACGTGCACTTCCAGATCATCACCGACCTGCTCGGACGCGACGGCGAGTTCCCGGGCGTCGCCGCACCGTCGACCCGGGACGTGTGGACGTCTCTCTCGCCGGATCCCGGTCCGATTCTCGGGTTGCCGCCGTCGGCGCGCGCACCGCGAGGCAAGAGCCGGGACGAGCTGCTCGAGGACCGGCGCGAGCGCACGGGGAGAAACCTCAGCACCTCGTACACAGAGCCACTGAAGATCGTGCGCGGGGAGGGTGCCTGGCTCTTCGACGCGGACGGCCAGGCCTACCTCGACGGTGTCAACAACGTCTGCCACGTGGGCCATGCTCATCCCCACGTCGTCGCAGCGGCGGCGCGGCAGAGCGGGATCCTCAACACCAACACCCGCTATCTACACGACGGGCTGACCGCCTACGCCGAACGGCTGACCGCACTCTTCCCAGATGCGCTGTCGGTGTGCTTCTTCTGCTGCAGCGGGAGCGAAGCCAACGAGCTCGCGCTGCGACTCGCCCGGACGGCGACCGGGCGTAGCGACGTCCTCTGCCTCGACGGCGCCTACCACGGCAACACCGGTACGCTGGTCGATCTCTCTCCCTACAAGCACGCGGGGGCGGGCGGCGCCGGCGCACCACCCTGGGTCCACGTGGCACCCCTGCCCGACCCCTATCGCGGTCGCTACCGCGACGGCCGCGACGAGAACCCGGGCGCGCACTACGCGCGGGACCTCGCGACGATCGTCGACCGGCTCGCGGCGGAGGGCCGTCCACCCGCCGCGTTCCTCGCCGAGTCCCTCCCCGGCTGCGGGGGTCAGATCGTCCTCCCCGACGGCTACCTCGAAGCCGCGTTCTCCGCAGTCCGTGCTGCCGGCGGCCTCTGCATCGCCGATGAGGTCCAGGTCGGCTTCGGCCGCGTCGGCGACGCCTGGTGGGGATTCGAACTCCAACGCGTCGTCCCTGACATCGTCACCCTCGGCAAGCCCATCGGCAACGGCCACCCTCTCGCCGCCGTCATCACCACCCCCGCCATCGCCGACGCTTTCGCCAACGGGATGGAGTACTTCAACACCTTCGGCGGCAACCCCGTCTCCTGCGCCATCGGCATGGCCGTCCTCGACGTCCTCGAGCGCGAGGACCTCCGCGGGAATGCCCGCGAGGTCGGCGCGCACCTGCTGAAGGGGCTCGACGGACTCGCCACGCGCCACCCCCTCATCGGCGACGTCCGCGGCAAGGGCCTGTACCTCGGCGTCGAGCTCGTCACCGACGCCGAATCGCGCATGCCCGCCACCGCCGAGGCGAGCTGGATCGTCAATCGCCTCCGCCAGCGCGGCATCCTGCTCTCCACCGACGGACCGCACGCCAACGTCCTCAAGCTCAAGCCGCCGCTGGTGTGGTCGAAGGAAAACGCTGATGCACTGCTGCACGAGCTCGAGGTCGTGTTGCGGGAGGACGCGCTCGCCGCGAGAAGGGAAGAGTAAGAAGGGAGGAGAGCCCAGGAATCCAGGAGTCAAAGCAGATCTGCTCCTGGGTCCCTGGGTTCTCCTTCAGTCCTCTTTCCCTAGGAGTCGCTCATCAATGTCCCCACCGCTCGGAATGACTCCGTACGTTCGGTGATGACGCGCGTGACCACCGCGAGCGGCACCGCGAGGACCATGCCCCAGATGCCCCAGAGCCAGCCCCAGATAACGAGCCAGAAGAGGACGGTGATGGGGTTGAGGTGGAGGCGCTTTCCGGTGACGAGTGGATCGAGGAAGTTGCCGACCGTGAATTGGATGGCGATGAGGATGCCGCCGACGAGGATGATCTGCCCGGCATCTCCGTTGAAGTGCACGAGGGCGACGAGGAGCGGCGGGATACTGGCGATGATGCTGCCGACGTTCGGGATGTAGTTCATCGTGAACGCGAGGAGTCCGAACAGGACCGCGAACGGCATGTGCACGACCGCGAGGGACACCGCGACCAAGGCGCCCGTGAGGATCGAGATGAGGGTCTTGGTGACGAGGTAGGTCTCGATGTCGCGGTGGATCTCCTCGAGCACGGGGCGCGCACTCTCGGTGCCGGGGCGGGAGAACGCCAGGACAATGCGTCGGTCCATGACCCCTCGACCGCGGTCGAGGAGGATGAACACCAGAAACACGAGCACGAGCAAACCGTTGGCGAGCCCTCCCAGCAGGTCGCCGGCGAACTCGACGATGCCGCCGGACAGGATCAGCCCCTTGAGGCGGCGGCGGGTCTCCGCGCGCGCGGCCTCCACGTCCACATCCGGTATCAAGGGCTGGGATTCGTTGCTCGGCCCCGCGGCGGGAGTCCGCGCGGTCGCGTCGTCGCCCTCGAACTTCTCGTTCAGCCGGTGAACGAAATCGACCGCGTCGCGGCCGATGGCCTTGAGCCGGTCATCGTAGACCGGCCATTGGTCCTCGAACTGCTCGCCGCTCGCGTAGAACACGAGGCCGATGCCACCGATGGAGACGACGAACAGTGCGATCACCAGGAAGACCAGGAGCGGCACCGGGATGCGCGCCCGCCTACCGAGCCGCATCACCGGCATCCCGAGGTAGGACAGGAAGAGCGCCACGAACAGCGGCAGGATCACGCCGCGTAGCACGACCAACAGCACCCCCGCTCCCATCAGGACCAGGACCGTCAGCAGGGCGTTCGTGCGTCTCTGGACTTCGGTGTGCGATGGCGCATCCGGTTGCTGATCATTCGTCACGGTGATCTTCCTGTCTTCGAGGGGCCCCTGTTGTCTCGGTCGGGTTCCCATACCGCAGAGCTGAACTTCTGGTCAAGTTGCGCTGGGGTCGCGACCGCAAGAAGCGGAATCCAGGTCGTTGCCGGTGGCGCCAAACCCGGCCCACCGCCCTGGCGGCTTGCTGTCGATCACGACCCCGGTTATTTCCTCCTCCGCATGGATACCCCGAACACCCTCCGCTCGAAGCTCTGGAACCTCGCCCAGAACGTCTGGTGGACCTGGCAGCCCGAGGTGACCAGCCTGTTCCGGGACCTGGATCCGGACCTGTGGTCCCAGGTCAACCACAACCCCATCGCGTTCTTGAAGCGCCTCGAGGACTTCCGGCTCTCGGAGCGGTCCCGGGTCCACGCTCTGGAGAGCCGCATCCACGCCGCCGCCCGGCGGTTGGACAGCTATCTCGCGAGCCGGGACACCTGGGGCGCGATCTACGCGGGGATGCTGCGAGCGAACCCCGTGGCGTACTTCTCGGCCGAGTTCGGATTGCACGAATCGCTGCCGCTGTACTCGGGCGGCCTCGGCGTGCTCTCCGGCGACCACATGAAGAGCGCCTCCGACCTCGACATCCCGATCTGGGGCGT
>NZBC01000091.1 GCA_002687715.1 Planctomycetota bacterium | reverse complement strand
TACCTTTCCGGGCACTCCACTGGTCACTCTCGCCCCGCATTTCACAGGCTGAAGGACACTTCAGACACCCGGGATATGGTCAGGAGAACCAAATTTCCGCACATTCGGATCAGCTCTGCCCTTACTGTTGAGCCTCCCCCCCTCACCCAGCTTGGCTTCTCCTCACCGCCCGGTCCTGCTTCCTTCCCACCAAGAACACCAGGATGCTGTATCAGAACGTCCAAGTTCTTGCGCCCGCGCTGCGATTCGTGGATGCGCTCGTCTTGGGAGGCACGATCCTGGTCCTGGCCGCCTGCGACGTTCCTTCCGGCGCGTGGCTGCCCGAAACCAACCTGGCCATGACCTTCGCCGGAGTCGTCGTCGCGTCGTTCCTGGTCGCAGCGAGCCGACTCCGCCTCTACCACGGTCGGCGCGCCGAGTCGCTGCTGCATGAACTCGTCGCACTCGGGGAGGGGGCGTTCGTCGCTCTGGCCCTCAGCTGCCTCATCATCGAGACCACTTCGGTCGGCCTCCGGGGACCCGCGTACGCCGTGGCGGGACTGACCTCCCTCGCCGTCCTCCTGACGACGAGGCTGCTCACGCGAACCGTCCTTCGCCGCCTCCGGCGAAGTGGAAAGGACTATCGCACCTGGCTGATCATCGGTCGAAACCAACGATCCGCCGTCATCGCACGCGACGTCTTGGCGCACGTTCACTACGGCATCCGAATCCACGCCTTCGTTGACCTGCCCTCGCCGGGGGATGACCCCGAAGCGCGCGACGAGTTCCTTCAGGCGCCGCTGTCCCGTGCTCCCGTGACCATCATCGAACAGGCCAGCGATCTGAAACAGATCCTGGCCGAGGCCATCATCGACACGGTGGTGCTCACGCTCCCGCTGCGCTCCTTCTATGACGCAACCGGCGAGATTCTCAGGATCTGTACGGAAGCGGGAGTCCCGGTGAAGTGCCCGCCCACCGCCCATGGAATCAGCGGGAGATCGGAGGTCGCCCCGATCGCCGGAATCCCGATGATCACGCAGTCGACGAGCACCGCGAACGCCTACAGCCTGGCCTACAAACGGTTCTTCGACGTGCTGCTCTCGGGCATCGGGCTCATCATCCTCTCGCCCGTCATGCTCGTCGTGGCCCTGGTCGTGAAGCTCACCTCCCCCGGCCCGGCCGTCTTTCGGCAGGTTCGGGTCGGTCTTCACGGACGGCATTTCGTGCTTCGGAAGTTCAGAACGATGGTCGACCGGGCGGAATCCTCCCTGGACGAACTGCGCGCCCTCAACGAGGTCGATGGTCCCGTCTTCAAGATCAAGGACGATCCCAGGATGACGGCCGCGGGGCGCGCCCTCAGGCGCTACCACCTCGACGAGCTCCCGCAGCTCTGGAACGTGTTCGTGGGCGAGATGAGCCTGGTCGGCCCTCGCCCTCCGCTGCCGCAGGAAACCGAGCGCTACGAGTGGTGGCAGCGTCGCCGGCTCTCCGTGACTCCGGGCATCACGTGTCTGTGGCAGGTGCAGGGGAACCCGAACCTGTCGTTCACCCGGTGGATGGAGCTGGACCTCGAGTACATCGATCGCTGGTCCCTCATGCTCGACTTCCGCGTCCTGCTGGCCACGTGCCGCCACATCATCCGCGGACGCGGCTGGTAGCAGCCGCCGCTCAAGACTTTCCCGCCGGATTCCCGAGATACAGGGTGTGGGGGCACGGTGCGCTCGAGGTCCCGGGCGACGTCGAGGTGCCGGGTGCTCCGCGGGAGAGAAGAAGATGCGAAACGTCTGCTGCGCCGTGGGTGCCGTCTCGCCGGAGTTGAGCGTGGTTGAGGCCGCTGAGCTTCTCCGAACGACGGAAGCGACTCACTTGTCCGTCGCCGTGGACGGAGTGCTCGTAGGCATCGTCACAGAGCAGGACCTGGAGGGAATCTCGGAGGATGACGCACGGTCGCTGACCGTCGGCAGCCTGACGACAGCCCCCCAGCTGGTCTGGCTCTGAGTCAGCGATCGCCGAGTGCGTCCCGCACCCCTGCTACCGCACGGTTGCGAAAGCCCCGCTCGAACAGGAACGGGTACAGCTTCCAGTAGAGCGATGCGCTGAATGCGGGACCCCAAGCCTCCGTCCAGGCCGCCAGGGCGCGCACGATCGGGAACGTGATCCGGTTGACCATGAGCCGCGTTCCAAGACCGCTCCCGCCGCCCGCACGGGGACGGAACCGTCGCTCGAGCTCCTGACGCTCCTCAGCACTGCAGGCGGCCATCCACCGGGACAGAAGGCGTCCGTACCGATAGCACTTCTCGAGGAACTCCTCGGGGCCCAGAAAGTGGTGGTGATAGGAGATGGCGAGGGGCGCACTCGCGAACCGCAGGCCACGGCGCGCCATGCGCCAACCCATCTCATTGTCTTCCCAGCCGCTCATCGAAAAGAGCTCGGCGTCGAAGCGCTCCGACACGAACTCGCGCTTGAGCGAGATGTTCGTGGTGTGGAACAACTTGAAGTCCGTGGAGGTCTCCCCGACCCCGGGGGCGGTCCAGAACTCCACGACATTGCCGAGTCGCATGAGCGGCGTCACGGTCACCGCTGGCGGATACTCGATCTGGCCGAGGACGGCCGTGTCGACATGCGAGCGCTCCTCGTGGGCCGTCTCGTGAGCGCGAAGGAAACCGGGGGCCGGCACGCAGTCGCCGTCAGACAGCACCACGATCCTCCCCCGGGCGAGGTCCAGACCGCGATTCCGGGTCGCCGCCGCACCGAGGTTGGTCTCGTTTCGGACCAGAACTACTCGAGCATCCTCCAGAAGCGGCCCGATGGCCTGCCGTGGATCGTCTCGGGACGCGTCGTCCACGATGACCAGCTCGAACGGGGACCGGAGCCCCTCCTGGGTGAGGAACGCCCGAACGACATCGCCGATCACGTCGGCGTTGTCATACACCGGGACGACAACGGAGATCGCGAGCTCGTCAGAGTTCACCCCGATTCCCCATCACGGACTCTCTGCCGCACCGCGCTGATCAGTTTTCTCACGTGTCCAGCGCGCGCCGCTCCCGTAGCGAAGCAGAGCCCGCAATAGATGACCAGCGCGACGAACGCTCCCAGGAAGCTCCCGTGCATGTCACAGGCGAAAGAAACTCCCATCGCGGCGGCCACGCAGCCCACGACCTTCGCAAAGACCCACCACTGGACTCGGTGCCCCATGTACCGCTGGACGACGATCAACGTCGGAAGCAACGCTGCGCTGACCTCCGCCCCGAACGCGGACCACGCCGTACCGAGGTATCCAAACCGGGGCACGAGGGTGAAGCAGAGCACGCACTTGATCACGACGCCGCAGCTCGAGAACACGATGGCGTACTTCTGTCCACCGACGACGTAGAGAGCAGGCGCGACCATGAGCGTGAGCGCCATGGCGCTGAACACCCAGGCCAGAGCACGGAGAGCGTCTGCGGATTCCGCGAGCTGGAACAAGCCCATCAGCGCCGTCGAGCTCACGTGGAGGACTACGAACATCATCCCAACGACGATCGCGGTCCAGTCGATGCCGAGCTGATAGGTCCGTCGGAACTCGACCCGATTGGCCTTCCAGTAGGACGCGAGAATGGGGTAGAGCGCGCCCGAGAGTCCAGTGATGATGAGCAGCGACGGCAGGGCGAACCGGAAGGCCGAGGCGTAGACGCCCACGGCCTCCATGTCGCCGAGCCGCTCGAGCAAGATGCAGTCCAGCGCCTGCGAGAGCACGACCATGAGGCCCGTCAGTCCAATGGGCCACGCCGTCTTGAACCCCCACGCCAGCTCGGCGCGATCCAGGGTCCTGGGCACTCCGACGTTCCACTTCCGCCCCAGCAGGTGTGCGGCAAAGAAGAACGCCACGCGCGATGCCACGAATGCGAGCCCCATCGCAGTGAGGCTCCCCTTCGTCAGACACACCACGCCGAGCCCCCCGACGAGGACCACGACGCCTGCGAACTCGGCCAGGGCCTCGCACTCCATGGTCAGCGTCGCCTTGAAGAGCGCGCGATAGTAGAGGATGCCGGAGAACAGCAGGACCTCGGTTCCGGCGACCAGGCCGGCCGTGCGGATACTCGCCTCATACCCCAAGGAGAGCAGGACGACGGCCAGCACGGCATACGCGGCGATCGCCTGGAGGACGCGGGCGAACGCAAGGGTGCGCAGCAGGTCCTTCCGCTTCTCGGGCCGCTGGCACATCTCCCTGACGAAGATGTCGTTGAGACCGAAATCGAGGATCCACTCCATGAGGACGAGGAGCGCGAGGATGAGGGAGTACTCGCCGAAGCGTTCGGCACCGAACGTCCGAACGACCAGCACGTAGACCGCGAACTTCGTACCCGCGATGAGAAGGCGAGCAGCCGCCTGGGCCGCGGTGTTCTTGAACACGGACCAGAGCAGGTTGGGCGGGAGGTGGTCAGCGTCGGAACGCCGAGCCCCCCCCGGTGGACTCCCCTCGTCTACCTTCAGGCCGGAGTCCATGTCTCGGCGGGGCCCGGGCCCTCGCCCCTCTCGTCAGGTGCCGTCGTCGGCTCGTCAACCAGTCCCCGACGGTCGAGCATCCGGATGGCGACGATCAGCGCAGCGAGTGTCCAGTACACCCGCATGATGCTGTTCAAGCGGATCACCCAGTCGGCGAGTCCATCCAACAAGATGGCCGAGAAGCCGGCGAGGCAACCGATGTTGATCGCGTAGAGGACGTCGTTCTTCACCGCCAGATTCTTGATCGCCATCCAGATCACGGTCACGTTGCCGATCATCCAGACCAGGAGTCCGAGAGTCCCCTGCTCGACCCAGAAGATCAGGTAGATATTGTGGATCGGTGGCGCATCGGCACCCTTGAAGTGTTTGAACAACGGGGTGTGCGTGTAGTCGTGCATCTCCCACGTCCACGAGTTCAAGCCGAACCCGAAGAGGGGCTTGTCCTGGATCATGCGCCACGCGATGTCCATCAGCTCGAAGCGCATGCGAAGAGCGTTCGGATCACTCCCGTAGAAGCGCGCGATGATCTGGGTCGAGAAGACGAGGCCAAAGACCACGACCAGCCCGATCACGGCGCCATGCAGCATGACGTGCCGTCGTCGCATCCGGCGGTGGAGCAACGTCAGGACCAGGACGATCAGCATTGCGAACCCGAAGCTGATCCACCCGGTTCTGGAGAGCGTGAGCACCAACGCCGCCTCCCCCAGCAGGATGGTCACGATCGCGAGGACCTTGTAGGACCGGCTGACCGAACTGAACAAGAGCGCGATGGGGATGGGCAGGCACATCGCGAGGTAGGCGCCGAACACGTTCGGGTGGATCATCAACGCCCCGATGCGACTGCCCTGAAAGCCCAGGCTGTCCACGATCTCCTTGTCGGGCTCACCGAGCCATCCGAGTCCGAAGTTGGCCTTCAGGAAGTACTGCGACAATCCGGCCACGGACTCGAGCGCGATCCCGATGATCACGGGAATCACGAGCTGCTGCAGCATGCGAGGTCGGGCGATGTGGTTGACCAGGACGAGGAACAGCGCCAGCACCTTGAACATCCGGACGACCTCGTAGCCCGCCGCCGACTTGAAGGTGCCGAACACCATCGTCCCCACGCCCATGAGCATGAGGAAGATCCAGCAGCGGCCGACGAAGGGAACTCGGATGACCGGGAGGCGCCCGCGGAGATGATCGGCGAGCAACATGATGATCAGGGGAACCAGGAACACGTCACTGGCCTCGAGCCTGATTCCGACCTCTCCTCCGAAGTGAGGCGTGCTCACGAAGTACTTGCTGAACTCCATCGGGGCCGTGATCAGGAGGCCCCAGAGGAGGAACAACCGCGGGTTACCCGAGAACCAGGCCGCCGCCGGAATGAAGAAGGCGCTGAGCAGGCCGATGGCCTGCAGGGGCTTCACGACGGGCAGGGCCAGGACGACCAGCGACGCTGCCATGGCGGCGCCCAGCGCCAGGAGCACGCGAGGGGCGCTACTCGGGGCCTTCTCTGGAACGAGGTCCATCGGTCAGCCGCGGCGCCCGAACCGGAACCACCTACGACGCCGAGTCAGGACCATTCCGACGCGGCGCGCGCCGGCGCGGTCGAGGGCGTCCTTCGTTTCGTCCAGGCGATCGATGCGGGTCGATCCCTCGGTCGCGACGATGATCACGCAGTCGACCAGGCGCGGAAGAGCAAGGGCGATGGAGTCATCGATCACCGGCCGACAGCTGAGGAGGACCCAGTCGTAGTCTCGGGCCAGGAGTTCGCGAAATGCCTTGATCCGCTCCTCGGTAATGAGCGTCAGAGCACTCTCGGAGCTCATCCCCGACGACAGGAAGCTCACCCCTTCGTCGTCGGTGGGGACGATGAACTCCTTCACGCGCTCGGCGGCCCCATCCAGAACGTTGAGGAACCCCGTCTCCGGGTTGCCGCCGACGACCTTCCTCAAGCCGTCCGGTCCGTGGAAGCTGGCGTCGACCAGGAGAACCCGGGCCCCTTCTGCCGAGAGGGAATGGGCAAATGCGAGCGTAGCGAGATAGGCCGCGCGCGACGTGGCCGGGCTGGTCACCATGACGCAGCGCGGACGCTCTTCCACATCGAGCTCGAGAGTGAGCTGCACGGCAAGCCGAAGGAAACCCTCGTCTTGAGAGCCGGCCCCCCCCCTCGGGCGGTCACCACGCGAGGCGGGGGCCGCGTCGGGGTCTGCTTCCGGCGGACTCGGTTCTTCAGGCGTCACCCGCGATCTCCATTCTCGCTCGAGGCCAGTGCTTGCACGTGCAGTCGATCTCGTTCGCCCACCGTGACCGTCGCGAACAACGGCACTGGTGCGCGACCGCTTTCGACATGGTGCGCGCGCAATCGGGTGCCGAGCATGTCCCTGATGTAGGCCAACGCCAGGCCAAAGCAGTAACCAAGGACGAGGGCCACGGCAATCAGGAGCTTCGTCTTGGGCCAGAACGCCTTGTCCGGCACGACGGCGCGCTCGACGATGCGCATGCTCGGCTTGGCGGCCCCTGCAGTGGTCTCGGACAACACGGCCTGGGTGTGCTTGTCCAGGAGCTGCTTGTACTTGCTCTCGGTCATGGTCTGCCGCCGGATGAGCTCGCGGGCAGCCCTCTGCTGAGCAGGCCACGCGGCGAGCTTCGCCCGGTACTCCTGCATGGCTTTCTCCAGGATCTCGAGGGACGCGTTCGCACCGGCCTGCTCTGCGAGGAGGTCGCCCTTTGCCTGGACCAGATGCTCGCGCCGCAGGTTCAAGCTGACGGTGCTCGATGCCAGGATGAGGTCATCCTCCTCCGCCAGCCGCTTCTCCAGCTTCCCGATGGTCTGCTTGATCTCCTGGATCTCGGGAGAGTCCTCCTGGTAGCGGTGAAGGGCTTCCGCGAGGGCGACCTGGTATCCGAAGAGGCGGCTCTCGACCGTCCGTTTGATCTGGTTGAGTTCATCGGTGCGGGTCGAGTTGAGCTCCTTGAGCTCGCCGTCGATCTGCCGGGTCACCTCCAGCAGCCGCTTCTCGACGTGGGCCGCCCGTGCCTGCCCTTCGGTAATCGAGAGCTTCAGCTTGCGGGACTCGATGATGTCGCGGCGGTGCTTCTCGAAGTCGAAGACGACGCCCTCGTCGCCGAACCACTTCTCCTGCTCCGCCTCGATCGTCGCGAGCTCCGTCCGCGTCCTCTCGAGCTCGACGCCGAGTGCTTCCCGCGCCGCTCGGGCTTCGGCCTTCGCCAGCTCGACGCGCTGTTCGAGATAGACGTCGACGAGTGTGTTCGCGACCTCGGCCACACGCGGGGATGGACCAGTCACGATGACCTTGCCGAGTCGGGTCTCACCAATGATCTCGATCCCGACCGCCAACTGGAGGTTGCTGATCGTCCTGGCTCGTTCCCGCTGTTCCGGGGAAAGCTCGAATCCACTCTTCTCAGGGGGCCCGAAGATGTCGCTCTTCAGTTCCCGGTACTTGTCCCCGATCCAGCAATTGGCCCAGATATGGGTCGCGTGCTGCAGCATGGACCGGTGCACGTCGTCGTATCCGAGATCCAGCCGATCAGCGACCTCCTCGATGACCGGGCCCGCCTTGAGCAACTCGACCTCGCTCGAAGCGTCATCCTTCCGGAACACCTGCCAGCGCGAGTAGAAGATGTCGCGCGAAGGGTCCTCTTGAGGCTCCACCTGCACGACCGCCGCGGCGCGATACTGATGTGGGAAGACCTTCGTGTATGCGACGACGAGCGCGACCGTGAGCGCCGTGACCGTGAAGATCAGGAGCCTGTGGCGGGCACTGACTCCGCGGAGTTTCCTCCAGGACCCTCTTATGTCGAAACCGTCGTCTTCCCGGTTGGGGCGAACAGCGGGCTGAATCATGGGTTCATCTCTCCGTGCTCAGGTCTTCTATGAGCAAGTAGTTCGTGACCGTTCCCAGAGTCGCGTTCAGTCCACTCAGGGGCTGGTTGATGTAGGTGTTGATCCACTCATCGAACTGGGCGATGCCCGACTTCGGTACGAAGATCAAGTCGTCTGGTTGCAGCACGACGTTGTGCAGCTGCATGTAGGGTGCAGGTTGCCCCTCCACCTGGGGCTCGACGATCAGGGCGCGGAGGCGTCCTTCCTTCGTGAGCCGGATGATCGCGACCTTGCCCCGATCAGCGGTGTTCTTGAATCCGCCGGCGAGGACGAGCGCCTGCGCAGCCGTGAACGCCCGGCGCAGCTCGTATCCGCCGACGGCGCCCACCTCGCCCATGACGTAGACCATCTGCGGGCGAATGCTGGTCGCAATGACGGAGATGTCCGGTTCGACCAACCGGCCCGCCAGCTTCTTCGTCAGGAGGTCGTCCACGCTCGTGAAGGTCAGCCCCGCGACGTGTACATCGTCGATGATCGGGAGCGTGATGAAGCCATCAGGGCGCACGACGCAGGGCCTGGAAACGCTGGCATTCTGGCGAACCACCACGTCAAAGGTGTCGCCAGGAACGATCACGTACTCTTTCTTCAGACGCCTCGCAGAATCGATGACTCGCGGATCGGCCGCCAACTCACCCGACGCCTCGGGAGCCGTGCAGCCGGCGGTCAGCCAAAGGGCAACGACAACGATCAGCAATTTCATCTCGTAGACTCTCACTCCGCTACCTCGAGCAACCGCTGCGCGAGAGCACCCCAGCTGCAGCGCTGCACCAGATCCTGCCGCGCCAACTCACCCCGTCGCTCGGCGCGAGCCTGATCTCCCAACGCGTCCAGGAGAGCCCCCGAGAGCGCCCTCGCGTCACCGGGATCGACGAGCCACCCGGTCCTCCCGTCTTCGATGAGCTCCGGGAAGCTCCCGACGCGCGTCGCGATCATGGGTCTCCCGAGTGCAGACGCCTGCGTGATCACCGCGCTCTGGTAGAGACGCGTGTAGGGCATGACGACCACGTCGGCGGCGGTGAGCCACGGAATGACCTGCTCTTCCGGTACTCGCTCGCTCAAGAACGTCACTCGATCGTCCAGGCCGAGAGCTGCGACCATCTCGTGGAAACGCGTCATGTCGATGCGCGGCAGTCCGACGACCCGCAGGTGGGCGCGAGGGCGCTCGGCGGCAACCGACGCGAACCCCTCGATCAGGTGGTCGAGGCCCTTGTTCGACTTGATCTGTCCGAAACACAGGACCAGCTCTTCCTGCTCGGAGGCACCGACCCGACGTCGTGCCGACCGGATGTCCATCCCGGGCGATTCGACATTCGCGACTCCGAGGTACGCGACCCCCACGCGATCGGAGTCGACGCCCATCCGCTCGATGATCTCCCGCCGGGAGAACTCACTGAACGCCATGATGCGATCCGGCGTGTGATACAGGCGACGCCACGCGGCGTCCGTGCTCGGCGCAGCGTCCAGCGGTGTGACGTCGTGCACGGCGAGGATGGTCCGCACGTTCGCCGCCGCGAGACGCCGCAGCAGCAGGCGATCGAGGCCCGGCTGCAGGCTGTAGTACAAGAACACGACGTCGGGCCGCCAACTGCGCACCTCCCCCATGATCCGCCCCAAGGCGCGGAACCAGCTGAGGGTCTTCATCACGCGACTCCGAGTGCCCACGACACCCCGCCACGTGTCTTGGCGTCGGTAGGGGCTGCTGTCGCGCCCGAAGGGGTTCTCGGGATGAGTCCCCAGCCGGACCTCGCAGCCCAGGCCGGCCAGCTCCGAGCAGATCGCATGATCGTGGGATCCGAGAACGTGTCCGATCGGGTCCAGGACCATCACCCGCCGGATGCCGGGATTGACGGTGTTCCGAGTAGCAGTGCGACTGACTGTGGAGAACATGGGGAGGACGACAGAGAGGCCGGATGCCTCAAGATCTTTCTGTACAGACCACTTAGAGCGGTTCACCCTAACGCGCCGCCGGCGTCCGGGTGTGGAAGAATGTTACCACGGCGGAACCGCTCAGGTCGCCCGGGAAAGGCACCACCTCAGCTTGGCCAGATTGCAGCGCAGGCCTCCCCAGGCGGAGGTCCACATCCCGGGAATCAGGAGCAATGGCAGGCATCCAACGACCTTCGCGGTGGCCACGAGACACGTGAAGAGGGTGAAACGGAGGGCGCTGCCTCGTCCGTAGTGCTTCCTGTAGAAGTAGTGCATTCCCCGCAGAACTGCTGCGACGCGCGCCCCGTCCGCCAGTGCCCAGCTCGCGCTCCCCACGTGAACCAGCTTCCGATCGGGGTTGAGCATGATCCTCCAGCCAGCTTCGCGAATCCGGTACTCCCAGTCCCACTCTTCCGCGAATAGGAAGATCGTCTCGTCCAGCAGCCCAGCGTCGGCCACTGCCTCCCGACGCACGATCACGCACGCGCCGAGGACCCAGTCGACCTCCCTACGAACCTCGTGCTGTTTCTGCGTCAGGTACGGCGAGACGAAATGCGAACGGCGATCACGAATACGCTGGACCAATCCCAGGAGGTCGAACGAGCTCCGGACGCTCCCCCACACCGTCGGAAACCTCCCACACGAGGGCTGCGGAGCCCCGTCATCAAACACGAGGGCGGGCGCCATGACCCCCAGCCCGGCATCCGACTCCAGATCCCTGACGCACCCGCCGATCGCATCCTCGATGAGCCGGGTGTCGCTGTTGAGCAGGACGAAGACGCGCCCCTGGGCCACGCGCATCCCCTGGTTGCAGCCGCAGGCGAACCCGTCGTTGGTGTCGTTCTCGATGACGATCACGTCGGGGAAGTCCTGCGCCAGCATGTCGCACGTGCCATCCGAAGAAGCGTTGTCGACGACGATCGCTTCGAAGGTGACGGAACGTGTGTGCTCGAACAGCGAAGCCAGGCACGCCGACAGCAGGTCACGCGTGTTCCAGCTGACCACGATCACGGAGCAGTCAAGCGCCGACAGAGGCGGCCGCAGTGAGAGTTGTTGGTTCATCGCCGGATCAGAGAGGAGGTCGTCCTGTCGGTGCCTCGTGGCGCAGATCGCTGGTCAAGGTCCACGTAGGAACGAAAACGTGTTCGAATGAGCCACATGCCCGGGCCACCCACAGGGAATCCACTTCCTCGCGACCTCCACAGACACGGATGGGATCCGGTCCTCGCGGCCGGCATCGCCCTCCTGGCGTTCGTCTGGACGTGGCATTGCGGGCTTCGTGGGTTCTTTCCCTTCGATCAGTCGATCGTCTTCGACCTCGGACACCGGATAGCTTCCGGTCAGGTGATGTACCGAGACTTCATTCTACCGATGGGTCCGGTTCTCGCGTGGGTGCAGGGCCTGGTCTTCATTGTGTTCGGCACCAGCTACCCTGCGTACGTAGGCACGGCAGCCGCCTTCGCAGCGATGGCGAGCCTCCTGGTCTTCACCCTGATCCGGCGCGCATCCGGGAGCAGGATCTACGCTTCCATGGGCGCCTTGGTCACCGCCGCCTGGTTCCAGGCCCCGTTCGGCACCCCGTGGTTCGAGCAGGCAGCGGGCCTGTGCGGCCTCGCGGCGCTCACGTGCCTCGTTCCTCGGGACGGCACCAATCCCGGTCTCCGGGGTGTCATCGCGAGCGGGGTCCTCGCGGCGCTGGCTATCTTCTGCAAGCAGAACTGCGGATTCGTCATCTGCGCAGCGGTGCTCGTGATCACGCTGACCCGGGCCTGGATCCATGACCGATCCACGATTCGGGACGGGGCCGCGTTCTGCTTGTCGTGCGGCATCACCGTAGCCACCATCGTCTCCATCCTCTGTGGCCAAGGCGATTCCGAGTTGTTCCTGCGCCACTTCGTCGAGATCCCGGCCTCGGTGGGCCGGGAGCGACTCCTGGCCGATCCGTTTACAACCCTCAAGGGGTTGTTGATTGGCCCCTATGCATCTGAGGAGCGATGGGTCCTGCTCGGCGTCGCAGCCGTGGCATTCGCTGGCCTCCTGCGCCGCCGGGTCACCGATGACCGCCGACCCGCGGCCCTGGGCGCGCTGGTCGCACTCGCCGGAGTCGCGATTCAGAACACCCTGCTCGTGAGCACGAAGAACCAGCCCGAGAACGGACAGATGATGCTCGGGATGTCACTGGGCCTGGCGTTCGGGTGTTGGTGGCCGCGAAGCCGAGCGCGACCTCCCATGACCTCTCCCGGCCGTCTCGCCGTGCTCCTCGTTGCTGGTGCGGCCTCCGCCCTGGTGATCGCGAACGCGACCCAGGTGGGATGGGACCGGACGGTGCACGACGTCTTCGACGGGGCCACGTTCGGCAGCGCGCCCGCTGACGTGCCGATCCTCGACGACCTCGCGTGGGCCGAACCGACGCGTATCGCCGGCCGGGGAATCAACCCCGTCGACCTTCGAGGTCTCGTCGGCGAGCTGAAGAGCCGCAGCGGAAGGTTCGTGGTCTTCACCGACTTCACGCTCCTGTACCCGATGCTCGACATGGAACCACCGCTGCCACTGCCATGGTTCCACCGCGGCCTCACGTACTCTCGCGAGCACGCGCCCCAGATGGATCGCTGGTTGCTTTCGCGCCTCCAGGAGCGCGCGGTGACGACCGTGGTCATCGAATCCGTCGGCTGGCCGGACGTGATGGCCGAGATCGAGCGGAAGGCTCAGCGGGGTGAATCTCTCACCGGGATCGACCCCACCAAGCCGATGACGGGCGTCATCGCAGCGAACGCATTGGACCGAGATCCGCTCTCGGACTTCCCCGTCACCGTCGAGTTCCTCCGAACGCGGTTCAAGATCGTCGCGACGTTCGGGATCTTCGAGGTCTGGGCGCGCGGTCCGTAGGCCGACGAACGCAGGGCGAAAGCCCAGCTGCTCTTGACCTGAGGATGGTAGTCTGACGATCGATGGGCATTTGCCCACCCATCCATTTCACCATGCAATTCAAGTCGTTCATTTGCCTGCTCCTGGTGAGCTGCTCGCTCACCGCTCAGGCATTCGTCAACTACGAATCTCCCGCGGTTCATCCAGTCCGGATCTCCCCCGACGGGTCGCGGCTCTTCGCAGTAAGCACGGCAGACAACCGGCTCGTGGTGTGGAGCCTGACCAATCCAACCGAGCCAGTGATTCTGAAGGAGATTCCGGTGGGGCTGGAACCGGTCTCCGTGACGCCGAGGAACAACGACGAGGTCTGGGTCGTCAATCACCTGTCCGACTCAGTGAGCATCGTCTCGGTGTCCGAAGGTCGTGCCATCGACACTCTGAGGGTGAAGGACGAGCCGACTGACGTCGCCTTCGCCGGCGGCAAGGCGTTCGTGACGGCGACGGCTTCGGATGAGGTGCACGTGTTCGACGCCTCGACACGAGCAGGTCTCGGCACGATCCCGATCTTCGGCAAGGATCCTCGCGGTCTCGCGGCGAGCGGCGATGGCACGAAGGTCTACGCGTTAGTGAACCGATCGGGTAATCGGACGACCCTCCTGCCCATGACTCAGGCGCCGCCGCCGCCATTGCCCACCAACCCGGCTCTGCCGCCTGCGCCGCAAAGCGGCCTGGTGGTGTCCCTCGACGACCCCGCCTGGTCCGGCTCCTTCGCATACGACCTCCCCGACAACGACATCGCCGAGATCGACGTGCAGACCCTCTCGGTCATGCGGTACTTCACCGGTGTCGGCACGACCAACTTCGACCTGACCGTTCACTCCCAGACGAATGAGATCTTCGTCGTCAACACCGACGCCCGCAACGCGATTCGATTCGAGCCGGTGCTCAGGGGCCACTGCATCGACAGTCGGCTCACCCGCATCACCACCGGGTCGACGCCGACGGTCGACGCCTACGACCTGAACCCGGGTATCGACTACAACACACTTCCGAATCCGGCGGCCCGTGCAACCGCGCTCTCCGAACCAACGGGCGTGGTCCTGGATGAGTCGCAAGGGCTGCTCTACGTGGCGGCCCAGGGCACGGACCGGATCGGTGTCGTATCCACCTCAGGAACCGTGATCGCGCGAATCGAGATCGGAAACACTCCCGGGGCGACGGTGAACTCCGTGGACAAACGAGGACCACGCGGGCTCGCGCTTCACCCCACCGCTCCGATCCTCTACGTCTTCAACCGGTTGACCAACACACTCACGCTGATCGACAAGATGTCCTATGCGGTGCTGTCGGAGACTCCCATCGGCACCCACGACCCGACACCGAGTCGGGTGCGGCTCCTTTCGGACGACGGCGCGGGACTCATCCCGCGCCGTCGTCCGAAAGGAGCCGCACCCTATGTTGAGGCAGGAGGCTACAGCCATGGATCATAGTGATCACGAGCCCGAGAGATTCTCACTTTTTTCGTGGCTTGTATACTATGCGTGCAAACCGCTCATAAATAGAGGTGGTCGAGAGAGCGACATACCGAGTAACTATTTCGAAATGGAGGTCGAGAAATCGCAGCGATTTGATGACTCATTCTCGATTCAATTGGGCGGAAAGACTGTTCTCGAAATCGGGAGCAATGTCGGCGGGTACTTGTGTCACGCCCTGAATCACGGCGCGCAATTTGTATATGGCATCGAGATAGATGCAGTCAAAGCAAATAGAGCCAGATCACTCCTTAAGGATAATTATGATGGAGATAACTACGAGGTTATTGCCGCAGATGCACGTGATCTATATATGATCAAGGATAAGAGCATTGACATCGTCGTCAGTGATGCTGTGCTTGAGCACGTAGAGAACGTTGACAAGCTATTTAGTGAGGTGGCTCGGATACTCAGGCCGAATGGACGAGCGTGCCTGGCTACGTCTCCAATATGGTTCACCTCTAATGGAGGGCATCTTAGGCGCTATATCCCGATTCCGTGGGTGCACAACGTCCTGCCAGACAGAACAATCATCGAAGTATTGAGAATACAAAAGATCCGCAATGACTTCCCAGAGGAGGCGTGCGCCAATATAATTGGGCTCTATGAGACGATTGGGAAGCTCTCTCTGCATCGCATAAGGAGAGTTACGGCGAATTCAAATCTCAAGATAGAGTCGTTGCGAAACGTTTCAAGGTCCCGCATAAGGCGATTCCTGATACGCTTCCCAGTCCTGGAGGAGCTATTTGCGGGCGGTATTAAGATCTCCCTCCGACGAACATAGCGGTTGAGGATTGTGGCTGCTATCCACCCGATGGGTGCGGCTCCTTTCGGACGACGGCGCGGGACTCATCCCGCGCGCCTCAATTCGTCGGCCGCGTAGCGACGCAGATGGTTGGTTTCGAGCCGTTGTCGCTGGTGGAAGCGCCAGTACTCGTCGAAGTCGCCGCTCGCCCGCAGCGAGCGCAGCCTGAGAATCGCCTCG
>NZBC01000090.1 GCA_002687715.1 Planctomycetota bacterium | reverse complement strand
CGTGTTGGTCGATGATCGGTGTTATCGTCGTGCCCATGACGGTGCCGCGGCGCAATCCCGGTGAGCTCGAGATCGAGCTCTTCTGTCGCGGCGTTCGCATCCCCTCCGCGGCGTCGCTGTCCGACGATGCACGCCCCGTCTCCCGCACCCGTGCCGGCCTCGGGTCGGGTCTCGAGTTGGTGATCCCCGGCGACCTCAAGGACCTGTGGTTGAACGTCCCCGTCGAGGAGGACTTCGTCCGCACGTCGCCTTTCGAGCTTCGCCAGGCGGAGGATGGCAGCCGCTACCTCATACGCGATACCCGCAACGGCGAGGCGTATCCCGTGCGCGTCCCGGAGGAACCCGATTGGTACCAGGGCACGACGTCTCGCGGGACGACCATGGCCCAGGTCGGCGTGTTGCAGGGGACGTATCTCGGGATCTACGTCTCGAACTCGTGCATGTACTGGTACCAGGGCGAGGCTCAGAACTGCCGATTCTGTACGACGGGGTTCAACGTCGGGGTGAACGAGGTCGCGACGAAGCACGTGCGCGACGTCGTCGAGACGGCGGCGCGTGCGAAGGCCGAGTCCGGCGTCACCTTCGTCCACTTCAACACGGGTTACCAGAATGGCCTTGGGCTGCGGCAACTCGCCCCGTACGTGAAGGCGATCAAGGAGGAGGTGGGTGCGCTCGTCGGCGTCCAGGCAGTACCGCCGGGGTCGCCCGACGAACTCTGGCAGTTCGACTGGCTGCGCGATCTCGGATGCGACCACTTCTCGTTCTGCTACGAGTTCCATCACCCCAAGTGGTTCGCGGAGCTCTGCCCCGGCAAGCAGGCCACGGTCGGACAACAAGCCTTCTTCCGTGCGCTCGAGTACTGCCAGAAGAGGATGCCCAAGGGGGCGTGCTCGGGGGAGATCATCGCGGGGGTCGAGCCGCTCGAGTCGACGCTCGAGGCCATCGACTGGATCACCGGCGCGGGCGCGTTTCCGACGGTGTGCATCTTCCGGCCGGTCGTCGGCTCGGACATGGAGCACTACCCGTCACCCGACTACGACGAGATGGTGCAGGTCATGCGCCACATGTACGTCGCGTGTCGCCAGGGGGGCATCCCCATCGGGGTCGCACCGAACATCGAGGTGTCGCTGATCGTGAATCCGGACGACGCGGCCTACCTGGTTCCACGGACTCTCGGCTTCCGTCTCGACCGGTTGAAGCTGGGCGTGGTGAAGCGGCTCGCGCAGCTGCACTTCAGGCGGGAGTTGCGCCCGCACGCGGTGCACGGGAGCCTCGACCTGCCGCGGGCGTCGGAAACGGCGTCGGCCCAATCATGATCGTGTCCCCGAGCGGAGATCCGCTGCAGGACGACGTCGGGGACGGACCGGCGGAGCTCGCGTTCTGCGAAGCGCTGCGGATGTCGGACCTGCGCTTCCTCCATGACCCGGAGCGCGCAGGGCTCGATTGCCGGTGCGAGCGTGATCTCGAAACCGGCCCGAACCGTGCTCGCATCAAGGTGTTCTCTCCGCGCCGGGGCACGACGCTGGCGTTCCTCTACAAGGACTCCCAGGTGCCCTTCTCGACGGACCGGTTCGCGTACGGCGCCTTGATCGTCAAGAACCGTCCGCCGACGGGGGAGGAGTGCGCGGGGCTCATCGAGTACCTCGCGTCCGGCCTGCACCCGGAGCGCCGGCCGCGGTGGGTCAAGCGCGCGTTCCCGTTCGACATCCCGCGCTGAGCAGACTGCGGGTCGCGGTTGGGGATGGCAGAGGAGATTCTCGGCTCCCGGATTCCCCATGAGAAAGAGCCCCGACCCGTGCGGCGGGCTGCGCGGGTCGGGGCCGGAGAGCGCGACGAAGACGGAGTCGCCGCGATGCTGCGTGGCTGAGCTGCGGGTGAGGAGTCAGGGGGGTGCCTACTTTCCGCTGTCCGAAAGAGAAGCGGCGCGCACGTCGGCGGGAATGTCCTCCTGGTCGACTGCCTCTTCCTTGGGCTTGCTGGTGGGAGCCGGCACGTAATGGCGGTGGGTGATCGGGTCGATCGGCTCCGGCGGCGTGGGCGACTTCCGGAACTTGAGCGTGAGCCGGTTGGATTCCACTACCTCGGTGGAGTCCAGGACCAGGACCATGGCGAAGATGGTCACCCTGGCGTCGGCGGTCTGAGTGGGGATGGCGTAGGCCTTGGACCACTCGCCGTACCCATTCGTGAAGCCCAGCGCGATGAGCACGGGCTCGGTGTGCTCGGTCTGGGCGAACAACCCCATCGCCGAGTGAGGCAGGTTCGTTTTCAGCACCACCTCCACATCGAGGTTTCCGGTGCCAAGATCGAACGCATCGCCCGCTCCGGGCGCGCCTTCAATGGACAGCTTCACCTCCTGTGCGGCGGCGAGAGGCAACAGACAAACGACAGCGAGAAGCGTCGTGATACGCAGCATGGGTCATCTCCAACGTTTGCTGTTCCAGGTGCGTCCGGCGCCCCTCGACAGGGCCGCTCCCGGGCGCTCGGAAAAGCCGCGAGCGCGTCGGGTTTCCCCGGCGCACCCGCCTGACAAGAAGAGGAGCGGTCCGGCGCCGGCATTCATGACAAGGGTCCGACAAAAAGACCTGGACGCCTTCGATTTCCCCGGACGCTCGGCCAGCCCCACCGTCCGCATCACATGGCGGTTCGCATTCTGGGGGTGGTCGTCGACGGTATCTCGGGAGTGGAGACGACCGTCGAAGCGCGGTACTCGGACGGGCTACGGGTCACGGAGGTGAAGATCGTGGGCCTGCCGGACACGGCGGTGCGCGAGGGGATGCTGCGGGCCCGTTCGGCCACCGCGGCGTTGCGGCGAGGCGTGACGACGCCCGCGGGGGTGCTGGTGAACCTTGCTCCAGCGGATGTGCGGAAGACCGGGCGGTCGCTCGACCTGCCGCTGGCGATGGTGTACGCGGCGCTGCATCTCGGCCGTTCGGACGCGACGTCGTGCGGACTCGTGTTCGTGGGAGAGGTCGGACTCGGTGGCGCGGTGCGTTCGGTGCCGGGGACGCTCGCCGCGGTCATGGAGGCGCGACGCGCCGGCCGATCGGGGGTCGTGGTTCCGCGTGCGAATCTCGCCGAGGCGCGCTTGATCGCTGGCCCGGCGCTGTATCCCGTCGATACGGTCGAGGACGCGTTTCGTGTGCTGGTGGGCGAGGCGATGGCAGACGACGGACCTCGCGGCCCCGCCGCTGGTGCGACGGTTTCCGGCCCGGACCTGTCCGACGTTCGAGGCCAGCACCACGCGCGCCGCGCGTTGGAGGTCGCCGCCGCCGGGCGTCACAACCTGCTGATGGAGGGGCCGCCGGGCTCTGGCAAGACGATGCTCGCGCGACGGCTGCCCGGCATCTTGCCCCCCCTCGCCGACGAAGAAGGGCTCGAAGTCGCGCGCATCCAGAGCGTCGTTCGCTCGCTGGACGTCACGCGGATTCACCTGCCTCCGTTCCGCGCGCCGCATCATTCGGCGACCGCGGTGGGGTTGGTGGGCGGGGGTACGCCGATCCGGCCCGGCGAGTTCTCCCAGGCTCATCACGGGGTGCTGTTCATGGACGAGTTCCCCGAGTTCGATCGGCGGGCCCTCGAGGTCCTGCGCGAGCCGATGGAGGAGCGTGCAGTCCACATCACGCGGGCCTGTGGCGTTCGCCGCTTTCCCGCCGACTTCATGCTCGTGGCGGCCATGAATCCTTGCCCCTGTGGGTACCAGGGACTGGGCGACGGGCGTTGCTCCTGCACCCCGCGGCGCGTGCAGGGCTATCGGGGTCGGCTCTCGGGACCGCTCCTGGATCGGCTCGACATGCGCATCCCGCTCCGGCCCGTTCCGAGCGCGGCCCTCCTCGACGATGATGTCCAGGGAGAGCCGTCAGCATCGGTGCTCGCCCGCGTGGTCGCGGCGCGGGAGCGCCAGCGCACCCGGTGGCCCGCAGTGACGGGCTCCAACGGACAAGCGCCTGACGCGGCGGTCCGCTCCGCCAATGCCTACTCGGCTTCGACGAAGCGTCTTCTCCTCAAGCTCGTCACGTCGCAACGACTCTCTGCCCGCGCGATCCGACGTCTCGAGCGCGTGGCCCGCACCGTCGCCGACCTCGCGGGCGACGCCGCCGTCGGCGAACTCCACCTCATGGAGGCGATGGGCTTCCGTCTGGGTGGGGAGATGGAATCGCGGGTGGAGGTCGAGACGGGGCGGGGCTCGTAGCGGGGCGTCTGGTCTTTGGGAGCGCGGACCCGGAGGTTCGCGCTCCCGGCAGAGGAGTGGGGCAGGACGGCCACCGCGACGTTGGTATCCTCCCTGCATGAGCGATCGACTGTCTCACGCTGACGAAGCCGGGCGCGCCCGGATGGTCGACGTTTCGGGGAAGCCGGAGACGTCGCGGCGGGCGTTGGCGGAGGCGCGGTTGACGTTCTCGGCCGGCATCCTGGCGCGGGTGCTCTCCGGAGATCTGCCCAAGGGGGCCGTGCTGGAGACGGCGCGGCTGGCTGGGGTGATGGGCGCGAAGCGAACGTCGGATCTGATTCCGATGTGTCATCCGCTGCGGATTTCCGAGGTGCGGGTGGAGTTCGAGCCGGCAGGGGAAGACGTGTTGCGCGTCGAGGCGGAGGTGCGCGCGGTGGATCGCACAGGCGTCGAGATGGAGGCGCTTTGCGCGGCGTCGGTCGCAGCGTTGACGGTGTACGACATGGTGAAGGCGGTGGACCGTGGCCTGAGGATGGACGGCCTGTTGCTCCTAGAGAAGGACGGCGGGAAGAGCGGGCCCTGGAGGCGGGACGGGTGACCGGACTCCGGATCGGTATCGTCGGCGCGACGGGCGCAGTGGGGCGCGAGTTGCTCGACCTGTTGCAGACGCGGGCGTTCCCGGTCGGCACGTTGCGGTTGCTGGCATCGTCGCGCAGCGCGGGGACCACACTCGAGTTCGGGGGCGAGACCGTGGCCGTCGAGGAAGCCCGCGAGGAGGTGTTCTCGGAGCTCGACGTCGCGCTGATGAGCGCGGGCTCGGAGCGGTCGCGAGCCTGGGGCCGCTACGCGGCGTCGCGGGGGTGCGTGGTCGTGGACAACTCGTCGGCGTTCCGCATGGAAGACGACGTCCCGCTCGTCATCCCGGAGATCAACGCCGCGGCGCTCCGCGGCCATCGCAACCTCATCGCGAATCCGAACTGCACGACGATCGTCAACGCGATGGCGATCGCGCCGCTCCACCGGGCGTTCGGGCTCGAGCGCATGGTCGTCGCGTCGTATCAGGCGGCCAGCGGCGCCGGCGCGGCCGGGCTCGACGAGCTCTGGCAGGGTGCGCGTGCGATTCTCGACGGGGCGGCGCCGGCGGCCGAGGTCTTTCCGGCACCCCTTGCGTTCAACGTCGTACCCTTGATCGGCACCGCCGCCGCGGACGGAGGCACGGACGAGGAGGCGAAGATGGGTCGCGAGTCGGCCAAGATCCTCGACCTCCCGAACCTCGAGGTCGCATGCACCTGCGTGCGGGTGCCGGTGCCGCGAGCGCACGGCGTGGCGACCACGGCCTGGTTTCGCGACCTCGCCGATCCGGGCGACGCGGCGCAGGTCCTGGACGCGGCTCCGGGCGTCCGTCGCGTCGACCTTCCGACACCTGATCTGGCGTCTGGAGGCGACGACGTTCTGGTCGGTCGTCTCCGCAGGGCCGCCGTCTTCGACCGTGGACTTTCGTTCTTCGCCGTGGGGGACCAGGTCCGCAAGGGCGCCGCATTGAACGCAATCCAGATCGCAGAGCACGTCATCAGTGGATCGTGTTGATCGCCAAGTCCTTTGATAACATGGGGTTGTCGGCTACGCCGAGGGACCGCGGGATTCGTTGACCCGACCCCCAGGGCGGTTACAGTAGGCCCACTTTTGGGGAGCTTGATGGACGTCCGGGAGATCAAGAAGCTCATCACGTTGATGAACGAGAACGGCCTCGCGCGGCTGGAGGTCGAGGAGGAGGGCAAGCGCTACCTCCTCGAGAAGGCCGGCGCCACGCAAGTCGGACCGGCCCCGCTCGTTCACCTTCATCCGGGCGCCCCGGCCCCGCTCGCCCCGGTGGGCGCACTCGCGGCTCCCACGGCTGCCCCGCCGGCACCAGAGCCGCCGAAGACCGAGGACACCATCACCTTCAACTCGCCCTTGGTCGGCACCTTCTTCCGGGCCGCGTCCCCGGAGCTGGAGGTGTTCGTGCAGCCCGGCGATCGCGTCGCCCCCGACTCGGTCGTGTGCCTCATCGAGGCCATGAAGGTGTTCAACGAGGTGAAGGCGGAGGTGTCGGGCACGATCGTGGAGGTCCTCGCCGAGAACGGCGAAGCGGTCGAGTACAACCAGCCCTTGTTCCTCATCAAGCCCTCCTGAGGCTCGTCTCCCCGATGTTCACTCGCATCCTCGTCGCCAATCGTGGGGAGATCGCTCTCCGCGTGATTCGCGCGTGCCGTGAGCTCGGCATCGAGACGGTCGCCGTCTATTCCGAGGTCGACGAAGACGCTCTGCACTTGCGGTACGCCGACGAGACCATCTGCATCGGTCCGGGATCGAGCTCCAAGTCCTACCTCGACATCCCGCGCATCATCGCGGCGGCGGAGATCGCCAACGTCGATGCGATCCACCCCGGCTACGGATTCCTGGCCGAGAACCCGCGCTTCGCGGAGATCTGTCGGTCCTGCAAGATCGGCTTCATCGGGCCGAGCCCCGAGACCATGGCCAACATGGGCGACAAGGCCAAGGCACGGGAGGTCGCGATGTCGGCGGACGTCCCCATCGTGCCGGGCAGCGACGGCATCGTCCCCGACGACAAGGAGGGCTGCCGCGTCGCCGAGGAGATCGGGTACCCGGTGATGATCAAGGCTGTCGCCGGCGGCGGCGGTCGCGGGATGCGCGTTGCGCACAGTGAGCTCGCGTTCCTGAACGGCTACGCCGCGGCGAAGACCGAGGCGGAAGCGGCGTTCGGCAATGGCGACGTGTACATCGAGAAGTTCGTCGAGCGCCCGCACCACGTCGAGGTGCAGATCATGGCTGACACGCATGGCAACTGCGTGTATCTCGGCGACCGCGAGTGCTCGGTCCAGCGGCGGCACCAGAAGCTGATCGAGGAAGCGCCCGCCCCGCTTCTGACTGATGAGCTTCACGTCCGCATGGGTCAAGCCGCCGTTCGGCTCGCCCGGGAATCGAACTACGTCAACGCGGGAACGGTCGAATTCCTGGTCGACAAGGACCTGAACTTCTACTTCATGGAGATGAACGCCCGCATCCAGGTGGAGCATCCGGTCACCGAAGAGGTGACCGGGATCGACATCGTGCGGGAACAGCTCCACGTCGCGGCGGGGGAGCCGTTGTCGTTCTCACAGAATGACGTGCTGCCCAAAGGCCACGCGATCGAATGCCGCATCAACGCCGAGGATCCCACCAAGGGCTTCCGCCCCTGCCCCGGCAAGGTCAGCCTCTTCGTTCCTCCCGGGGGGCGCGGCGTCCGCGTGGACTCCCACCTCTACTCCGGCTATCGCATCCCGCCTCATTACGATTCCCTCATCGCGAAGGTCATCGCTCGCGGCGAAACCCGGCGGGAGGCGATCGACGTCATGAAGCGGGCCCTGCAGGAGACGATCATCGAGGGTATCGCCACGACCATCCCCCTCCAACTTCGTATCCTGGATCACGCTGACTTCCTCTCGGGGAAGGTGGATACCGGATTCCTGGACTCGACCTCGCTTCTGGATGAGGATCACTGATTGACATTTCCGTGCCGTTCTGGCACGTTTTGGCCGCGCGTTGAAGGCTGGGGCACCGGAAGGTCGAACTTCCGAATGGATGCGACCGACCGCGCGTGAACCCGTTTTGTGGCGCGCGCGCACGCACACGCACGCGGAAAGGGACCATGGGCAGAGTGCTCATCACTGGCGGAGCCGGGTTTCTCGGTTCCCACCTCACGGATCTCATGCTCTCGCACGGGCACGAGGTCATCGGCATGGACAACCTGCTGACGGGGGACCCCGCCAACATCGCCCACCTCGCCGGTCGTGACGACTACCAGTTCATCAAGCACAACGTCACGAACTACATCTACGTCGACGGTCCGCTCGACTACATCCTGCATTTCGCTTCGCCGGCGAGCCCCATCGACTACTTGCAGCTCCCGATCCAGACGCTGAAGGTCGGGTCGTTGGGTACGCACAAGGCGCTGGGCCTCGCGAAGGAGAAGGGCGCGGTCTTCTTGCTTGCATCGACGAGCGAGGTCTACGGTGATCCGCTCGTTCACCCACAGCCCGAGTCGTACTGGGGCAACGTCAATCCGGTGGGACCCCGCGGGGTCTACGACGAGGCGAAGCGTTTCGCCGAAGCCATCACGATGGCGTACTGTCGGTTCCACGGCGTCGAGACGCGCATCGTCCGCATCTTCAACACCTACGGGCCGCGCATGCGTCTCGACGACGGGCGGGCGCTGCCGGCGTTCATGTGTCAGGCACTGCGTGGCGAGCCGTTGACCGTTTTCGGCGACGGCACCCAGACCCGGTCGTTCTGCTACGTGAGCGACCTGTGCGCGGGCATCTACCAGTTGATGACGTCCGACGTCAAGGAACCGGTCAATATCGGGAACCCGGCCGAGATCACCATTGGTCAGTTCGCGGAGAAGGTGATCGAACTCGTGGGCGGCGGGAGCGAGATCACCTACCAGCTCCTGCCCGAGGACGACCCGAAAGTGCGTCAGCCCGACATCACCCGCGCGCAGGAGCTGCTTGGTTGGGCGCCGACGGTCGATCTCTCGGACGGATTGCAGAGGACCCTCGACGACTTCCGCGGTCGGCTCAGCCTGGGAGCGTCCGAAAGCTGATGTGCGGCATCGTCGGTTGTGCTTCGAGCAACGGCCCGGCATCGGGCATGCTGGTGGAGGCGCTGAAGCGCCTGGAGTATCGCGGCTACGATTCCGCCGGTGTGGCCATCCTGGATCCCGACTCGGCCGACCCCATTCACACCGTGCGCGAGGTCGGCAAGATCCGGAACCTCGAGGCGAAGCTCGCCGGAGTCGAGATCCGCGGACGCACCGGAATCGGGCACACCCGTTGGGCGACCCACGGGCGTCCGAGCCAGGAGAACGCTCATCCCCACCGCGACCCCACCGGTGCGGTGGTGGTGGTCCACAATGGCATCATCGAGAACTACCTCGAGATTCGTCGCCGGCTCGCGGACCAGGGCGCCGAGTTCTCGTCGGAGACCGACAGCGAAGTGATCGCGCACCTGATCGCTCGCAACTACGACGGTGATCTCGCCGCAGCGGTGCGTACGTCCGTTCGTGAGCTCGCGGGCGCGTACGCGATCGCCGCCATCCACAAGAGCGAGCCCGACCTCGTCGTCGGAGCGCGCCAGGACAGCCCGCTCGTGGTCGGCATCGGCGACACGTCGAACTACCTCGCGAGTGACGTGCCCGCGCTGCTCCCGTGGACGAACCAGGTCCTCTATCTCGAGGATGGCCAGGTCGTCGCCGTGCGCCCGGAGTCCGTCGCGGTCACCGACCAGGACGGCAACCCCGTCCCGGGGGAGGTCGTCGAGATCAACTGGAGCCCCGAGCAGGCGGAGAAGGGCGGCTTTCCCCACTTCATGCTCAAGGAGATCCACGAGCAGCCGACCACGGTCAGCGACGCGCTCCTCGGGCGGCTGGCCGTGGACGACTCCGAGGTCGTCCTCGATGGTCTCGGCCTCGACGCGGACGGGTTGCGGAACATCTCGCGTATCGCGCTGGTCGCGTGCGGGACTTCGTGGCACGCGGCGCAGGTGGGCAAGTTCTACCTCGAGCAGTTTGCGCGGATCGACGTGACCGTGGAGTACGCGTCAGAGTTCATCTATCGTGACCCGGTCCTCGACGGCAACACGCTGTGCATCGGCATTTCGCAGTCCGGTGAGACTGCCGATACGCGGGCTGCGATGCGCCGGGCCAAGGACGAGTTCGACTGTCATGTCCTCACCATCTGCAACGTCGCCGGGTCTTCGATGGCGCGGGAGGCAGACGGGGTGGTTTTGACCCACGCGGGCCCCGAGATCGGGGTCGCGTCGACGAAGGCGTTCACCGGGCAGCTGGTCTGTCTGCTCCTGTTCGCCGTCCGCCTCGGACAGGTCAGGGGGACGATTCCGGCCGAGACGACCCGGGAGCTGTGCCGGGGGTTGCGCGGGCTGCCCCAGGAGCTCGAGAAGGTCCTGCGGACGTCGGATGCCGTCAAGGCGGTCGCCGAGGAGTACTACGAGTCGCGCGACTTCCTCTACATCGGCCGGGGGGTCAACTATCCGATCGCGCTCGAGGGTGCGCTCAAGCTGAAGGAGATCTCCTACATCCATGCCGAGGGGTACCCCGCGGGCGAGATGAAGCACGGTCCCATCGCGCTGATCGATGACGGGATGCCCATCCTTGCGATCGCGACCCAGGGCCGGACCTACGGGACGATCGCCGGCAACGTCGAGGAGGCTCGGGCGCGCGGGGGCAAGATCATCGCCCTCGTAACTCCGGGCGACGACCGAGTGGCGGCCGCCGCGGACCAGGTGCTGGTGGTGCCTCGAGTCCACGAGGCACTCACTCCGATCGTCAACATCGTCCCGCTTCAGTTGCTCGCGTACTGGACGGCCGTCTCTCGGGGGACGGACGTGGATCAACCCCGCAACCTTGCGAAGACCGTAACTGTGCAATGACGACGACGGTGCAATGAACATGACTGCGCAATCGACAGAGATTCTCTCTACGCCTGGCCAGCAGCTGCTGGACCGGTTGGAACGTCGCTCGGCCACATGTGCGGTGATCGGGCTCGGCTACGTTGGATTGCCGCTCGTGGTGGAGCTCGCTCAGGCCGGCCACACAGTGGTCGGGATCGACATCGATGATCGGCGTATCGCCCAGGTCAACGCGGGCGAGTCATACGTCGGAGACATCGCATCGGACGTGCTCGCACCCCTCGTGGCCGCGGGCAAGATCACCGCCAGGAAGCCCGGCGAGGTCATGCGTGACTGCGACACGCTGTCGATCTGCGTGCCGACTCCGTTGCGCAAGAGCAAGGACCCGGACATCTCCTACATCGTCTCCGCGACGAAGAACGTCGTCCGCAACCTGCGCAAGGGCCAGCTCATCGTTCTGGAGAGCACGACGTACCCTGGAACCACCGAGGAGGTGATCCTGACCGAGCTCGCGTCCACCGGGCTCGAGGTGGGCAAGGACTTCTTTCTCGCGTTCTCTCCGGAGCGCGTCGACCCCGGCAACCCGACCTTTCAGACGAAGAACACGCCGAAGGTCGTCGGGGGCGTCACGCCGGCTTGCACGCGCCTGGCCCGCGTGCTGTACGAGAGCGCGATCGACACCGTCATTCCCGTGGGCTCGCCCGCGGCGGCAGAGATGGTGAAGCTGCTGGAGAACACGTTTCGCAGCGTCAACATCGGCCTCGTCAACGAGGTCGCGATCATGTGCAAGAAGCTCGGTTGCGACGTCTGGGAGGTCATCGACGCCGCCGGGACGAAGCCGTTCGGGTTCATGCCGTTCTACCCGGGGCCGGGCCTCGGGGGGCACTGCATCCCGATCGATCCGCACTACCTGTCGTGGAAGCTGAAGACGCTCAACTACAACGCCCGCTTCATCGAGCTGGCGGGCGAGATCAACTCGCAGATGCCGGAGTACATCGTGACGTTGTGCGCCGAGGCGCTCAACGAGCACAAGAAGGCGGTCAACGGATCGTCGATCCTGATGCTCGGAGTGGCCTACAAGCGCGATGTCAACGACTGCCGGGAGTCGCCG
>NZBC01000089.1 GCA_002687715.1 Planctomycetota bacterium | reverse complement strand
TCTCTTCGACGACCAACGTGCCCATGCCGGATCCGTTGGCGTTGTAGTAGAACTCCAGGGTCGGCGTAGTCAAGCCGCTGATGTCGACCGTCGGAGACAGGAGCTGGAACAGCACGTTCGGAGCTCCGCAGGTCGTGGACGCCTCGCAGTACATGAAGATCGCACCGCTAAATGGCGCTCCAGGGCCGGTGCCGCCGGACGGCGTCGTGCCCGTGTCGGGACGGAAGGCGGGGGTGCCGCTCGGGTCCTCGCCCCAGTTCGCGGGGTAGGTCCAGCCGCCGAGGGCCGCGCTGTTGTTGCAGGTGGCCGTCGAGCCGGTCGTGGCCGTCTCGAAGTCCTCGAGGTACGGGGCTACCGCTTGTGCGGAAGTCACACCGCACAGCACGGTGCAGGCGATGAGAAGAGCAAGAGCAAGTTTCATGGTTCGGGGCCTCTGGGAATCAAAGGGGGAATTCGGTGAACGGCTGTCGAATGACTTCGACGGTGCCGCACCACAAGAGTCATCTTGGCCTGGTCCAACCACGGTGGGATTGGCAACGATCCGATTGGCAAGAGCCAGCGAGACTACCACCCCCGGGCGATGGCCGGCAAGAACCGTCTGGGGGCGCCGTGACGGAGCCCTTCCACTGCGTCCGGGGTCCGAAATTATCGACCCGGCGTTCGCGAGCGAAGCCGCCGTGATGGCCTCTGGTCGCCTCGCACCAATCTGGCGAGCGCGTCCGTTCCGGGCCCTAGAGCCCTTCGATCTTCCAGCCCTTGCGGTACGGGCGATGGATCAACCTGTCCGCCGGCTTGAAGTTCGTGATCGCGAGCTTCTCGGCGTCGAAGTCGAGGCGCTGAGTCGGAAAACGATTGGCCACGACACCGAGGAGCAGCACTTCGGTCAATGGGCCGGCGTAGTCGAATCCCGCGGTCGTCTTGCCTTCGCCGAGGCACGCGTCGACCCAGAGGTGGTAGTGATTGCCCCCGGGCTGTTTCGCGACCTCGTGGTCCTTGAAGTCACTTTCCGGCAAGAGTCGTGGCGCCCCGATGTGGGGCAGAAGCATGCACCCCTTTTCGCCGATGAACATCGATCCCTGACCGGGGAGTTTCTTGATCGGCCAGTCCGACGTGTCCGGAGACATCCCGCCGTCGTACCACGTGAGCTTGAAGCCGGGTACGACGCGATTGGTCCCGTCGAATGTGTACTCGACCTTGTTGGACATGCCATGCGAGTCCTTGGGCGGCGCCTTGGGACTCGAGGACACGATCCGCGTCGGCAATCCCAGCTCGATGGCGCTCGCCACGGGATCGAGGATGTGGATTCCCATGTCGCCCATCGTGCCGCAGCCGAAGTCGACCCACTTCCTCCAGTTGGCGGGGTGGTAGTGGCCCTTCGCGTAGGGACGCATGGGCGCGGTGCCGATCCACTGGTCCCAATCGACGTTGGCCGGGACCTTGGCCGGCTTTGGTGTGGGACCCACGTAGCCCCAGCGCTTGCCGCTCCAGCTGTGAACTTCCTTGATCTTGCCGATCGTGCCGTCGCGGATGATCTTCACCGCCGTGCGGTACTGCCAGGTCGAGTGAATCTGGATTCCCATCTGCGTCACGACCTTGTGCTCCGCTGCGGCGAGGCGGAGGTGTCGTGCTTCATGGACGTCGTGGGTCAGGGGTTTCTGGCAGTAGACGTGCTTGCCAAGCTGAATCGCCGACATCGACGCCGGCGCGTGCGTGTGGTCCGGTGTCGCGACGTTGACGGCGTCGATCTCGTTGCCCATCTTGTCGAGCATCTCGCGCCAGTCGACGAAGGTCTTCGCCTTGGGCGCCCGTCTCGCTGCTCCCGCGAGACGCGACGAATCGATGTCGCAGAGCGCGACCACGTCGACGTTCGGATGCTTGAGGAACTGCCCGAGGTCCGACCCGCCCATACCCCCGACCCCGATGCTCGCCAGGCGAAGCCGACCTTCGAGCGGCTCGGTCCGCATCACCGACGGGAGCCACACCATCCCCGAGGCAAGAACGGCGGAATCACGAAGGAACTCGCGGCGCGACTTCAGGTATCGAGAGGTCATGAGTCAGGCTCTCCAGATCATCTCGGAGCGTCGGCGGGTTCCGACGAACCGAGGCACTTCTTCCGGAACGGCATGGGTCCAGCCGACGTGCGACTGGATCGGAGCGTTGGGGTATGAATCCTACCGCAGGGTCCGAAAACTCGATTCGCCTACCCTGGAGTCCTTGTCTTCGACCGGGTTCTTCAAGATTGTCGGGGCCGGTTCCATCGGCGCCTTCTCGCGGGCCGGGGATTCGAATACGGTCGTCGCCGATGTCCGGCCAGGAATGCAATGAGACGCGGCGGAACTTCTTGGGCCGGATCGGGCCCGCGTGCGCGGCCGTCGCAATTGCGGGTTCGGGGTGCGCGCTTCCGTCCGGTCGGCCTCTGCGCGCGGGACGGCTGAAGCAGTCGGTCGCCGGTTGGTGCTTCATGAACCAGGGGCCGCGGTGGGATGTCGAGACGCTGGCGCGGTATGCGTCCCGGCTCGGATGCGTTGCGCTCGAGCTCGTGGATCCGGAGCACTGGGACACGCTGCGACGCCACGGGCTGATCTGCGCGGCGACCAGGTCCCATTCCTTCGTGCGTGGAATGAACAACCCCCGCCACTGGCCCGAGTGTCACGACAAGTTGAGAACCGCGATCGAGGCCACGTTGGCTGCCGGGTTTCCCAACGTCATGACGTTCACCGGTCTCGTCGACACCAGTCACGAACCCAACGGGAGCAAGGTCGAGGCACCCGAAGGGATCGAGAACTGCGTGCGCGGCTACAAAGAGATCGTCGGAGCCGCGGAGCGCGCGAAGGTCACGTTGATCCTGGAGCCCCTCAACACGCGCGATGCGACTCCGATGAAAGGGCATCCCGGCTACCTCGGTGACCATGTCGAGGAGTGCGTGGAGATCATACGCCGCGTCGGCTCACCGGCGCTCAAGCTGCTCTTCGACGTCTACCACGTGCAGATCATGGATGGCGACCTGATCCGGCGCATCCGGGAGCTGCGCGAGCTCATCGCTCACGTGCAGGTCGCGGGCTGTCCAGGTCGTGGACCGTTGGGTGCCGGACAGGAGATCCAGTACCGCGCCGTGATGCAGGCGCTCGTCGACGTCGGCTACGATGGCTACGTTGGACACGAATGGATCGCGACAGGGGATGCGTGGCAGCAGCTCTCCGAGGCGTTTCGGATCTGCGATGTGGAGTCCGCGCCGCCGAAGTAGGTGCGTGAAGGAGATGCGCCCGATGACCGCCAGAAGATTCGTCATCCCGCTCGTCCTGTGCGTTCTCCTCGCCGTCCTGCCAACCGGGTGCTCGTCGGTACAGCCGCACGGGACGTCCAAACGACCCAACGTCGTTCTGATCCTGGTGGACGATCTGGGCTGGGCCGACCCGGGGTTTCACGGCGGTGACCCCGTCCTGACGCCCAACATCGATCGCCTCGCGACGCAGGGTCTTCGCCTGTCCCGGTTCTACGCGCAGCCGGTGTGTGCCGCGGCGCGCGCTGCGCTGCTTACGGGCCGCTACCCATTCCGGACCTTGATGGACTGGCGCTCCGAGGACTTCGGCAAGCCGACATACCTGGCCAGGCTCGGCCTGCAGCTCGCGCACGACGCCCGCGGTGTGCCGACCCGCATGATCCACGGATTGGACACGCGGGAGCGTACCGTCGCCGAGGCGTTGAGGGAGACGGGGTACTTCACCTCGATGATTGGGAAGTGGCACCTCGGGGAGTGGCTCCCCGAGCATCTGCCCATGGGGCAGGGGTTCCAACATCAGTACGGACACTACGGCTGGGGCATCGACTACACCCGCTACACGATTCCCCACAACGCACCCGCCCGTTTCGCAGTGTTCGACTGGCATCGGAACCAGAAGCCGATCTTCGAGCAGGGGTATGCAACGGACCTCATCGCGAACGAGGCCGTACGCGTCATCTCCGAGCAGTCTGCGGACCGCCCGTTCTTCCTCTACGCCGCGTTCAACGCCATCCATGGTCCGCTCGAGGAGATCCCCCGATATCGCGACGTACTGGACAAGCGTCAGGCGGCGGTGAAGTGCATGGACGACGCGGTGGGGCGCATCGTCGGTGCCGTAGATCAGAGCGGGTTCTCCGACGATACCCTGGTGATCTTCACCAACGACAACGGTGGACTGCGCGACGAGTTCAACAAGCCGTTCCGGGGCACGAAGAACACGACGTACGAAGGCGGCGTCCGCGTGCCTTGCGTCCTGCGTTGGCCAGGCAGGCTGAAGCGCGGTTCGACCAGCGACGCCCTCATGCACATGGTCGATCTCATGCCCACCTTCATCACCCTGGCCGGCGGTCGCCACCGTCAGGAGCGTCCCCTCGACGGCATGGACATGGCCGAGGTGCTGCTGGCGGGAAGGCCGAGTCCGCGAACCGAGATCGTGTTCGAGGTCCAGGGCAGCGTTCGCGTCCCGACGATCCTGTCCGGTCGTTACAAGCTGATGGGAAGCAAGCTCTACGACATCGCCAAGGACCCCTCCGAGTCGATCGACGTCGCGGCCGAGCATCCGGACGTGGTCGCTCGACTCACGGCTCGACTCGACGAGGTCGGCCAACAGCGGCCATCACTCGCGGACGTCCTCGGCTCCCCGCCCCTGCTGATGGACCCGCCCCTGCCGTTCGTCTACGGCCGGGACGAGAACGCCCACGCACCGGAATGGCTGAAGCAGGCGATCACCAAGGTGCGTGCGACCCAGCCGAAGACCTGGGCAGCCGGTGAGACCCCGTGGCCTCAGGCCCCGACCGGCGACACGATTCGATACAAGGGCGACGGGCGCTGACCCTTCAGGACCAGTTCGTGGACTCGGAGTCGCGAGCCGTGTCGCTGGGGTCGCACGCCGTAGCTACATTCCGCGGGTGATGTCCGCGATCCGTCCGATCGCTTTGCGCAGCGCGTCCGCTTCTCGCTCGAGATCGCGCATTCGTGCGATCACGGCGTGGATGGCAGCGGTCGGGTCCACCGCCTTTCTCGGGCGACCGGGGCCGCGACGACCAGAAGGTCGAGCTGGAGCGGTCGTCCTGCGGGTCGCCTTCTTCTTGGGTCGGCCCCAGCCGAGTTCCTTGCGCGCCAGTCCGAGGATCAGCGGGTAGACCTTGTGCCCGTCCTTCTTCCCGAGCTTCTTCAGCTCGGTCATGCTGATGTCCCGCTTCTTCTTCATGAGACGAGCTGCCCACGCGACCGTCTCGGCACGGGAGCCGGGTGTCTTCCTGGAGGTCTTACGCTTGGTGGTCTTGCGCTTGGTGGTCTTGCGCTTGGTGGTCTTGCGCTTGGCGGTCTTGCGCTTGGCGGTCTTGCGCTTGGCGGTCTTGCGCTTGGCGGTCTTGCGCTTGGTGGTCTTGCGCTTGGTGGTCTTGCGCTTGGTGGTCTTGCGCTTGGTGGTCTTGCGCTTGGCGGTCTTGCGCTTTGCGGTCTTGCGCTTTGCGGTCTTGCGCTTGGCGGCTGGCTTCTTCCTCGTCGGCATGTTGGCTCCAGAAGAGTATTGGTGGCCGGAGCCTATCAACCTCAGCTTGATCCTGCAGCGCCGATGAATGCGCAGTGGACGCCAATGCAACAACGAGTAGGGGGCGCCGGCGCCGCGGGTCACCGGTAATTGCGGGATTCCATGAATAGCCACGAACCCCGCGGTCGGGGCGTGCTCAGCCATTGTCACGCGGAGCGTGGCGAGGAGATCACTGACGGCCGGGAGCCGGTGGCGAATCGCCCTACCCACCCCCCTGGGTCATCGGCGCGCTGCCGGGTGCGACCGCGCGCCACGAGAGGAGGCTGAGGACGTTCTCCCCTCCGCCGCCGCCGCTGCCGGCCGGCCAGCTCGTGGCCTTGCCGGTACCCGTGCCCAGGTTCAGGATTCGCTTCAGGGCCTCGTCGTAGTGGATCTTGCCGTCGTTCTTGATACGGAGCTTCTTGCCGTAGGCGGTTCCGAAGAGCACCCCGTCGTCCTTCACCGTGACGACGCCGTTGGGAGCGTAGAGGACCCCCGTCACTTCGGAGTTGCCCCTGATCTTGATCCCCTTACCTGGTCGCCCCTCTGGATCCGACTCGAACCCGGTGTGGTTGTCCAGGTTGATGAAGATCAGCAGGTCGCGGGGTCGGCCGCTGGCGCTGCCCATTTCAGCGTTGCCGTGAAACTTCACCTTCCCGGTTGAGTAGAAGTAGACGGGTCCTCCGGTCGCGTCTATCGAGACGACCGCATTGTCATGCAGGTCTATTTCGTCGACCACGAACGTCGCGGGACCTTCGATCGTGAGATTGGAATTCCCGTGGACCTTGAACTTCGAATGGTGGTAGTCGCCGGCCGGCACCGTCATGGTGACGTCCTTGATGTCGAAGTTGGTCGAGGGGAGGCTCGCGGTGTCGGGCAGGACGATGGTGGGCAGCATGGCGTCGTCGAGCCGCGGGACGGTGCTGCCGTCGACGAATCCTCCGGCGAGGATCAACGAGCTGAGCATGCCGGGTTTGGCGTCGCCGAAGATCTTCGAATCCGGTCCCATCGTGATCGGACCGTTACTGGTCACATGCCCCTTGTTGTTGGCATAGGGGGTGCCGTTCATGTTGTTCGTCTGCTGGCTGAAGTAGGTCCCTTGCGCCGAGTCGTAGCTGTCCGTCACACTGTCGTTCTCGACATCCGTCTGCACCTCGCCCATGCCCGCGCCGGTGTAGAACCCCTCCTCCTCTCCGCCCGACCCGACGATCCCCTCGATCCCCTGCCGCTGGTTCCCGTAGGTTCCCGTGGCCACCAGCGTCCAGATGCCGCCAGTGTCGACGGCGACCACCCAGTAGCCCCCGTTGTCGAAGGAGATCTGTGCGTCCTCGGCGCCCAGGTCGCCTCGTCGGCCCGCTCGGATCTGGCTGATCGCGTCGTTGAGACCGGCCTCGGCGATGTAGAAGGCCTTCATACGATGGGCCGCAGCCAGATGCTCTTTGTTGTCGTAGAACGCAATCGAGAGGAAGGCCGCCGCCATTGCGGCCAGGATGACGATCACGTTGAGGGTGATGAGCAGCATCGCTCCTCGCTGGGCGTTGCGAGGCTCAATGGGATCTCTGTCTGTCTCTTTGCGCACTGCCATGCCTCAGCAATGGAGAACGGCGCGAGCTGCCCGCCTGGGTCCAACCGAGGTGCTTCCGGGCTTCGGTTGCCTCGAATATCGGGCGACCGCCAACCCCAGCGAAAGTGAATTCAAACCTGAGGGTGGAGGAGAGCATTGGTGACTTGGAATCCGAGCGTTCGCGGCCGGAACAGTGCTCCGTAGATTCTGAAATAGGTGAAGCTGATATCATGGTTCGGGCTTCCGGTTCGAAGTCGTGAGGAAGCCGGAGCCTGATGCCATGCGAACGCCCCTCGTTGCCCTCCTCATGGTGCTTGCGGCCGGCGCGCAACAGCCCAACAGTGCGGCTGCCTCGCTCACCCTGAACGGTGCAAACGGTCCACCGTGGCCGGTCACTGGCATCGAGCTGGTTCCCAGTTCCGTCGCGTGTCTCCAGTTGTCCGGTGCGCCCTTGATGCCGCTTGTGCTCGGGCTCTCGAACACGACCGCCGCGGTGGGTTTGCCGGCGCCCGGTGGCCTCATTGACCTCGATCCGGCGACGCTGATTGTCGTCCCGCCGGCTGCGTTTTTTCCGCCTCTCGCGACTGACGCGACGGGGGTGCGAGTGCTCGGACTCCCCATACCTGCCGTGGGAGTCGAGTTCACCGCTGGGCTGCAGGCTGCGGTAGGGAACCCAGGCGCACCGGCCGGCTACACACTGACTGCCGCGGCGGGGGCACTGTTCTCGGGGACGGCGGCGGTCATCCCGATCGCGCCTCTCGGGACTCTGGGAGGGGCGCCTGCGGTCCTCCTGGACCTCACCCCGTTCGGCTTCACGATCCCGTTCTACGGGGCGAGCTACACGCGGCTCTTCATCAACGCTCCGGGCAGCGTCACGTTCTCGGCGGCAAGTTCCGATTTCACGCCGACCGCACCGGAGTTCGTGGCTCTTCATCAGCGGATCGCGCCGTATTGGACCCTCCTCCAACCCGAGCTGGGCGGCACGGTACAGGCCACGGTTCAGCCGAACGGCCCGTCTCCCTTTGTCCAGGTCGACTACACCGCAGTACCGTCCTGGGCCGCCCTCACCGTGCACACGTTCTGGCTCCGCATCCACTCCAACGGCGACATCGTGATGAGCGAGGTGGGCGCCGCGCCGCCTCCGTCGCTCGAAATCGGTGTCGGCATCTCGCCCGGTCTGTCCTTGAGCCCGGTGACGACCAGCCGCAACCTCTCCGCCTCTACCGGGTATGTCGGCATCGGGAACGAGGCGCTCTTCGAGCTCTTCGTTCCTCCGACGAACCCGGTCCTGCCGCCGAATCCCTACGACCTCGGTGGCGTTCCGTTGTGCTTCTCGCCCGTGCCCACGGGCGGCGCTGCTCCCGCCTATCGCATCAACTGAATCAGCGTCGGAGCCGTGGCCTGAGCGCCGACCGGTTCCGGCTTCCTCGACACCGACGTTTCGCACACCCATGACAGCAGCGGCCCTGCCTTTCGTCGATGGCGCTTACAGCATCGTGGTTCTCCCGGACACGCAGGGGTACGTCGAAGGCCATCCGGAGCACTTCTTTGCGCAGACCCGGTGGATTGCCGATCACGTAGCCAGCCACAACATCCAATATGTGATCCACCTCGGCGACATCACCCACCGCAACACTCCGGAGCAGTGGGAGCTGGCGCGGTCTGCCATGAAGAACCTCGATGGCCGGGTTCCCTACGCCCTCGTCACCGGCAACCACGACCACGGGATCGATGGCCGCGCCGAACGTCGTGAAACCCATTTCAATCAGCATTTTCGTGCGCACGAGAATCGGAGTTGGCCCGGCCTCGGCGGGCTCATGGAAGAGGACCGGTTGGACAACAGCTTCCACGTCTTCGACGCTGCCGGTCGGAGGTTCCTGATCGTCGCTCTCGAGTGGGCACCGCGGGACCGGGCGGTGGTCTGGGCGAACGAGGTCGTGGCACGCCATCCCGACCATCACGCCATCCTCGTCACGCATGCCTACCTCTACTACGACGACACGCGCTACGACTGGCGGACCCGCGGTCGGAGCCAGCGGTGGGCGCCTCCGAGCTACGGCATGACGAGCGACGCGGATCTCAACGACGGCCAACAGCTCTTCGACAAGCTGGTCCGCCGGCACGGCAACTTCGTGATGACGTTGAGCGGTCACGTCCTCGGCGATGGGGTCGGCCACCTGGTCAGTGAGGGCGACCGGGGCAATGAGGTGCACCAGATCCTCTCGAACTACCAGCACCTGAACGAGGGCGGCGAAGGTTGGCTCAGGCTGGTGGAGTTCCTGCCCGGAGGCTCGACGGTTCAGGTCCGGACGTACTCCCCGTCCCTGGACCAGTACAAGACCGACGTCCGCAACCAGTTCCGGTTCGAGATGAGACCGGTGTTCGATGCGGCGCCGGATCAGGAGTAGCGGTCGCGCAGAATCGACGTGGCGAGCGCTTCCTGCTTCAGCTTCTCGTAGACCTCGTCCAGGTCCACCACCGCGCCCGAACCCGGGGCGAAGCCGCAGTCCGGATTCAGCGTGATGCGCTCTGGAGCCAGGAACTTGCAGGCCTGCTCCACACGTTCGACGATTGTATTCGCGGAGTCGACTTGCCCCGGGGTGACACCCACGCAACCGAGTCCGATCTCGAGGTCCTCCCGAAGAGCACTGAAGACCTCCATGTCGCCGGTCGATGGGTCCGTGAACTCCATCGTGAGGTGATTCACCTGCAAGCGGTTCAACTGCTGGACGATCGGGCCATAGCCCCCTCCGTGGCGACGCTCTCCGCGCACGCGAGCCCCGGCCCGCCGGCACAGGTGCACGGCGAGCTTGACGCCGTCGATTCCCTGGGTGACTTCGTTGACCATGTCGACGGCGAAGTCGGACGCGGCCTCCGCGTCGTCATACGTGCGGCGCACGTCGGGGTCTACGAACAGACAGAGATGGGGATCGTCGATCTGGACGATGTCCGCACCCGCGTCACGAATCAGCTCCACTTCCCGGCGCAGGATGGGGACGCAATCGCGAACGAACTGCTCCCGGGTCGGATACGCCTTCGCCGAAGCCTCCTGGTCCCACATGCGCTCGCCCAGCAACGCAGGAGACGGGAGCGTCGCCTTGACCTGGCGATCGGTGATCCCGCGGAGAAACGTGATCTCCGCCGCGATGAACCCTGCATTGGCCGGGGTCAGCCGGTCGACGACCACGGTCCACGGTCTCCCGTCCGCCGGATTCGTGCTCAGCTCGAACCCGTGCGCCAGCTCTGCGATCACTCCGATGTACGACTTGCGCCGCCACTCACCATCCGTGATGACGTCAAGACCGGCGCGCTCCTGGAGGGCCACCACGTACTTGACTGCTGCGTCCATGGCGGACTCGTCGCCCGACGCCTCGCCGGAGATGAGATCCATGACGAAGCGCGACCGGGGCATCGAACCAACCACCGATGCGGGAAACAGCTTTGACATGCTCAAGTCCCCCAGATCCTCTGAGCCAGATCCAGATCCTCCTGGGTATCGATCTCCCGGTAGTGCCCGGGTGTGTCCGCATGCGCCATCTCGACGCCCGCTTCGATCATCTCCTGGAGCAGGTGGATCAAGTAGGCCATCTCGAAGACCGCCGCCTCGCGAAACGCCTTTCCCGCGAAGGCGCGACGGCACCGGTGATAGTGCTCGCGAAACAGCTGCGCCCCTTTGCTCGAGAACCGCGCCAGACCCGTGAACTCACCGTAGGCGTCGGCGGCTTCGATGTTGCGGTGCACGCGCGTCACGACCCCGTCGGCGACCGTTACCTTCTCCGCGTCGTGCGGCGGATGCTGCGTCCGGTAGCGGTAGTGCTCCACCCAGTCGGTATCCACGTTCAGCGCGATGTCCGACTCCGAACGCACGAGCTTCCCGACCGCATCGCCAGTGAACAGGGTGTCGCAGTAAGAACAGATGAACGGCTCGTCCATCAGGTCCTCCGCACACAGGAGCGAGTCGAGGATGTTGTTCTCCTGCCACCGCGAGTTCTCACGGAAGGTGAACGAAGGATAGCGCTCACGAACGGCGTCGATGCGGTAGCCACCGACAAAGCAGACATCGTCGATCCCCCCCTCACGAAACGCGCGGAGGATCCAATCCAGGATGCTGACTCCTTGGACCTCGGCGAAGCACTTCGGGGCGTTCTCCGTCGTCGGCATGAGACGTCTTCCGCGGCCCGCTCCGATGATGATCGCTCTCACACCTGCTCCTTGACAGCGGTTGCCTTCCAGAGAAACACGACGGCCAGGGCGCCGCCGAATGCAAAGCAGGCCCACACGATGACCGCCGTCCCCCACCCGTGGTCGTCGACCATCGAACCCGTCACCTGATCACCGGTGAACGCCCCCAGGTAGCCCATGAAGTTCACGAACCCGACCGCGGCGGCCGAGGTCCCTTTTCGTGCGAAGTCGACGGGAGCGGTTCCGACGAGGAGCACCTGGGGTCCGGCGATGAAGAACCCGATGAGCAGCAGGATCAGGACGGTCGGAACGGTGCCCAACTCGACGGCCTGCTTGTAGGCGAGCGTGGTCAACCCCAGCCCGATGAGCAGGATGAAGATCATCGGCGCCCGTCGCCCCCCCATGCGATCGGAGGCCACGCCGGCAAGGTACGCCCCGGCGATACCGCCCAGCGGGAGGACGGCGTACTTCACGCCGGCCTTGAGCACGCCCCCTTCCTGAACTTCGCTCAGGTGGGAGAGGCCCCAATCCAGGAACCCGTACCGACACGCGTTCAGGAGTCCGAGGGCCGCGCCCAGATACCAGACCGCAGGATTCTGGACCGTTGCCTTGAGGTTGGCGCCGAGCCAGCCTGGACGCCGTCGCGCCGACTCGTCGGCGAGCTCTTCCGTTTGCGGTTTCGGTGTCTCCTCCAAGAACCAGCGCATGTGGAGACAGGAGAGGAAGAGGAGCACGGACGGGACATAGAACGCGGCGCGCCACCCCAGGTACTTGACCGAGAGTCCCGACACCAAGTAGGTCAACGCCAGGGTGACCTGGTACCCGGTTCCGATGATTCCAATCATCCGGCCCCGCGTCGTCGCCGGAAACCAATTCGAAGCCACGCGCATGCACGGAGTCCAGCCGAGGGACTGAGCGTACCCGTTGCACATCCACACAAAGATCAAGAAGTAGAAGCCGAACGCGAGACCGAAGATCAGGTTGAGCGCGACGGACACCAACATGCCCACGGTGAGCATGATCCGCGGCGAGACGCGCTCGGCGATCTGGCCGTTCCAGAACTGTCCAATGCCGTAGGCGAGCTTGAGCGAACCGAGAATCGTCCCCATCTGGGTCTTGCTCAGCTCCAGCTCGGCCTCGATGCCGGGGACCGCCGCGGCGATGTTGGCCCGACAGAAGTAGAACGACCCATAGGTCATCCACAGGACCCAGATGACACGCACGTGGCTCTTTGAATCGGGTCCGCTGGCTTCTGAGTCGGGCATGGTCATCGCCGATGGCCCGACATCCTATCGGATGGCCGTGCGTTCGCAGCACCCGGGCGGGGGGTGAGTCAATGATGGGAGCGCGGACCTCCAGGTCCGCTCTGACGGCGAAGCCGATCCGGAGCAGAGCGGACCTGGAGGTTCGCGCTGGGGTCGTTCGGCACCCTCGACTCGAGCGGAAGAGCATCAGCTTCGGTCAACGTACCATCAGCGGTGGCGCCCGGATTCCCTGGCATCACGGTGCACCACCTGTTCGTCCTCGTCGGGCCCCAGGGGGTTGATCTCGTCAGCAACCCGGCGCCGCTGTACCTGCTGCAGTAGGGCCGACGGCCCGCGCGATCGGCGTCTACTTCCACCGCAGCTTTGCGACCCAGACCCGGTTGTCCGAGCCGTAGCTCATGGGGATCGAGACGTCATGGTACTTCGGGCCCAGGGTCTGCATCCACTCGGTGACGGTCACCCAGGTTTCGTTCGGGCTGACTTCGGTGACTCCGAAGTTGCCGAGACGCGCGCCGTTTTCCGGCACGAGGATCTGTTCGGTGGCGCGGACGACGTGCAGCCGGTCTGGGTCTACCTGAGCGATGAACAGCGGTGCACGATGGCGAAAGACGTGGTCGTTCCCGGCGCCCCTGCGGGTGTAGACGAGGAACAGGCCTTTGGCGTGCGTCACCCAGTGTTGCTGGGTGTTGTAGTTGCCGAGGTCCGAGCCGTCGTCGAAGGTCCACTTCTTGGGCTGGCTGTAGATCAGGCCGTCATTGCTGATGGAGATGTAGCCGTGATCGTCGTTGCGCATCGTGAGGTAGAACTTGCCGCCGAAACCCGTGACCGACGGTTCGTACAGGCCACGCTTGACGGGGACGATCAACTCGCTCCCGTGCTCGACGTAGGTCAAGGCTTCGCCGTCGAACTTGCAACGCAGAACGGTGACGGAGTATCGAGTTTGGCCAGGCTCTTTGAAGTAGATCGGGAGCAGGATGCCGCCGTTGGGGAGATCGAAGCGTTGCACGCACCCGGCGCCGGCGTTCTCGAAGCGCGGCAGATCCGGAATCTCGAGGACTTGCCAGGGCGACCATTGATGCTGGTTGGGATCGTAGATCGAATAGGGTGTCGCGCGGGCGCGAACCCGCTTCACCTTGTTGTCCCGATAGACGACGGTGTGGCCCGTACCGAGGAGTCTCCCGCTGGCCGCATGCCACTTCGGCCAGAAATCGCAGACGGTCATCTCGATACGATCGTCGACCTTCTGGCGAGCGAAGGTCTCGTGGCGAACGGGCTTCGTCCACGACTTCGCGAGGTTGTCGGTGCGGGTTTCGTTCAACGCGTAGAACACGTCAGAGCCGCTGAGCTTGAGCCTTTGCAGGGTCATGACGACGAGCGGATTGCTGGAATCATTGCCGGCCGACCGGGGCGGGACGGTGCCGGCGCGCGCGTGCACCCAGCAGAACTTGCCGTCGAATCCCCTGCTGGCGACGGTGCGCTCGACCGTGAAGGGGAGCTTCGGGTTGTCGATGATCGCGCCTTTGGCTCCCGTGAGTTCGAGCCAGGCTCGAACGTAGCGGCGGCCGAGTTCGCGGAAGCCCGCGGCGTCGAAGTGCACTCTGTCGCCTTTGTGCTTCAGACCGTCCGAGCGGACGAAGGCCGTGTTGCGCACTTTTCCGACGAGATCCCGCTGCGCCTGGTCGACCACTTTCTTGGCCTTGCTCCACGGGGCGAACTGCCCCATCTGCCCGGCGATGAACGGGACGTTCTTCGCGTCCAGCTCGGTGCGAAGCTGCGCGATCAGGTGGTGGAGCTTCTTCTCGTAGGTCTCGGCCAGGCCGGGCTTGGAATCGGATTCCCCCTGATGCCAGAGAATGCCCTTCAACTCACCGGATTGAAGCGCGCGCCTGGCGCGTTTGATGGCGTCGTCCCAGGGATGGCTCCGGGTGGGTTTGTAGAACGCACCCTCGACCCAGCTGTCAATGGGCGAACCCCCGACCCCGCAGGGAATCAGGCCGACAGTGATGTCGGGATTGGCTTCGGCCACTCCGCGTCCAAAGGCGCGCCCGATCCCGACGCCGACGATCCCGGGTTTGTCGAAGTGCAGCGGTGCGACAGCAGGCTTCCATTGCAGGTCTTTCGACAACGTCAAGACGCGCGGATGGGGCCGCTTGTCCTGCTCGGCGATGCGCCCGCGGCCGGCCATGTTCGACTGCCCGACGAGAAGGAAGAGGTGGAATCGATCCTTGGCGGGGATCGATGGCGAGGACTGCGCCGGGACCGCCGGAGAATGAAGAGCCGCGAACGACACCAAAGTCGCGGTGGCGAGCGCAGAGTGAAGCCGATGAAACCTGGCTCGCACCGGCAGACGCTCGGGTTGACGGCAGTGAGACCCTAGCCCTCGGGGAGCAGGTAGGGAGCCCGATGAGGACGCTTGATCCATGTGTTGGCCTCGTCGTCGCTGAGGAACTTCCACTTCTTCGGATCCCACTTCAGGCGTCGGTGTTCCAGTAGGCGAGGTTTCCGAGGTGGCAGATGGTGCCGGCACCGACCTCGACGTTACAGATGGGGTCCAAGCGTGTCTTGATGCGGTCGAGCCAGCTCCGCTGCCCACCGCCTGCGTTTCTGGTGACTGCCCGTGGTATTCGCCTGCTTTCGCGAAGATCGCGACGCGAGAGCCCGTGACGAAAAGTCTCGACCCGCCTCATTCCGCGGCGGTTGTGATCCACAAGTTTGGTCCGGATCTGGGGACGTTCGTGGACCTTCCCCAGCCGATCGTGAGACACTGGATGATCGAGATTGTTCGCGAATCCCGCTGGCGGAATCTATGGACACGCATCGACCAGCGCCGCTGGGTCGTAGCGAGCAGAATCGGTGACTTCGACCCGAAGCCTGGCTGAAGCCCACGTGACGGTCGAGCTGGCCGGTTCGACGCCATCTGGCGCGGACCTGATGCCCCGCGCTAGCGGCTCGTGAATGATCCGAACGGCATCCGAACGCCCTCCGAGAAGTCAGCCATGAATGAGCACGCCGTCCGAAACGCGGTCGCACTCCGGGCCGTTATTCTCCTCTTCGGCCTGGGACTCGCCGTCCACGCGCAGCAGAACGAGACCATCGTCGTGAGCGAAGCGACAAAGGCGGAGACCGTGGCCGAAATCGGTGTTGACCCCGAGCCGGACCTCAACTGTCACATCGCGTTCTTCCCGCGAGCCGGAATCGCTGGGATCGTGCCCAGCGACGCTGAGTTCACCGAGGGCACCGCCCGCCAGCGGCATCTCGCGAAGCGATACTTCACGGCCGGCGTGCTGAAGACGAGCGGCCAGATCAACCAGTACTACACGACGGGCACACTCGCGGGCGTCGAGTTCGATTGGTTCCTCGAGGACAACTTCGAACCGTCTCCCGGGTACCTCCCCGTCCGGGCGGAGTTCGTCGACAGCACGGGTGCCGTCGTCTGCTACATGTACTGCTACGACCTCGCCGGGTACCTCGCCCGTCACGCGGAGCTCGAGGCGATGCTCGGCCATCCGATGTACTACCAGCGGGTGTGGGCGGGTGCTGTGGTGCGGGGCACGGACAGCCATGGCCACAGCGAGATCAAGAAGGACGACAACGAGATCCGCGGCGTCTTTGCCGCCCCGAAGGTGAAGATCGACAAGCACGGGAACAACCTCCCCGACGGCGTCGAGTACGTCGACCACATGCATCTCCACCACGGCAACACCGTCGGCAGCACCACTCAGGTGGCCAGCATCGCTACGCTTGCGATGCCGTGGACGGAATCGGAGGCCCGAGCCCTGGCGCAGACCAGTGGCACGTACTACGCCTCCAACGTGACGTTCAACTCCTGCAACCCGCCGCCATCCGGCTTCGTGTTCGGCGACGGCGACATCAAGATCGACGTCGAGGACTTCATCTCCACGACGACCTTCGTCGCGAGGAAGAAGATCGAGCTCAAGGGTGATCGCAACACGTTCACCTGCCACACGGCACACGCATTGTTCGTCTCCTACGACGGCGACATCAAGATCAAGAGCAAGGACAACGTCCTCGAGGGCGAGTGTCTCACCGTGAAGAAGGTGAAGGTCGAGAAAGACCGAAATACCATCCACGGGATTGTTCAGGGCAAGCGGGTCTCCATCAAGAGCAAGGAGAACTTCGTCTCCGACGGCACCCACTGAGCCGGTAGTATCGTCGCCGTGATGGCCATTCTCCGATTCGTCGTCAATCGTAGAGTCGGACCCGGATGACGGACGTTCCCGAATCCACCTGTTGGACACTGATCCAGGGTGCCGCCGCCGGCAGCTCCGAGGACCGCGCCGGGTTCACTCATCGGTATGGAGACGTGCTTCGCGCGTACTTTCGAGCGCGATGGACGGGCCGTCCGGCGGCCTTGGAGATCGAGGACGCGATGCAGGAGGTGTTCCTCGAGTGCTTCCGGGGAGGCGGGGTTCTCGAACGCGCGGACCCGGGTTGTGAGGGCGGCTTCCGGGCGTTTCTCTTCGGCGTCGCTCGCAACGTCGCCCTGCGGGTCGAGAAGCGCCTGGCCAAGGCACGTGCCCGCGGAGATGGAAACGCCGTCGACCTCGACGACATCGAATCCGATGAGACGGCCCAGTCCGCGGCGTTCGATCGGGCGTGGGCGGAGGCCCTCGTTCGGGAAGCCTCGGAGGTGCAGCGGCGACAGGCCGAGCACGCGGGACCGGAATGCCGGCGGCGCATCGAGCTGCTTGACCTACGGTTCGGCGAGGGGGTTCCGATCCGCGACATCGCAAAGCTCTGGGACGAGGACCCGGTGTTGCTGCATCGGGAGTATGAGAAGGCGCGGCGGGAGTTCCTCGGTGCGCTCCGAGAGGTCGTCGCGTTCCACCACCAGGGGCTGCCTGGCGAGATCGATCGCGAGTGCGAACGATTGCAGGAGCTCCTCTCCTGATGGGCACGACGGTGCCTATTCCGCCCGACGATCCGATGATGCACATCGCGTTCGGCAAGCGACCGGTCCGCGCCGACGACGGGGGCGCACCGCCGCTCCATGAGCAGCTCGGTCCCTATCGCACCGTGTGCGAGCTTGGACGGGGCGGCCAGGGCGTCGTTCTGCTTGCCGAAGACACCCGGCTTCGGCGCCCCGTCGCACTCAAGATCCTGACCGGCCTGCCCGCGCAGACCGAAGACGGCGTCAAGCGGTTTCGCCGGGAAGCGGAGGCGGCCTCTCGACTCGATCACCCGGGTATCTGCACCGTCTACGAGACCGGGGTCCACGAGGGACTCCCGTTCATCGCGATGCGGCATGTGGAGGGCGACACGCTCGCGTCGTTGATCCGCGGCGGCACGGATACCGGAGCTCGCGTCGGCTCCAGCACCAAGACTGAGGGCGTCGACTTCCTCCACATCGTCGAGCAGGCCGGCCTGGCGTTGCACGCGGCGCACGAGGCGGGGGTCATCCATCGCGACGTGAAGCCCGGCAACATCATGGTGACTCCCGAGGGCGACGCGGTGATCCTGGACTTCGGGCTCGCCCGGGACATGCAGGAGGGCGCCGAGACGCTCACCCAAACCGGGGATCTCTTCGGGACCCCGAACTACATGTCGCCGGAGCAGCTCGGTGCGCACGGAGGCCACGTCGACCGGCGGACGGACGTGTGGGCGCTGGGCGTCACGTTGTTCGAGTGCCTCACTGGCCGCCGCCCCTTCGATGCGCCCACGCGCGAAGGTCTGTTCCAGGCGATCCGCGAAGCGCCGGTCGGTCTGCGGGAGGTGCGCAAGCACTCACGCGACCTCGAGGTGATCGTGCGAACCGCACTGGAGAAGGGCCCGGGCCATCGGTATCAAACGACCGCGGCGCTGGCCGACGATCTAGTCGCGGTGCGCGAGCGTCGGCCCATCGCGGCGCGGCCCGTCTCGCGAGTCACGCGTGCGCTCCGCTGGGCGCGCCGGCGCCCGGTCGCGGCGTCCCTTCTCGTCGTGCTCATCATCGGGACTCCTACCGTGGCTGCGCTTGCCACGTACGCCCTCTCGACCCGCTCCGAGGTGATGGCCGCCCGGGATCAGGAGCTCAGGGAACGCGTGGAGCAGCTACTCGAGCGGGGTTTTCTCTACCTCGGTGAGGGCAACGGGCACACGGCAGTGGCCATCTTTGCGGCCGCGCTCGACGAGCTGCCCGGGAGCAAGGAGGCGGTGGCCGGCCTGGCGCTCGCCTACCGGCAGACGGGCGAACACGACCGGGCGGTAAGGCACCTCGAGGGGCATCACGACCTGGTGGCTTCTTCGACCGGGCTGACCGCCATCCTTCAATACGTCAGGACGCAGACGGCGGATGGATCGTCCGAGGCTGCTGCTCCGTTGGCCGCACCGGAGGATGCGCTCGCGTGCTTCCTTGCGGGAATGCTCCACATGGCACGTGGTCACGAGGGGGAGCCCGGCGCGTTTGCGCGGGCCTTCGAGCTCATGTCCCACGCCGTGCAAGGAGCCAGGCACGCGCGCGCCCTCTATCACCTCCAACGGTTGCATGCGGCTGCTCACGTGCATGACTTGCGTGCGCTACGGGAGACGGCGCAGGGCATCGAGATCCTGTGGGGCGACTCGCCCAACGGTCTCTACGTGACCGGTTTCGGGCTGCTGGAGTGTGGTGCGGTGCAGGAAGCCATCGTCGTCCTCGAACGGCTCGCAGCGACGGAATTGAGCGCTGCAGCCGACGTGTCCCTGGGCCATGCCTATCTCGAATCCGGAGACACGACCAAGGCGCTCCGCCACCACGAGCAGGCCTTCGAGCAGGACGAGAACTACCCGGAAGTCCACATGGCCCTGGCTGAGACCGTGCGGGTTCGGGGCGATCCGCAACGCGCCAAGAAGCTGCTACTCCGCGCAACGGAACGGTGGCGGTTCGACCAGCGTCTCTGGGACAGTCTCGGGGTGGTCCTTAGCGATCTGCAGGAACTGGAAGGCGCCCGTGACGCGTTCCTGAAGGCGCTGGACCTCAGGCCGGGATTCGTCCACGCGTGGGTGAGTCTGGGGATCGTCTACAAGGACCTGAAGCAACCCGTGGCCGCGCTGAAGGCGTTTCACTCGGCGCTCCAATACGAAGCCGACTCCGTGATTGCCCACGTGAACCTGGGCAACTTCCTCCGTGAACAGGGAGACCTGGACGGCGCCTGCAGGCACTACATGGCTACCCTGAGCGAGGATCCCGACCACGTGGAGGCGCTCGTCAACCTCGGAGCGACCCAGGGATTCCGTGGGCTCACGGGCCTCGCCGTCAAGACGCTCGAGAAGGCCGTCGCCCTCGCCCGCGGTCCCGACCTCGTCATGGCGCGCTGCAACCTGGGCACCGCTCTGAGCGAGGGCGGACGGTACGACGATGCGCGGGAACAACTCGTCAAGGCGCGCGACGCGGGTTCCGAAATGGCGGCGCGGCTCCTCGCTGACCTGGGCCTCTGGAAGACACTCGAGCCTCGCCTGGATGCCGTGCTTCGAGGAGACGTCGCCCCCGAGGGAGCGGAGCCCGACCTCGTGAAGGTCAGCAGGTGGCGGCGCCGCAACGCGGCTGAGGCACGGCTGTGGCAGCGCATCGCCGATCCCTACCGAGATCGCGTCCAGGCTGCCCGCGCTGCGGCCCGGGCCGCGTCCGGTGACGGTGACGGCCAGCATCTCAACGCGGCAGATCGCCGCGCATGGCGCCGCCAGGCCGTCACCTGGTTGAGCGAGGCACGGGACCTGATCGATCGCAAGATCGAGGATGGGAAGATCCGCGAAGGCCGTGCGCGCCAGCGCATCGCGACATGGCTCTCGGATCCGTGGTTCGCCTCGATCCGCGACCCGGCGTTCCTTTCCCAACTGGACGCGGACGATCGCGCGCGCTGCAAGGCCCTGTGGAAGGCGGTGCGGGAACTCGAAGCGCGCCTCTGAATCGCGGACGAGGGCGTCTCGACTGACCGGAAGAGGACCTGGAGGTTCGCGCTCCCGGCCGAGCGACCGGAGCTGCGTCTACGGGGTCTTGTCCCTGATCACCTCGTCTCGAATCAGACTGACGAGGGGCATCTTGGAATAGAGCCCATCGACATCCGTTTCGATGAAGCGCTTCATCAGGAGGTGGTAGCTCCTCGGCCGGACCTCGCGAAGCTTGATCAGCCGATAGTGTTCCTTGCCGCGCTTGAGGCGGGTCTTGTGCTCAGGCCTGTTCCACTCGACTTTCAGACGCGCTCCGAACACGTTGTAGGTAGAGAGAGGTCCGTAGCGCTGGTCGACTTGTTCAAGAGGGTCCGGGCCAGCACATAGTCGCCGGAGTTGAAGGCCTTCTTGGCGATGGCCAGGTCTTGATGCACGAACTCCATCACGTAGTCGAGCATCGCCTGAGCTCGCTCGGTCGTGATCGATGGTCGACGCGCGGCCATCATCGCGAGCGCGCTCAGAGCGGACCGGTAGTCCCTCGCGTGGATCCTCGAGTAGATGCCCTGCAACCTGGAAGAGAGCTCGCTGTAGGTGATCCCCTCGATCGCAGGGAACCCTCCGTGGATTCGGAGCTTCTCCTGGTCGACCGCCAACATGAGGGCGTAGGCCACCGCCTGTTTTGCGGGATTGGTGCGCGCGAGTTGGCAATCTCCCGGTCTGGTCCGGTAGGTGGCCCCGCGCGAGCGCTCTCGATCGCGCTTCGAGTTCGAGTCAACCACTCCCGGGCTTGCAGCGCGGGGCTGCCATCGTTGTCCCAGCAGGCGCGGACGGTGGTTTGGTCGGGAAGCACTCGGGGGGCCGGTCGCGTTTTCGGGGTGGCGACCTTGGAGAGGAGGGTAGCTGTGGAACGTGAACCCATGCGAATGGCGGCCGAACGGGTCTTGCGTCTCTTCGACCCGCCTCCGGATCGCGGGGTGAAGGTCTGCCTGGACCGGGTCGAGCCCGGCACCGCGTCAGGCGGGGACGCCGGCAACTCCGTCTTCGTCGTGCTGAGTTGGGAGGCGGAAGGGGGCAGGCGCCGGAAGGTCGTGTGCGTTGCCGGGACGGGAGACTGTCTGGCGCAGGGTGCCTGGGAGGATCAGTCCGCAATGTAGCCCGCCGCTGAGGGCGGAGTCAGACTCCTTCGACGATTCCGGCGATCTTGCTGATCGCCTTCCGGAGCATGTCACGCTCGCGTTCGAGTTCCTTCACGTGGGTGAGGATTGCGGTGATGGCGACCGCCGGGTCCGTTGACTTGCGTGGACGGCCCGGTCCTCTTCGTGCGGGCGCCGTCGCCGGGGTCTTCTTCCGGGCAGCCTTCTTCTTTGGCCGGCCCCATCCAAGTTCCTTTCGCGCCAGCCCGAGGATCAGCGGGTAGACCTTGTGCCCGTCCTTGCTTCCGAGCTTCTTCAACTCGGTCATGCTGATATCGGGCTTCTTCTTCATGAGACGAGCTGCCCACGCGACGGTATCGGCGCGGGAACCGGAGGCCTTCTTCTTCGTCGTCTTGCGAGCGCCTCTCTTGGTGGCCGCTCTATTCTTGGTCACACCATGTCTGGTGGCCTTATTCTTCTGTGTTGGCATATCGACTCCGGATGAATATTGGTGGGTCGAGCCTATCAGCCTCGGCGCATTATTCCAGCGTGACAAAAACGTCGTGTTACGTATGACGACGCACGGCGATGGCCATTGAATTGACATGCATCATGTTCACCGGGTTTGCGTGAGGTTGTAAACGAGATGGACCCGGTGCGGGGTCTCGACTTGCGCGACGGATGCACAGTGCAATGGGCCCACGAGCACGGTGACGTCGAGAAACCCGGCGATCGTCGCCGCGATCCTGCTGCGCTTTCAGGCCGAAACGACACACCGTTGAGAGGCGTAGTCGTCCCCACGGCGAGCGCGCAGCACGAGTCGAGTGAGTTCCGCGACGGAGTCCACTCCGAGCTTCTCGAACGCATCGCGGCGACGCTGTCCAATGGCCTGGTTGGTCACTCCACGGGACGCGGCAATCCCCTTGATGGTCATCCCGGCCACCAAGGCGTCGACGACGTCGGCTTGGATCTCGGTGAGAGAGGCGAGTTCTTCGCGTGCCTCGCGAGTCCGGTTGCGGCGTATCGATCGTCGCGCGCCTTCCTCCGCCGCATCTCGAAGCACTCTTGCAAGTCGGGTCGTATCGAGAGGCCTGCCCAGTACATGGAAGGCACCTCGCCGCATGGCCCGCACGGCCCCATCGAAATCCGAATCTGGCAGGAGAACGATCACGGGTAGGTCGCAGATTGACTCTGATAGATGCTCGAGAGTCAGGTCCGGCCTCGCTACTTCGAGGACGACGCCGGCGATTGGTGGACCAGACGTGAACTCGTGAAGGAGCATTCCTGTCGAGGCGATTGGCCGCGGTAGCCAGCCGAGCTGTGCGACGATTCCAACCAGGTCGGACCGACGTGTTTCGGTCAGGATGAGCACGTTGTTCGAATTCACGGTCCCCCCTCCTGAGAGTCAGCGCCTGCACCGGGTCGGTTGCGGAAATCAACGCCGCTTCTTTCGGAACCGTTGCGAATACAAACCCAGGAAAACCTGTCCGGATTACCGAAAGAAAACATACACACCAAGGCCTGAATGCTCGGTGAGTCGCGTCATCGACCGCGCGGGGTCAGGCCGGACGTACTGGTTCCAGGTGGTGGTCCTCACCGGCCTGTGGATCGCTGCTGACACGACCCTCCGAGCCCGAGCGCGCGGCGAGGCCGGGAGCCACGGATCCGTTCAAGGCGGAATCCTCAAATTCCCGATAAAACGGGCGTTCCTACCGTCATTCCCTGACGGTGCGGTTCAAGGGGAGCCACTGTGAGCGCAAACCACGACCCGTCTGACCCAGGCGCGGATGATCAGACCGAAAGCACGCGCATGCGCCTGCTCGTCATCGAGGACGATCCGGCCGACGTCGAACTCATACGTCGCTACACCGCGGACATCGGCTGGGACGTAGAGCTGGATCACTACTGCTCGTTTCTGAGCATGCTGGAAGGGATCAAGACCACTCACTACGACGTCGTCATCTCCGACTATCTGCTTGGGGGAGCAACCGGGTTCGAGGTCATCGAGGCGCTCAAGATGCTCGGCATCGAATCTCCCGTGATCCTGATGACGGGAGATGGCAACGAGCGGCTTGCGGTCGCGGCCCTGCAGGCCGGCGCGGTCGAGTACATCAACAAAGAGGACCTGGAGCCGCACCTGCTCCAGCAAGTGATCCTCCGAGCCGTGGAGCGTGGCAAGAACATGCTCGAATCCTGCAGCAGCGAAGCGGACTCGCGGCGGGGCTGTGGACGGCGGGCGCCGGAATGATGCCGCTGAGGTTCGCGATCGAAGAGTGACCTGCGGGTCGGCGTGGCTGCGGGTCTTCAACTCCCAAGAGCAGAGTCCCTCGACAGGTCCTCCCGCCTCTCTGCCGCGGCCCGCGCGAGCAGCCCCCTGACCTTGGGAGCTCCGATTCCAAGGTCCGACGGACCCGGACCACAGCTTTTTCCGTTCCACTCCGCTCACCCCGGCCTCCTACCCAGCTGAGCCCCCTGCGTGGGGCTCCAAGCCCACTCCTCGGAGGCCGTCATGTCCCGCACACTCCTGCTCTTGTCGCTGCTGTCGATCCTCGCCTCGGCGCAGTCGCCGATGTTCCAGTCCGTCCCGGTCGAATACGGCAGCGGACCGCTCCAGAACCCGGGATCGACGACGGCGCTGGTCTGGTCCGAGACCGTGACCGTGCCCCTGGCGTCGTCGCTGATCCTCCGTTTCGAACTGGCGACTCTCGTCTCGGACCTGGATCGGATCGTCGTGTAGGTCGACGATAGCTTCTCGAACCGCGCTCCCGTCGGTCGGTTCAAGCCCAACGGTTTCGGTCTCCACGACATGATCGGCAACGTCGCGGAGTGGTGTGAGGACACCTGGACCGGGCGCTACGACGAAGCCAGCCCGCGCCCCGGGGACGGTCTCCGCGAGTCCAAGCATCTGCGTGTGCGGGTGGCGAGGGGCGGATACTTCGCCGGCGTCGCCCAGATCTCTCGTAGCGCGTTTCGCCTTCAGATGCGGGCCGAGAACCCGGCTCCGGCTCTCGGGACCCGGTTCGTCCTCGCGTTGAGGCTTCGCCCCTAGATCGCCTTGGCGGCGGGCCTCGGGACCGCGTTCGGACGAGAAACTTGCAGCGAAGTGTGTCCCCCGCCCCTAGAATCTACGACCACTCAACGACCCCCGAATCCGGAGTCCCCGTTCATGACCAGCCGCGCCGTTCTGCTCCTCCTCACGCTCGTAGCGATGTTGTCGCCGTCGCCCGGCCAGAGCCCCGACGTCATCGTTGGGGACATTCCCAACGCCAGCTCCTACGGCAGCCAGGCCGGCATCTACGCCTACTCCATCGGCACGACGTCCTGCAACGTGGGAACGCAGCCCCTGGCCTGGATCGCAGGGACCAACCAGCATCCTGTGATCGCGCAGAACGTCTACCGGCTCAAGGACGACAAGTTCGAACAGGTCGGCATGTCGTGGCTCAAGCACGGCTACGCTGCCCTCCAGGGCAATCTGTGCGGCGGGTGCACCCCCTACCCCAACTCCACGGCGCTCGGGGTCGGATGCTCCGACCCTTACGGGTCGGGGACCAACGGCTCGCAGGGGAATCTGGGCCCGCGGTCGGAGGTCAACGCTGCTACCGGGTACTTCCCGTACCCGTACACCCTGACTCCACCCGTCAACACGATCGGCGGCCGTATCCAAATCAAAGCAACCGATCTCGATCCAAACCTGAACGCGGGTGCTCAGTACTTCGTCGAAGCTCACTACATTCACCCTGAAGACGCGACCTTCGGCACCGACGACAACAACGCGTCCTGGCGAGCCTGCACGTTCTCGGGTTCGGGGTACAACCTCGTCCTCACGGGGGCCACGCAACGGGAGGAGCAGGCGCTCCGCGCATGGCAGTCCGTGGACCCGTCGGTTCTGATTCAGCACGCCGACGTTCCAGGAGACGGGCGGGTCTCGGTCGCGTTCAAGGCAGCTGCCCTCGGGGGCGGGTTGATGCGCTACGTGTACGCCGTCCAGAACCTGAGCTCCGATCGATCGGTCGGATCGTTCACCGTGTCGCTCCCCGCCGGGGCCACGACATCGAACCTGTACTTCCACGATGTTCGCCATCACAGTGGGGAGCCTTTTTCCAACTCGCAGTGGACGGGTGCGGTGGGCACTGGTGGTGTGACCTGGATGACTCCCCAGGTCTTCGTCTCGAATCCCAACGAGAACGCGCTCCGGTGGGGTTCGACCTTCACCTTCGCTTTCGATTGCGACATGCCGCCTGGCGGTGTGACCCTCGGCCTGTTCAAGCCGGGCACGCCGACGTCCGTGAGCCTGCCTCCGTTCGTCGTGCCCACGATGTTCCCTCAGATCGGCGACCCGAACCGCGACTACACCATCAACGGGGTCGGGTCGGGGAGCTCGTCCTGGGTGACCTCGTCCGTGGCCAGCTCCGGACTCATGACGAGCACCTATGCAACGACCGACGCCGGTGCTCCCATCATCTGGGCCACCGCGCCCACGGCGCAGATGAGCTGGTTCCTCACGGGGACGAACTCGGCCGACATCGGTCCCGGAGGGCTCGTGTTCCTGGTCGACGGGTCGAATCCTGCCCATCCGCTCAGCCAGTTCTTCGTCACGAGTCCCACGGGGAACTTCCAGTTCGCGGTGACTGCCCCCGCCTCCCTGGTCAACTCGCAGCGCTACTTCGCGATGGCGCACCTCGCGCCCACGTCCCCCGATGGCTTCTGGATGTCCCAGACCCACCTCGTGTCGTTCACGGCCGACCCCAATCTCACTCCGGGCAACGCCACTTGTTCCGGCGGGAGCCTGGTCTCGCTCGGCGATGATGCGTTCGTACAGCAGAACCTCGGCTACTCGTTCTCCTGGTACGGAGTCTCCTACACGTCCCTGTTCATCGGATCGAACGGCTACGTCACCTTCGGGGCCGGTCATACCGTCTACAACGAGACCGTCAGCGGCCTCGTCGGTGGACTTCCCCGCATCGCCATGTGGTGGGACGACCTGAATCCGGCCACCGGCGGGACGGTCACCTGGTCCACGGACAACGTCAGCCAGTCCGAGGTCTGCTTCTCCGCCGTTCCCGAGTACTCGGCCGTCGGTGCCAACAGCTTCCGGCTCACGCTTTCGAGCGCGGGCAGCGTGGCGATCGACTTCGGTGCGATGGGGGCCGTCGATGGCCTCGTCGGGTGCAGCCCGGGGAACAACCTGGGCTCGGGTCTTCCGCTCAACCTCAGCTCTGGTCCGAACCCCATCAACGCCGGGCAGGCGCCCTATCAACTGTTCGACACCCTGGTTCCCAACGACCTTGCTGGCTATCGCGTCGTCTTCACCCTCGACGTGAACGGCAACCCGATCAGCCAGAACTGATGCGTATCCGTAGCGCGACCGTCGGGCCTGTGGGGCGGTCGCCGACTGGGTTGTAGTACGATCGCGGATGCTCCGAATCCGGAGCTGGAGGTTGCAGATGGCATCGACTCGTAGCGCGCTTCGTGGCGCAGGTCTCGCGATCGGTGTGCTGATCACGTTGATCTCGGGACAGCTGGTGGCCCAGGCGAAGTCGTGGCCCATGTATCGCGCGAACCCCTCCCGCACCGCGAGCACCGAGGCTGGACTGTCCGCGAAGCTGGGACTCAAGTGGCGGCACGCGCCTCGCCTGGCTCCGAATCGCGCGTGGCCTCGCCTCCGTCGCATGACCTTCGATCGCGCGCACCACGCCGTCGTGGCAGACGGACTCGTCTTCTACGGCCGGTCCGCGGACGGCATGGTCATCGCTCTCGATCTCGAGACGGGACACGAACGCTGGAGCTTCCCCACCGGTGGACCGGTACGCTTCGCGCCTGCGGTCGAAAGCGGTCGCGTCTGCGTCGGGAGTGACGACGGGTGGCTCTACTGTCTCGACGCCAAGGACGGTGCGGTCAAGTGGAAGAAGCGAGGTTGCTCCGACTCCGGCCAGGTGCTCGGCAATGGGCAGATGATCTCACGCTGGCCCATTAGAGGTGGTCCGGCCATTCGCGACGGCATCGTCTACTTCGCCGCGGGAATCTGGCCTTCCGATGGCATCTACGTTCACGCGTTCAAGCTGACGTCCGGGCGTCGGGTCTGGACCAACAACAGCTCGGGCTCGATCTTCATGGCCCAGCCCCACGGAGGCGCCCAGGCCGAGAGCGGGATCTCGGCGCAAGGGCACCTCGTCGTCAGCGACGAGTACGTCATCGTGCCCACGGGTCGTGCCGTGCCGGCCGCGTTCCGGCGTCACGACGGGAAGTTCCTGTACTACCACTTGCAGAAGAACGGCCATCAGGGCGGAACCGCGACGATGGCGTCGGGGAAGTTCTTCTTCAACAGCGGGATGTTCTTCGACGTCAAGAGTGGCGCGGCCCGGGGCAAGAACGCCTATCGCGACATCGCCGCCACTGGTGACGATCTCGTGACCGTAGGGAAGCCCGGCCTCTCGTTGCTCGAGTGGAAGACCGTCGAGAAGAAGGTGAAGGGCAAGCAGGTCCGGGAACGGAGATTCGTGAAGGCGTTCACGTTGGCCCGACAGACCCAGGATCAATGCGTGATCGTCGCTGGCGAGCACATCGTGACCGGCTCCACCGCGGGCATCTCGCTGGTCGGAATCCAAGAGCGGAAGCAGCTCTGGTCCGCGAACGTGGACGGAACCGTACTCGGGCTCGCGGCCATCGACGGACACATCCTCGCCAGTACCGACACCGGTGCAATCTACTGCTTCGCTGCGGGTGCTCAGGGCATCGCCAAGAACGAACCGGAGGTGCCGGGAGGCCAGGTCGCGCCGATCGCACCGGCTTTTGAGCAAGCGGCGCGGGAGATTCTCGAGCAGTCGAAGGTGCGCGACGGATGGTGTCTGGACCTGGGATGCGGAGACGGTTCGCTTGCCTGCGAGCTCGCTCGCCAGAGCAACCTGCGCATCCTCGCAGTCGAGTCCAACCCGGCACTGGCGCGGGCCGCGCGCGCCCGTTTGGTTGCTGCGGGGTTGTACGGCGACCGGGTCATGATCCACGAGGGTCCGACGAGGAAGACGCCCTACCCGCCCTACTTCGCGAATCTTGTCGTGTCAGGAAAGTCGGTCCTCGCGGGCGCCGGCGCAGTGAACAAGGCAGAGGCGGCGCGTGTCCAGCGTCCGTGCGGCGGCGTCGTTTGCATAGGCCGGCCCGGTGAGCTCCGCAAGACCGTCCGGGGCCCGCTCAAGGGCGCCGGCGACTGGACGCACCAGTACGCAGATGCTGGGAACTCCGCCTGCTCCGACGACACGGTGCGCAGCCCCCTGGCGCCGCTGTGGTTCGACGACCTGGGCCAGGCGCTCACCCAGCGTCACGGTCGCGGTCCATCCCCGTTGTATCTCGACGGCCGCGTCTTCTCGCTCGGACTCGACAGCCTGATGGCCATCGATGCGTACAACGGTCGCAAGCTCTGGGAGTTCCCGATCCCCGGGATTCTCAAGGCCTATGACGGTGACCACTTGATGGGAACAGCCGGGACCCACTCGCCGTACTGCGTGTCCGCGGAGGGGGTGTACGTGCGCCGGGGCGGGACGTGTCTGCGCATCGATCCCGCGACGGGAAAGAAGCTCGCTGAGTACAAAGCTCCTCCCACCGCGCAGGGCGGACCCGGGACATGGGGTTTCATTGCCTGCGATGGGGGGCGTCTCCTCGGCAGTCTCGCCAACCCCGAGCACGTGGTCACCTATCGATACCGCCGCGGCGGGGCGATGAAGAAGCAGCTCACGGAATCGTCGGCGTTCTTTGCGCTGGATGCGAAGAGTGGTCAGTTGCTCTGGCGCTACGACGCCGGCGCGTCGATCCGCCACAACGCGATCGCGGTCGGTAACGACGCGGTCTATCTCATCGACCGACCCCTGGCGCTCTTCGACCGCAAGCGCGGCGCGAAGCCGGCCGAGCATCCAGACGGCACCCTCGTGGCCCTCGATGCGAAATCGGGGACAGAGCGATGGCGGGCGCCGAGTATGTTCGGGACGACGCTCTCTCTGTCGACGTCGCACGACTCGCTGGTCGTGGCCTACCAGCCGACACGTTTCAAGCTCGCGTCAGAGGTCGGCGGGACCCTTGCGGTCTTCAACACCCGTGATGGCAAACGACGGTGGAAGAAGAAGGCGAACTACCAATCTCGGGTCGTCATCAACGATCGCACGGTCTACGCGCAAGGCGGGGCGTGGGACCTGCGGTCGGGCAAGAAGCGAGACTTCGAGTTCAGCCGTTCCTACGGGTGCGGGATTCTAGCCGGCGGCCGAAACCTCTTCGTCTACCGCAGCGCGACGCTGGGTTACTTCGACCTCGATGGGAGCCGCAAGAACGAGAACTTCGGCGGCGTTCGTCCGGGCTGCTGGATCAACGCCCTGCCGGCTGGTGGTCTCGTCCTCGTGCCGGACGGAGCGGCCGGATGTCAGTGCAGCTACCAGAACAAGACGTGGATCGCCCTGCGACCGGACCGGTAGAGCACGAAAGCGTGGAAGCAATCTGCTCTCTCCAGGTCCGCTCTGGGTTCGGGTTCGGCTTCGCCGTCGGAGCGGACCGGGAGGTCCGCGCTCCCGGGAAGGGCAGCGCGGACCTGACCTCGGAGGGGGCAGCCCCCCTGGCACCCTACTGAATGGGGATCGTGAGTGCGGAGGAGATCGTGCCGATCCCCGTCGGACTGTTCGGGCCGGCGACGGCGAAGGCCGCGTAGATCGTCAGCCCGGTGAGGGCGGGCAGGTTCGGGGTCACGATCATGGCGGTGGCCGTGCCTGCGCCTGAGAGCGCACCGATGTTGTTGACGAAGATGCCGTTGTTGGGAGTGATCGAGAGGTCGAACAGGAAGTCCCAGGTCAGGGGGACGATCTGCCCCATGCCGAGGTTGATTCCGGGCGAGGTGCCCAGGGAGAAACCGCAGACGAACGCGAGGTTCGGATCGGCCGGGCTGGAGATGTCGAGCGACGTCGTGACCCCGGGCGTCACCGGCCCCAGGAGCGTGAGGGTCGGGACCGGAGCAGAGTTGCCGACGCGCAAGAACATGAGCTGGTAGGGGCCGGGTGCTGCGTTCTGGCGCCACGTGATGTCCAGGTCGGAGCCAGTGTTGTTGAACGCCGGGTAGAGCGCGCCTCGCAGGGCCGGGAGGTAGTACTCGTGCTGGCCCAAGCCCCCAGAAGTGAAGTCGCCCAGGTTCGTGAACGAGTTCGCGGTGAGGTCCTTCTCCGCGAGGGCGAGGGCGCCGGTTCCAGCGAGGTCGCGCCAGACGACGGACACCTTGCCGGTGGCCTCGTCGCACGCCGCGGCGAAGATCCGGTAGTTCGCGACGCCCGTGTACTGCGCGGTCGTCGCGGAGAAGATGGGGATCGGCGCACCCCACGACCCGGTCAGGGGATCCCACTGGCGATACTCGAACTGCCAGGTCGTACTCGTATAGAGGTCCACTCCGTAGACGGCGTGAACGAACCCGACCGAGTCGGCGCACAGGGTTCCGTAGTAGTCGTTCGTAGGCTGGGTGTTGCCGATCCGGGTCGACGTCTGCCAACCCGTCCCGGGATTGTAGATCCGGTGCCAGTACTCGCCGCTGCCGGTGTTCCGGTAGTAGCTGCAGTGGACGAGTCCGGTCGCGTCGATCGCGAGGCGTGCGTTCTGGGCGCTGGCGGACGTACTGATCGGCCCGACGTCCGTGAATGCGAGGTTGGCGGCGTTGGGTTGATCACTGTAGATCAGGCGGGACCGCCAGCTCAACGTGCCGTGGCCGGCGATCCACACCGTGTCGTTGGCGTCGACGGCGACGTTCAGGGCCGAGGTTCGGCTCGTCGGTGCCGCTCCGATCAGCGTGCTGAGGTTCACGACCGCCGAAAGCGTCGTCGTGGACGTATCGTATTGCCGGTAGAACTGCGCGAAGTACGAGGGGTAGTAGTAGTTGCCCCAGACGACGTGAAGCACGCCCAGGCTGTCGATGGCCATGCAGCATCCGTTCGTCGCGTTCGGGGCATTCAGGCCCGACGTGGAATCGTTGATCTGGACACCGAGCGGAGCCCAGGTCTGGCCATCGTCGGACGAGAAAGACAGCAGCAGGGGCCGATCGCCGGTGCCCGGGTCGGCCACGGTGAGGCAGAACAGGTTGCCGCTCTGGTCCTTGACGACGTGCTTGTGCTGATTCCCCCCTGCGGAGGCGTACGGGCCAGCCGTCACTTGAACCTGCGCGGAGGCGACAGCGAGCAGCAGCAAGGCGAAGGGGACACTGGCCAGGATGGAGCGGGACATCGGCAGACTCCTCTGTTCAACGGGCATGACCGTCAAGGGTCGGAGGCTACCTGGCTCCGACTCTGCGCGGCGTCTTGGGATTCTACCACGCTGGCGCGGAGCCTCGGGCGCGGAGTCAGCCGAAGGTCATGGGTTCGGGGTGAACCGCACCGCAAACCCCGAGGGAAGGCGCTCTTCCGGATTCTCGATCTCGAAGACGCAGCGGAAAGTGAGGGAGGTGGAGTCGATCGTCGGCTCGATGACCCGGAGGCGGCCGCGCAATGTCGCGTTCACGGGAGCTCCGGCGGACAGGGAGTACTCCTGCCCCTTCACGAGCTTGCCGTAGAACTCCACTGGCAGGTTGATCTCGGCATCCAGTGTCTGGAGGGACGCGAGGAACAGGAGCTTGCTTTGGGTGGTCAGGGACTCTCCGGCGCGGGAGTGGATCCGGAGGACGCGCCCCGCGAACGGGGCTTTGACCACGAGTCGGGCCAGCCGAGTCTTCTCGAGCTCCAGCGAGCGCAGTGCGGCGACTCGCTGCTCGAGCATGGCGTCGCGCGCGGAGCGGGCCTGATCGAGCCGCGCCGCGGCCTGGTCGATGGCCGCCGGCGTCGTCGCGCCAGCCCGGTTCGTGACCTCGAGGCGCTTGAGGTACGAGCGGGCGAGTTTGATCTCGGTTTCGGCGTGCGCGAGTGCCGCCTCCTTCTTCGTTGCGGCTTCAGCGGCACGTACGGACGCGCGGGCCACGCTGTCGTCCATTCGGGCGAGGACGTCGCCCACTGCGACGACCTGTCCTTCGCGGACGGCGATCTCGACGAGCACCCCTTCGATGGGCGCGGAGATCGTTGCCCGAACGGTGGTGTGAGCGCCGATCGAAAAGTGCGGCGGTCGCCGCTCGAAAAGTGCGGCACCCAGGACAAGCCTACACCGCCGGGTCCGGTCAGTAGTAGG
>NZBC01000088.1 GCA_002687715.1 Planctomycetota bacterium | reverse complement strand
CGGGCGCCCTCGCGTCCGTAGCGACGGCCGATGCCCGCGCCCTCGCCGTCCATGGACTCCACGTCCTCATTGCGGACGGATCGGCCGGGCTCACCGTGGTCGACGTCACCGACCGCACGGCACCGAGCGTTGCAGCGACCGTCGACCTCAACGGCCCCGATCCTCAACCCAACGACGCGCGCCACCTGGCGATGATGCCGCACTACCACAACCCGCCGCCATCAGGGCCAAAGACCTTCGACATGTACTGCTACGTGGCCGACGGCGCCGCCGGAGTCCGAGCAGTGCATGTGGGCAACATCAGCTCCCCGTCCCTCGTGGCGACCCTGCCGACCACCGACGCGAACGCGGTCTGGGCCAAGTCCCACTACGTAGCCGGGAGCAGCACCGAGGCGTCCATCGAAAAGGAGTTCCTCTTCGTTGCGGACGGGGCGGGAGGCCTGCTGACGGCCGACATCACCCTGCCCTTCCTCCCGGTCGTCGTGTCCACCCGGTCGACACCGGCGCCGCTCCTGGACGTGTTCGTCGCCAACTCGTTCGAACCTCCGCTGAACCGACAGCTCGTCTATGCCGCCGCGGGAGGGGCGGGCCTGCTCATCTTCGACGCCTCCAGCGTGGCCTCGCCCTGGCTCGCACGGGCCATCCCCGGGACCATCTCGGGGGGCCTCGATCTCGAACGCATCGCGCTCGACCGTCTGGTCGACGAAGACGGCGTGCAGATCAAGGACGTCTCCCACGAAGGAGCGCGCACGTTCAACCGCGCGGAGATCGAGAGGATCCTGGGACAATGACCTGGCGCTGGCCGCTGCTCGCGGTGGCCGGCGCGTTCGGGCTGCTCGTCCTGGTGCAAGCGTGCACCTACCAGCCACCGCCGGCCATCGACCCGACATTGGAACATCCGCCGACCCCGTGGACCACGGGCCGAGCCGACGCCATCCCGGCGGTGTGGAGCCACCGCGGCGAACGAATCGGCGAGGCCGAGTGCCGGACTTGCCATGAGGATCGGTTCCGTGACCTCGTCGAACTCCCGCATCAAGCCGTCATGTCCGATGCCGAAGCCGGCGGCTGCCAGGCCTGCCACGGCCCCGCGGAGAAGCACTCCGACGACGATGAGGACCCCTCGCTCATCGACGACTTCGCCACGCTCGACCGTGCCGCGATCACCGAACGATGCGCCCGCTGCCACTTCGAGGACCTCCGCGCCATGGGCGTCCGCGACGCGCACGCGACCGTGCTCAAAGAAGCGTGCACCTCCTGTCACAAAGTTCACGTCGACCAGCCGGCGCGGCGCCCCCAGGGCTTGATCAGCGTGACCGACGTTCCGCTTGCAGATCGTCCGTGCGTCGCGTGTCACCAGGACGCCGTGGCCGCCCACCTGCGCAGTGATCACGCGGCCGTCCTCGCCGGTCCGGACGCGCCGGGTTGCGCCGCGTGTCATGGCGACGGCGCTGCACACGCAGCATCCGACGGGAAGGAACGGATCGACGTACCCGACCGCGCGCGCCAGCAGACCCTCTGCACGACGTGTCACGCGAACGACCGCGCGATGTCCCGATGGCACGGGTCCGATCACGCGACCAGCGACGTCGCTTGCACCGACTGCCACTCGTTGCTCGGCGATCCACTGGAATCGCCTACCCGCCGCCAGTCGCGGACCTGCGGTCGTTGCCACACCAAGGAGACCGCCGAGTTTCGTCTCCCCAACCATCACCCCATTCCCGAAGGCGCGATGGCCTGCACCTCGTGCCATCCCGCTCACGGGGGACGTGCCCGCGTGCTCGCCGACCGCCAAATGGAACGCCGCTGCACCTCCTGCCACCAGCGGACGGCGGGACCGTTCGTCTTCGAGCACGAGGCAGACCGCACCGATGGCTGCAGCGCTTGCCACCACCCTCACGGATCCCGAAACCGCCGACTGCTGAAACAGTGGCCGGTAAAGAACCTCTGTCTTCAGTGCCACCCCGGCGCACCCGCGAACCACGAGATCACGACCCGGCCGTTCGGGGAGTGCCTCGACTGCCATACGGAAGTGCATGGCTCAGACGTCCACCGCCTCCTCTTCCGCTGACGCTTTCCGCCGACTCCCGTGGTTCGCACTTCTCGCGGTCGGGGGTGGGTGCATGGTCACTGTGCTCGCGCCGGACCCGACACGAATCCCGCTCGCAATGGACGGCGGAACGCGGGAGTACTCGGATTCACCAGCCGCCCAGGCCTGCAGTATCTGCCACGGCCGTCGGGCACGTCACCTCGAGCAGGGCGCTCATGCCGGGTTGAAGCTCGGCTGCGTCCGCTGTCACGCCGGTTGCGACGACCACGTGGAGAGCTTCGGCCGGACGCCGGCGCCGACGCCCATGGATCTGCCGATCGCAGCCGCTCGCGCACTGTGCACGTCGTGCCATCAGACCGGAGATCCCCCGTTCGTCGCGGCCCACGACACCGAGGCGAAGCGAGATGGTTCGTGCCAGACCTGCCACCCGTTCCACGACCTCGCCGGCACCGCCCCGATCAGGCCGTCGGCCACGACCCAGCGTTCGCACGGCGTCGACGTGAGCCCCCGTGACCGCGACGCGGGTCCGAGCGGCGCCCGCCTCTCCGGGTCCGTCGAGGTCGGGGTGGCCGGCGTCTCCGGTTACAGCCGCCAGTACCGATCCGACGTCAACCGCAGCCCCGGCCCGCGCCTCATTCGCGCGTTGATCGAAGGCCGCGACGGTCGGCCCGATGCGGACATCGACCACGCGATCCTCGAGCTGCAAGGCATCGGCGAACCCCACGCTTCGGGCCGGCTTCGACTCGGCCGACGCAATGCGTGGGAGCTGCGTGCGTCCGCGTCCCGATTCGAGGAGCGGTTCGATCCGACGACTCCGCTGCATGACATGTTCAGCACGCGCTGGACCGGCGACCTCTCTCTCGAGCTGCAGCCCACGAAGGACCTGCGGCTCACGTTCGCGTACGACCGGTTCAACCGCGACGACGATGGCATCGGGTACCGGTACCGGGAGATCGCCAATGAGGTGTTCGCCCCTACCGATCTCGAGCACAGGGAGACCGCAGACCTCGGGCGAGTCCGCGTCGACTGGGACCTCGGTGACTGGGATATCCACTTCAAGCAATCGGCCCGATGGTGGCGCGAACAGGATGACCGTTCGTTCGTGTCACCCAACCTCCTCAGCGACGACTTCGAGGACTACACCGGCCGGTCACGAGCGTTTACCAGTGCGACGCACCTCGCTGCCGACGGGGAGCTGATGAACGGGCGTCTGCACGTCGACGCCGAGTTCATGTTCGCCTGGTCGCGGAGGCGCATCGACGCGGACGGAACCGCCGGGGGCCTCACCGCCGCCGCCGTCCCATACCTCAGCGTGCTGGGTGCTGACGGTGTAGCGTTCGGGCGCTACGCGCGACTCGAGCTCGGATTCCTCTACGAGGCGACGAACGCGATCGACCTGGAGCTGCGGCTGCGCGGCCGCCATGACGACGAGGACTCCCGCTTCGGAGGCGTGGAGACGGTCACCACCGGCGGAGGCGGCCCCGTTCCCACGCTGCTCGGGGCGTCGTCGTCGGCGCGTCATCTCACCTTCGACGTGGAGGGCCTGGCACGTCTCCGCCCCTTCCGATGGCTCACCGCCGCCCTCGGCTACTCCGGCCGGTTCGGCCACCTCGACGTGAGCGGCCCCCGGGCGAACACGGTCGACCCGGTCGACCACGGCGTGATCGCGGACCTCGTCGTGCGTCCCTTGGATCGTCTGACCGTGCGAGGCCGCTTGCGGGCCTTCTCCCGAGACGATCCCTACACCCTCATCGCGCCGGACTGGCGCACGCTGGTCGAGACCAAGGTTCGATACCGCCCGTGGGACGACCTCGCGCTGGGCGCCGGCTGGTCGATCTCGCGCGCGCGGCTGTCGGCCTCCGGGAGCCGCGCGGACCGCGACACGGTCTTCGCTTCCGTCAGCTGGCGAGACGAGGATGCGCCCTGGAGCGCCGCCCTCTCGTGGTCGTTCACCGACGAGGACACCGCCGTCGATACCGTCGCCATAGTCGGCGGGTTTCCCACGCCCTACGAGGCGCGCTTCCGCGGACACGGCCATGTCTGGTCCGGCAGCGCGACCTGGCGGCCGGCAGACGCCGTGCGCTTCTCCGCGGACATCGACCTCGCGGATGGCTTCCGTGACAACCGTTTCCGGTTCCTCCACACCGCAGGCAGCGTCGCGTGGGACGTCGATGAGGACGTCACGCTCCGATTCGGTATCCACTACTGGTACTTCGACGGCACCGAGTCGGACCGCGACGACTTCGACGCGACGCTCTTCGAGGGATCGGTCACGTGGCGGTTCTGATCGCACGCTGACCGTCGATCACCTCGCCTGCTCGAGGCTCTTGATCAACGCCTCGACCGCCGAGTTCGTCGGATCCAGTTTCTGCCAGACCCGCGCGTAGCGGAGAGCGTCGCGGGTTCGGCCGCAGTCGCGCAGGATCGTCACCAGACCGTGCAACAGCTCCCGATTCGTCGGGCGGCGAGTATGCGCGTCCTCGAGAATCCGGATCGCCTCGTCCGGCTGCCCCAGCGAGTTGAGCGCGACCCCGTAGACATAGCTGTACCCGACGTCGCCGGGTGCGGATTCCCACGCCCGGCGAAGTGAGACGAGGGCCTCGGGCGCACGCCGAAGACGCACCAGCGCGAGACCGAGAGCATGGTGGAGAGCGGGTGCCCCGGGGAACCGGACGAGTGCCTTGCGGAGCGTGCGCTCGCAGTCTGCGTCGGCAGACAGCTCACGCTGCAGGTCGGCCAGGTTGACCCATGCGTCGAGCGCGTTCGGGTCGAGCGCCAGAGCCCGCTCGTAGCGGGTCTGCGCCGCTGCCCGCTCCCCCCGCTCGATGTGGAGGAGCGCGAGGTTGACATGGGCCCACGGGCGATCGGCGAAGAGCTCCTGCGCGGCGATCCACTCGCGCAGCCCCCGCGCACGCGCCGCTGCGCGCGCGGCCGAAAAGAGGTGGGACGGTGCGCTGGCGAGCCGCCGTGCGGCCTCCATCCGGACTCCGCGGACCGGGTCGTCGAGGAGCGGACCGCCGATGACGACGCGCTCCTGATCCGGCAAGGAGGCCAGCGCCGCCGCCGCTTCCTGCCGCACCAGCGCGTCGCCGTCGGCGGCGGCCTGACGCAGCGCATCGGCGAGCCGCGGATCCGCCAGGTTGCGGAGGAGCCCGACCGCGGTCGCCCGCGCGATACCGGGAGCGTCTCCGTCCCGCAGCAACCCGTGCAGGCGCGGCCCCGCATTGATGGCACCGACCCGTCCCGCGTGAAGCGCCTCACCGAAGTGGGGCCGACGCTTCTCGACGCCGTACCAGCTCTTGGTGGCGGCCGCAGCCCACGCCGCGTCCTTGTCATCGTGACAGCCGTTGCAAGCGTTGGGGACGGGAAGCGTGACCGAGAGATCGGGTCGCGGGATCCGGATCGAGTGGTCCCGGCGCGGGTCCACCACCATGTAGGTGCGCGTGGGCATGTGGCAGGCGACGCACTGCGCTCCCGCCGACCCGGGTTCGTGGTGGTGGTGGGCCGTCACGTCGAAGCGTTCCGGAAGGTGACAGCGGTAGCAGAGCCCGTTTCCCTCGGTCCGAAGCCCCGCCGAGTGAGGGTCGTGACAGTCGGTGCAGACGACCCCCTCGTGGTACATGCGGCTCTGCACGAACGATCCCCAGACGTAGACCTCGTCCTGAATCTGGCCGTCGGCGTGATAGAGCCCCTCGCGCAGCACCTCCGGCCGGTAGCCGTCGAGGAAGCGCTCCCCGTATCCGTGCGGTTCCTTGATCACCGCCCGCCGGGAGTGGCACGGGGCGCAAGTCGCGACCTGGGCCCCGGACGGCCGCGGACCGTCACGCTTCGCAGACCCGGTCGCCTTGTCCTGCACCCACTTCGCAATGGGCAGACCGCGCAGCGAGACGAGGAGGTCCGCGCCGTGCGCGTCACCATACGGCTCAGCCACGCCACCCGAAACCTCACGCGACTCCGCCCAGCGGACGTGGCGCGACCCCGGGCCGTGGCACGCCTCGCAGGACACGTCGATCTCGTTCCACACCGTCGCAAACCGGTTTGCGCTGGGGTCATAGTCTCGGCGCAGATTCGTCGAGTGGCACGACGCGCACATGAAGTTCCAGTTCTGGTTCGGCCCGGTCCAGTGCAGCGCATCGGTCGAGGGAATCGCCTCGTTCGGATAGATGTGGAACCAGCGCTGTCCGCCGGCCGACTTCGGGCGGGAGTCCCAGCAGGTCGGAAGCACCTGGAAGCGCCCGTCCGGGAACTTCACGAGGTACTGCTGCAGCGGGTCGGAGCCGAACGTGTACGACACTTCGAACTCGTGCGATTCCCCGTCCTTTCCGTCAGTCTCGACGAAGAACCGGTCCCCCCGTCGGGTGAACGTGGACGTAGTCCCGAAATGGGTCAACGCCGTGCCGGAGAAGTCCGCGAGCACGGTCTGCGGTGTCGCCTTCGCCATCGCCAGATCGTGATGGGAGCCCGTCCAGCGTTCGTCCTCTTCCTCGTGGCAGCGCGCGCACACGGCGCGGCCCACCCAGGTCGCCGCGGGCGCTGAGTCGCGATCGCGGAGCGCGGCGGCGTCCTCCCCACACCCGGTGAGCACACCCATCAAGAACGCGAATCCGGACACGATTCTGATCACCATCGTCTCGACTACCGGTGCTCGGATACGACAAACTGCCATGTCGGCGGCCACCGTTCGGGGCCTCAATCTCTTAGAATACTGGAACCTGCTCTCCGTGAGGCACCATGGCCGAGACGCCGAATACGGAAACTGCTCCTCCCCCGCCGCACCCCATCGATGCGGTAAACGCTGAGCTGCCGGCGGACCTCGCGCGGTCCCGCTTCGGGAAGTGGCGGGTCCTCTCTCTCACTCTCGTGTACGCGGCGATGATCATCCATGTCGTGCACTGGAAGGTGAGCGGCGAGACGATGGCGCCGCTCGAGCTCTCCGAGATCATGAAGGCCCTCGAGCTCGGGGTGATCAGCCCAGGCGTGATCTTCATCGGAGTGATGCTGATCGGAAGCGCCGTCTTCGGTCGGTTCTTCTGCTCGTGGGGCTGCCACATGCTCGCCCTCCAGGATCTCTTCCACTGGGTGCTCAAGCGGATGCGGATCCGGCCGCGCCCCGTTCGATCACGAGTCCTGCTCCTCGTACCGCTCGCAGCCGCGCTGTACATGTTCCTGTGGCCACAGATCGACCGGCTCTGGAGCGGGGAGGAGCTCCCGGAAGCCACCAGCCGCTTCGTCACGACCGACTTCTGGCGGGACCTGCCGGGTCCGGTGGTCATCACCCTGACCGTGCTCGTGTGCGGCCTCCTCGTCGTCTACTTCTTCGGTGGTCGCGGCTTCTGCACGTACGGCTGCCCCTACGGCGCGCTCTTCGGCGTCATGGACCGCTTCGCGCCGGGACGGATAAGGAACACCGGGACCTGCATCCAGTGCGGGAAGTGCACCGCGATCTGCACGTCTGGCGTCCGTGTGCACGAGGAGGTCGAAGCCTACGGAGGCGTCGTCGACCCCCGGTGCATGAAGGACCTCGATTGCGTCAGCGTCTGCCCCCAGAACGCCCTCCACTTCGGGTTCGGCGTCCCCACCCTGGCCCGCCCCACAGCGACCGCGGGGACGGGGTTTCGGATCTGGGAGGAGCTGACCCTCGTCGCCGTCTTCGCAGGCGCGCTCTTCACGTGGCCGCTGGTCATCCGCGACGTCTCCGCGATCGGAGCCCTCGCGTTGTCCATCCTGACCGCCCTCGCCTTCGTCGCCGCGTTGCGGTTCCTCCGCCGGCGGCGAGCTGAGAGTGCGGTAGCGCCCAGTAGCACCCCCAAACCACGCTATGACTTCTCGGGCAAGGAGGAGATCGCGATGGCGGTCCTCCTCGTTCTCGCGCTACTGACCTGGCGCAATCTCTATCATCGACTCCCGTTCCTGATGTCACTGGGCCTCGCCGCGATCACCGCATACGTCGCGATCACGTTCTTCCGGCTGCTCCGCAGCTCGAGGCTCCGGTTGAACCGCTATCGGCTCAAGGCCGACGGGCGACTCACCCGGGCGGGGCGGATCTTCGTCGCGGCGGCGGCGCCGTTCCTGCTGTTCACCGTCCACAGTGGCTTCGTCCAGTGCAGCCGCCGCCTCGGCGATCAGGCCTGGGAGCAGGCGTTTGCCACGAACGCCCGTACCGTCGCGAGTACCACGGCACGACGCGCGGCGATGACGGCCGGCCTCAAGTGGTACCAACGACGACATCGTTGGGGCCTGTGGTCGACCACGACACTCGAGTATCGACTCGGCGTGCTGTCGGCCGGGCTCGAACGCCATGCTGAAGCGGAGGAGTACCTCGTCCACGCAGTGACCCTGAGCCCGGGTTTTCCGGAAGCACACCTCGCGCTGGCTCGCACCCTGGAGAAGCGCGGTAATGTCGCCCGCGCGGCCGACCACCTGGAGCGCGTCCTTGCCATGCGTGCACCTCACGCAGAGCACGCCCCGCGCTACGCACACCTCCACTCACAAGCCCACGCCGCACTGGGCCGCCTGCTGTTCCGGGACGGCGCGTCCCGGCGCGACCCGGCGGAGCAGCGGGATCGCTTTCGCCGAGCGCGGCAACAGTTGGAGGAGTCGCTCGAGATGGAGCCCACCAACGTCGAGGCCCTGCTCGCGCTCGGGCTGCTGGAGGCCAACTCGGGATCGAGGGATCTCGATCGCGCCACGGCCAGGTTCGAAGCGGCCCTCGAGGCGAACCCCCAAGCAGCGGAGGCGTGGTCCAATCTCGGCGACGTCCTCGTCGCTCGCGAGCGGCCCGCGGAGGCCGTCTCTCGATACGAGCGCGCACTGGAGATCGCTCCGGATCTTCCGGGGCTGCGCTTCAAGCTCGGATTCATCCAGCTCGGACTCGGCCGCGTGAGCGAAGCAGTCGAACATCTCCGGATCGCGGCGCGCCAGTCTCCGCTCGATCCCAACCCCCACCACGCCCTCGGGCAGGCGCTCCGGCGCGCTGGACGCCCCGCCGAGGCGGAACAACACCTGATGCGGGCCCGCGCCCTGCTCGGAGGCCGGTAGCGGACGTGATTCTCGTCGTCATCGGACACGCGAAGACGCGAAGTCTGTGTCATCACCTGCTCGACGCCATCGTGGCCACACTCGAGGCCAGTGGCGAGGAGTACCGGGTGCATGATCTCCTCGGAGACGGCTTCGATCCGGTGCTACGGCTCGAGCCCGAAGCAACCCACGTCTCGCGGAACGGGGAGCGCCCGCGAAGCCTCATCCAGCAGTATCGGGACGACGTCGTGGAAGCAGACGCCTTCATCATCGTGCATCCCGTGTGGTGGTTCGGCCCCCCCGCCATCTTGAAGGGTTGGGTGGATCGCGTGCTCGTCGACGGGGTTGCCCTGAGCCATCCCGCGGCCGGGCCGCCCCGGGGCCTGCTGCACCACCGCCGAGCGCTGGTGGTGCAAACCCTGAACACGAGTCCATTCGTGGATCGGGTCGTCTTCGGCCGGCTCGCGTACCGGTTTTGGCGTCGCGGTGTCTTCCAACCGGTGGGCGTTCGGCGCGTTCGCCGTGTCGCCATCTACGGGGCAGCTCGCATCACCGAACAGCGTCTGCAGGCCGCACGCGAACGGACCCGACGCGAGGTGACCCGCGTGGCCGGAGCAATGGGCAAATCCAGGATTGCCAATTCCAATCGCAAATGAGTATATCCAGAGGACCCGAAGTCCCCTCCCACGTCACCTGGATGTGACTTCCGGTGCTCCGGTAGAAGGGGTCGTGATGCGCCCACGAAAGGTCCAGGAATCCAAACGAACCTCCTTCGGGGTCTGCGGAATCATCACGAGTGTGTGGCTGGTCCTGCTCGCAGTGGGCGCTTGTACCTCTGACGACGCGGGAACCCACGCCGTCGTCCCCGCGCCCGCACCCGCGGAGGGCGAGGCCGATCCCCATGAGGCAATCCTGATCAAGGACCGCTTCCCGTCCGCCAACGTATGCGGGCGCTGTCACCCCAAGCACTATCGCGAGTGGTCGGTCTCGGCTCACGCCTATGCGCTCGTCAGCCCCCTGTTCAACAGCCTGCAAGGTGCGGTGCGGCTGCTTACCAATGGGACCAGCGGCGACTTCTGTATTCGGTGCCACACGCCCGTGGGAATGACCCTCGGCGAGCCGTTATTCGCGAACGCCATGGACCGCCACCCCGTATCACGCGAAGGCATCACCTGCATCGTCTGCCACCGAGTGAGCGACGCGTACGGCAAGGTGCACGGCCGGCGCGGCGTCGACGAAGGGAGCATCTTCCAACCCGTGCTCGGCCCCACTGGCGACGACACGTCCGCGGCCGCCGTCGGACTCCGGCTCCAGCAGGCCTCCGGCAGGCGGGTCATCCTGCAAACGGACGTGTTCGCGGGCGTTCGCGAGACCCGTGGCGCGACGTTCGGTGCACGCGTCGAATTCCTGCTGAAGTTCTGACCGGCGCCGTTCAGCCCAGGCTGCTGCGCAGCCTCTGGAGCAGGGACTCCAGGACGACGCCGAGAGCAGCCCGCACCTCCGGGGTCCCGTGGAGCGCGAGATAATCGGCCATGCGAATCAGGTGCAGCTCATTCGGGCCATACTCCGCCGCCTTCGGACTTCGGCCGTGCCGGCTGGAGAGCTGTTCCCGGATGCAGGCGCCGGACGAGCTGATGGGGCACCGGGCGGGATCAGACCCACCGTTGCCGTTCTCGCCCGTCTCGATCACCTGGAAGATCTTCGACGGCGGGGTCTCGAGCGCGTCGGCCACCCGTTGCAGCGTGCCCATGGTTGGCTCGAGGTGCCCGTTCTCCAACCGCGAAAGATAGGACACGGTGAGACCAGCACGCTGACAAACCTGGGCCTGAGTCAGGCCGCGGTAGTGTCGCACGTGAAGTAGCGCCTTGCCGATGGCCATGATCGAACTCTCCAAAGGGGGTCCCACACCAATTGTACGGAGCGGTCCAGCGGTCGGGACCTGACGATGGTCATGCCCCGAGGCCCCTCGGCACGGACTTTTCGCCGACCTCGCCGATGTGGCGGGCCAGGCACCTCTGCTCTCCCGATCCTCGCCCGCGCAAGCTCCTAGCGGGCCCGGATCGCGGCGTGGAACCGGGTGTAGTGCTCGTAGCCGCCTGCAAGCTCCATCCAGGCCACGCGGAAGCCCGGCCGGCTGGCGTGGCCGCGCACGACGACGGGACGCACGTTGTGGTGCTTCGACCCTGACGTGATCGAGGCGTGGCTCCAGGTTTCGCCACCGTCCGCCGTGGACCATCGCTCGATCTCGAAGACTCCGTCGATGGGTCGCGAGAGGTAGACGACAGTGGGGTCGTCGTGATCGAGGACCACGCCGCCCGAATAGTGAGGCTCGCGTTCGCGCTTCCCCGCGGCGGTGGTCGGGAACCAGCCGCCCGCGGCACAGAGTTCGTGATCGTCCCACCGCTTCCCCGTCCAGCGGGCGTAGTGGTAGCGGTGGTCCGACTCCGCGGGCAGCCGCGCGTACACGATCACGGGGCGTCCGTCCGCATCGACGGCAACGTCCCAGATCCACGCCCGCACCCCCGTCTGCCGCCCGTCGTAGACGCAGTCGGCCTGCCGGGGCTGAAAGGGGAGCGCATCGATGGCCACGATCTTCTTGCCGTCCGCACGGTGGAACGCGCCCCGGTCATAGGCAGCGTAGTAGATCGAGTTCGTCTTCTCGTTCCGGGGATGGCCGTCGGTGAACGCGAGGTGGATTCGCGACTCCCCGTCCGTGTCGACCTTGACGTACGGCCGGCTGCCAGCCCCCGCACCCTTCCGCATGAGAACGATCCGGCCCGCCGACCACGACCGACCGCCGTCGTCGGACCGGGACAGCGTCGGTTTCCAGTGATCCCCACGCCAGAACAGGTATCGCCGGCCGGACTCCGCGGCGAGTCGGACCGGATTGGGGTAGCAGTAGCCGTCGCGCCCCCACTTGCCAGTGTTGGGCGCGAACGTGCGCTCTGGTCCCCACGCAGTCGCATCCTCTTTGCGCAGCGACGTCCGCACGTACATCTTGCGACCCGCGTGCCGGGTGTAGTACGCGTCGATGCGCCCGTCCTCACGCACGAGGAGGGCAGGGTTGGCGTGATCGTCCCGATCGAGGCCCGGGTGCAGAACGCTGGACTCGGTCTTCCCACTCCCGTGGTCGTGATGGGCGACGACGATGTCGCCCCGGCGAGTCACCCATCCGAGATAGGTGCGCCGGTGTGTTCCCGCGTGGTAGACGGCGCGGGGGTCAGCGAACCAGCACCATGCCCCGTCGTCGGTCAGCGTGAGGGGCGCCTGGCCCAGCGCGGAAGCGGCCAGCAGGATCGCGAGCAACGAGACGCGCGCGCCGATCACGCTGCGCGGGTCCCGCCGTCTCCGCCGGTCGCGGAGTCAGCCATCATCGCCGGCCGCGCAGCCCGCTCCGCGCTGGAATCCCGAGCCTCCGCCCAGAGCCGGCGCAACGCGTCGAACAGACTCGTCCGGGTGGCCATCTCGTACACGCGGGTGTCCGGGAGCTCCGACATCAACCGGCGATAGGCCTCGGGCAACGCGTGATAGGGCATGCTCGGGAAGAGGTGGTGCGTCGCGTGGAACCGGAGCCCGACGGGCGCCCACAGGGCGGTGACCCAGGGCACTCCCGGCACGTCCACCGAATCCACGAACTGCTCCTCCAAGGTCATCGGCCGGTCGTCGGCGTTGCGGTACGCATGGGCGGCGAGAGTGCGGAGCGAATTCAGCAGGACGATCACCACGGTGACGATGTACCACACCAGGATCACGGACCAGCCGACGACCCCCGTGGCGACGAGCGCGGTCACCGTGATCGCCCAGATCATGGTGGCGGTCTCCTGCAGTCGCCACGCCGGCCCAGGGGAAGCCTGACCGACCGGCATGCGGCGATACGCGAGGTCGATCGTCAACGAGGAGGCCCGCTCCCAGGCCAGGCGTCGAAGCGCCGGATGGAGGAACGAGACCGGAGTCAGGATCAGGAACCGGGCGGCAAACGCCAGCGGCAGCACGAAGACCAGCAGCAGGTACGTGATGATGTGATAGGGCGCCTGCGCCCCGAACGGAACGTACTCACCATCGGCCGGGGTCCCGTACACGGCGCGTTTGTGATGGCCGTTGTGGACTCCGTGGTAGGTGAACGAAGGAACGAAGAGCGGGATGCCGCACAGGAGGTTCCACACGAATCGGAATGCTCCGAACGTGCCCTTGCGCAGATGCGCGAGCTCGTGGATGAAGATCAGCGCGCGATAGAGCGCGAGCGACGCAACCACGCAGAGGACGGGCGACCAGACCGGCTCGACGCGCAACGCCGCGACAAACGCCCCCCAGCCCACGGCAGTCGAGACCAGGAAGTCCGTCCAGTACCTCAACGGTCTGGGCACGAGCAGACTCTTCACGATGGTCCGGGCCTCCGCCACGGGAAGCCGCTCCGGCAACGTGTCCGACATCGATACTGACCCCCCGCTGCAGTCGGTGAGTTGTAGCGCCGCCGTCACGAACGGATCAACGCACACGGACCCTCCGAGAAATGACCTCCATCAGTTCCGGGTCAGAAAACGGTGACGACGAGCTCGGGTGCGGTCGCCACGATAGCACCCGTCTCGGGATGGAGGACCTGGCAGACGACGCGGAGCCGGCGACCGACGCTGTCGCCAGGGATCTGGATCGTCCCCGTCGCGCGGCCCAAAGCCCCCGCAAGGGTCCCAGTGCGCACACTCGATTCGGTCTTCTCATCGCGCAGCGACAGCCGGTACCGGCTCCCCTCGTGGCCCGGGGCGCGAACCGCCACCTCGATCTTGCACCCCGGACGTGGCTGGCCTTCGAGCCGTACGGTGACCCCACTGGCGGGCGCGCCCCGCCACACACCTTCCGTCCAACCCGGAGCCGACGTCTGGACGGTGAAGTAGAGGGCGCCGTCCCGCCCGATCGCGACGTCGAGCGGCCGACCACAGTTCCGGATGAGGTCGTGTGCTTCGAAGTGCCACCGCCCGCGAGCGTCCCGATGCAGCTGCGCTCGGACGATGCGGGTGCCCGCCGTGAGCCCGGGGCTGCCCGTCCACGAACCCCATTCCGCGATGAAGACCTGGTGCCGGGACCCCGACATGAGATGACCGTCGTCGAACGCGAGACCGTTGGCCGACCCGTGCACGCCCAGCAGCCCGACCGGCGGCTCCGACGGGTGCCCCTTCGGGGGTATGCCGGCGACGTCGGGGAATCCGTAGTGGCGGCCGGCCCGGATCAGGTTGAGCTCGTCAGGAGGGGTCGCGTCGCCGAGATCGTCGCGGGTGTTGTCCGTCGCGAACAGCGCCCCGTTTGGATGGAATGCGAGTCCCCACGCATTACGAAGCCCGTTGGCGACGATCTGGATGCGTGGGTCACCCCACGGAACGTCGCGAGCATCCGGCGCGACCTTGCCGACGAGGGCTCCCCCGCCCGGGCTCTTGTCCGCCGTCGCTCCTTGCGAGAACCACAGCCACTTGCCGGTCGGGTCGATGGCCAGGTTGTTGGTCTGGTGCGCGCCCGGCGGCATGTGAGAGATGACCGTGTACGCCTCGTCGAAGCGGTCGTCCTTGTCCGTGTCGACGAAGCGCGTGATCCGGCTCGCACCGCCATAGCGGGTCGTCGTGTGGGCAACGAATACGTCCAGGGCGGTGCCGCGGATGCGAAACGAGATGCCGTGAGGCGACCACACCCGCGAGGCGAAGGTCTGAACGTAGTCGGCCTTGCCGTCCCCGGACCGATCCTCGAGAACCCGCACGGTGCCGTCGCCGCAACCGGCCCAGAGACGGCCCCGAGGCCCGCGAACCAACGAGCGGGCGTCGCCCTCGGGCGCGGCCCAGAACAGCCGAAAGGCGTACCCTCCCGACCGATGCTGCGCTCGCGCACCGCCGGCAACGATCAGCAGCGTCGCCGCGGCAAGAAGCACGGCGACGCCGCGCGACTCACGGCAGGAACGTGATCGCGAGTCCATCCGAAGCCTGGAACACGCCGTTGGGCGCCTGGGCATCGATCACGAACGCCTGCGCGTAGATCGTGATCCCGGCCCAGAACCCCGGCACCGTCCACGGACCGGCGACCAGGAGCCCTTGGGTATCCAGAGTCGAGCCGGTCGGCGGCCCGAACACGCCCAGCGTATCGATGAGCGGTGTGAGCGCCGGCGTGAGCCCGAGCTGTAGGAACCCATAGGGCGGGATGGCCGTGGGGCCCGACGTCGCGTCCGTCAGCAGGAGACCCGCCGTGCTCGGCGGACCGAGCATGCGCAACGCGGCCGAGTTGCCCGTGCTCGGGCTTCCAACCAGTTGGAGGCCACAGTCACTCGTCACCGCCCCGCGGTAGACCAGTACCCGTCCGCCGTTGCTCACGAGGCCGTCGTCATGGGGCACGCCCACGGCGAAGTCGCCGATGCCATCCTGGTCGAGGTCGCCGAGGCCGCATACGGCCCGCCCGAACTGGTTCTCGAGGGTGGTTCCTTCGAGCACGAAGAGCGGGGCACCGGTCGTACCATCGTGGGCCGTCACGCGGCCCTGGTAGACGCCGGTTCACGGCGGGAGGTAGGGCATGCCGACCAGTACGTCGTCCACGCCATTGCCGTTGAGGTCGCCCGTACCGTCGACGTCGAGCCCCGCCTTCATGTAGATCTGCGGACCGAACACCTCCCAGATCACCGCCCCGGTCGCACCGGAGCACACGCACGCGCGGCCGGTGTCGGGAAGCGGCCCGTTGTGGTCGGGCGCACCGGCGATGAGGTCCGGCACGCTGTCCCCGTCGACGTCGCCCAGGCCGGCAACGCTCCAACCGAAGTGCTCCTGCGCCTGCACTCCCGGCTGCGACCAGATCTGCGCCCCGGTGGCGCCGGAGAAGAGATACACCCGCCCCTCGACGTTGGCGGTGGAGTTGAACGGCGCCCCCACCAGCAAGTCGCCCACGTTGTCCCCATCCACGTCTTGGATGCTGGCCAACGCGGCTCCGAACCGATCACCAGCGCTCTGCCCGTCGAGAGTGAGGAAGACCAGTCCCGTCGCCCCCGACAGCACAGTGACCCGCCCGCTGCCGGCCACCGCGCCCGGCGCGCCGACGGCGAATTCGGAGTGTCCATCACCGTCCAGGTCGCCGAGCAACGCGACGGCCGTGCCCGCTTCTTCCCCGGGCGCGGAGCCGGTGAACGTATAGATCAGCGCCCCGGAGATCCCCGAGTAGGCGTATGCCCGGCCGCGATCATCGAAGATCAACCCCTGGTCGTACTCCGGCGCTCCCACGATGAAGTCCGGCACGCCGTCCAGGTCAATGTCGCGCCCCCCGTCGAGGCTCGCGCCGAACCGGCTACCACCGACCTCCCCCGTCAGCGACGGTGCCAGGAGAACGCCATCGACTCCGGATAGCACCCGCACCGATCCGGGGCCGAGAACCGAATCCGTGCAGCCGACCAGGATGTCCGGCACACCGTCTCCGTTCAAGTCACCGGGGGCACCGATGGTCCACCCTTCCTCGAAGTACGATCCCGCGCCATCCTCCAGATGGGTCAGAGTCTGGGTCCGCACCATCGCGCACACGAGGAGCACGATTGGGCACGCGAGCAGCATGCGATGTCCCATGATCGGGTTCTCCAAAGGGAATGTCTCAATCGTACCCAGGGCCCTGCCACCAGACGGTCGTCCGATTCCTGACCGCGGTCAGCGATGCAACAGTCTCATCGGTGACTCATTGCGAACTCCTCCACGGAAGCTGAGACTGGGTGAGGGATTCTCCGCATGGGCTGCCGGGCCGACGGCGGAGCGGGACCCTATCTCGCCGGACGGCACGGATGCCGGCTGGCACTGCAGTTGCGCGGCACGATGCGATGAACGACTCGCTTTCGCAAGCTGATCATACCTTTCACGTTCCGGTGATGGGGATTGGGTTCACCATCGACACCCCCGTGCGTCTTGCTCCCCTCGGGATCGATTCATCGATCTCGCTGGTGAACGAATCGGTCATCGAGGCCGCCCGGACCTACCATTCCCGACAGCAGGGTCGGCCCTGCTCGCCAATCCCGGACGGCGCTCCTGACGCGCGGGCGCGGCGGATCACCGCCTACCTGAATCTCGTGGATGAGCTGGTCACTCAGGAGGTGGAGCGTCTGCGAGAGTCCTCTTTTGATGACCCTGACGGGATCCGCCGGTTCTTTGAGCTCTTGCCCGACGAGTCCTCCAAGCGTCAGGAGTTCCTGGCCGTCGAGGCCATGGACCCGGGCCCCGGTCGAGAGGAAGCGCGGAACGCTCTACGCCCGCTCCTCAAGCCGGGCACCATCGGCGTGAACATCATGACCAAGCTCGATGGCGACAAGGACGCCAAGGGCAATCCTCGTGGTCTCCACGGGTCCGACGCCCAGGAAGCGCTTCGAGGCTTCGCGCTGAGCACCGTGGCGGGCCCCATGATCTTCTCGGCGGGGACCAACCCGGCGTTGTTCGCCTATCTCGGCGACTTCCCGGACTTCTTCCCCGATGAGCAGGGCCGGACGAAGAAGACCATCATCCTCAAGGTGAGCGACTTCCGGTCGGCCCAGATTCAGGGGCGCATGCTCGCTCGGCGAGGGCTGTGGGTCTCCGAGTACCGGTTCGAATCCGGCCTCAACTGCGGCGGGCACGTCTTCCCCACCGAAGGGCTTCTCACCGGTCCGATCCTCCGCGAGTTCGCCGATCGCCGGACCGAGCTGGAAGGCGGGCTCTTCGCGGCCTACCGGAAGGGGTTGGCTGCCCGTGGTCTGACGGCACCGGAACAGGCACCGCCAGTGAAGATCACCGCCCAGGGAGGCATCGGAACTGCCGATGAAGACTCCTTCCTGCGCCACGAATACGGACTCGACGGAACCGGCTGGGGCACGCCGTTCCTGATGGTCCCAGAGGCAGTCCTGTTGGACCCTCGCAGCCTTGCCGATCTCCTCGAAGCGAAGAAAGAAGACGTTCAGCTCACTTGGAGTTCTCCGCTCGGCGTACGCATCTGGTGGCTCAAGACGGCCCCGAGCGAGGAGGCCCGCCAGCAGAGAGTCGCGGCCGGTCGTCCCGGCAGCATCTGCACCGGCCGCCATCTGGCGCTGAACGCGGACTACGGCTCCGTCCCCCTGTGCAAGGCGTCCCGGGCCTACGAACGGCGGCGCAAGACGGAGCTGGATCCGAAAGACCCGGACTACGCACTTCTGGTAGAGCGCGTGGAAGCTCCCGCGTGTATTTGCGTTGACCTCTGCGGCGCGTTCTTCGCCGTTGCCGAGAGCGAAGATCCTCCGCCTTCGGCTATCTGTCCGGGCCCCAATATCGTGAATTTCCAGCAGGAACGATCGCTGCACGAGATGGTCGATCACATCTACGGTCGGGCGAGTGTCCTGACCCGCCAGGACCGGCCCCACCTCTTCCTGCGAGAGGTGGAGATCTACCTGCAGGTCTTCGAGGAAGACCTGTCGTGTTTCGGCACCGCGCTGCAGAATCGCACTCCCGAGCAGCTCACGCGCACCCTCGACAATCTGGACAAGGGGCTCACCTACTACGAATCGATCGTGCCCGCTCTCAGCCCGCCTGCGCGTGGACTACTCACGCAGGGAATCCCGGTCCTGAGACGGTCCATCGCCGAGTCGCGTCGTCGTCTCGAAGCGCGAACGGCCAGCGAAGGCCCAGCTGACGTCGAGGCCACGATCCGGTCCTAGCCCGGACCAGGTCGCGGCGCCGATCCACGTGGTCGAGGCGTGCGTCGATCCACGCCACGGATCAAGGCTGGCTCGTTGATTCGAGCGCCGACACGAACGCCCCCATGTCCTTGTCGAACACGTCGCCCACGAGGCAGTCGATGAGCGCCGCTCGTTGGCCCGGGTGGTGGCTCAGGAAGGTGCGGAAGCTGAAGCTCTCGCAGTAGAACGCACGGATGAGGGCGGCGATGACCGAGACCCCCGCGTTCAGCCCGGGCTCGAACGCCCCGAGCTTCGAGGGGGAAACATCGCCTGCGTCCAGCGCCTCGTGGATGCACCCCGCGGCCGCCTCCGCGGAGGCCAGGGCGAGGAAGACGCCCGAGGAGTAGATCGGGTCGAGGAAGGCACGCGCGTCTCCGACCATGACCCAGCCGGGGCCGCAGGTCTCCCGGTTCCGGTACGCGAGGTGTGCGGATCCACCGCGGACGCCAGCCGTGCGTTCGGCCGAAGCGAGCCGCGCCGACAGGGCGGCGCTCCCGGAGACCGCGCGAATGAACGCAGCCTCGGCCGTCGATTCGGCCGGGAACAGATCGTCCGGCGCAGCCACGACCCCCACGCTGACCGTGTCGTCGGGCAACGGGATGTACCACGCCCACCCCCGGTTCTGGAGCAAGAAGATCGTCGTCTCCCCGGCGTCGATCCCGTCTCCCCGCTTCCCGCCCCGGAAGTAGGACCAGACGGACGCTTTCTGCAACCAGGGGATGCTCTCTCTCAGCTCGAGCTGGCGCCCGATCACGGTGGCGCGGCCCGAGGCGTCCACCACGACCCGGCTCGCCATGTCGAAGGTCCCGTCACCCGTGCTCACCCGGACACCGGTCGCGAGATCTTCTTCGAAGAGCACCTGGGTCACGCAAGCGTTCTGCCTCACCTCGACCCCATTCTCCACAGCGTGATCGAGGCACATCTGGTCGAACTCAGCCCGTTCGACCTGCCACGTCCGCGCCGCCTCGCTATCGATGGTCTCGGAGAAGTAGAACGGCTCCGACTCCGCCCCGTCCACCGAGACGAACCGCACGCTGTGCTTCGGCGGGAAATGCGAGGCCTCGAGGCGGGGAATGAGCCCGAGCCGGGACAGCGGACCGAACGTGTGCGGGATCAGTGACTCGCCGATCCGGTAACGGGGGAACCGCGACCGCTCGACGATCACGCACCGATGGCCCTGCCGTTGGAGCAACGTCGCTGCGGCCGCTCCCCCGGGACCGCCACCGATGACGATCACGTCGGCCTGGTCTCGACTACGAATACCGGACATCCTGTCGATCCTCCGGATAGAAGCGAGGGATCATCCGGTCGACGTGCAGGAGCCCCTCCCGTGTGACGGTGACCCGGTCGTCGTCGACGGTGAGCCACCCTCTCTGCGCGAAGCGCTCGAGCGGGCCGGCGAATCGTCGGATGACGTCAATGTCGAAGCGGTCGCTAAACGCCGCGGCCGAAGCGCCTCCCAGCTTGAGTTGCAGTACGAACTCACGAAGGCAGCGCTCTTCCGCGCTCAGCGCGTAGGCCCGGCCGAGCGGAGGCTCCCCCCTCTCGAGACGATCCAGGTAGCCCGCCAGGGACGTCGCGTTCTGGTGATGCACGCCCTGGACGAACGAGAACGCAGAAGCGCCGACTCCGATGAGGTCCGCCCCGCGGTACTGGCTCTCCTGGTAGACGAACGGATGCAGGTCGGGGTCGCGCACCGCCGCGTACGCGCTTCGCAGGCTGTAGCCCGCGTTTTCCAGGCGATCGAACGCCGCGGAGAGCCGGCCGCGCTTCGTCGGCCAAGCCGGCGGTTTCTCGGTCGCCGAGTCATTCCGCAGAGCGCGATAGAGAGGCGTGTTGAGCGGAATCTCGAGCAGGTACAGAGTGGCGCTCTCTGGTTCCATGTCGATGACACGATCCAGGCTGCCGTAGAACGAAACGTCCGTCTCTCCGACCAGCCCGGCGATCAGATCAACGTTCACGACGTCGAAGCCGGCCGCCCGAACGTGCGGCCAGGCCCGTTCGACGTCGGCCACTACGTGGACGCGCCCGTTCTTCCGGAGCACGTCATCATCGAGCTGCTGAACTCCCATGGACAGCCGGGTCACTCCCTCTTCGCGGAGGACCGCCAGGCGGTCTGCAGTCGCGGTCTGGGGGGCGCACTCGAAGGTCACCTCGGCGTCATCGCGCCACGGGATGCGCTCCCGGATCCCCGCCAGCAACCGCCGGATGCGGTCCGTAGCGAGGAGGGACGGCGTCCCCCCCCCGACGTACACGAAGTCCAGAGGACGACCCGCCAACGCCGGCGCCCGCGCGTGTCCAGCCAGCTCGGCCAACACCCCGGAGAGGTACCGGTCGACCATCGCATCGTCGGGGTTGGCGTGCGACAAGTAGTAGCAGTAGCGACAACGCTCGGCGCAGAACGGCACGTGGACGTACACCCCCAGCGGCTCGTCCCGGGCCGGAGGACGTGAAAGCACGCCCCTCCAGGCATCCAGCTGGCCGGGGGTCCAGAGCGAGAACGGCGGATACGTCGAGACGAAGTACGACCCCTCGAGAGATTCGGTTTCCGGTTCTCGCGTTTCCATCCGACTGTCCAGACCAAGACCTCCTACTGCCCTCAGGGCCGGCGCTGCGCATCACCGTCGACACTGCGAGCCAGGTAGCAGCGGGACGAACCGAAGGGCAGGGACGGTTCCCCGGTCGGGATCAACCTTTGCGGCGGCGGCGCTTCTTGAAGGAGAATTCGATCTCCTCGGTCTTCCCGTCGCCGACCGTCACTTCCTTCTTCTGGATGCCGTACTTCTCGTGCCAGGCGGAAACCGTGTAGGTACCCGGCGGCAGGTTCTTGAGCTCGAAAGCCCCGTCCGCGCCCGTCGTCGTGTGGAACGGGTTCGTCACGACGCCAAAGTAGGCGCCCATCCACGGGTGGATGTCGCACTTCACGAAGACCATGGTCTCCTTGCGCTCGAACGTGAGTGCCTTCTTGGCGCCCTTGGTCGACTGGGTGAAGTTGAAGTTCTCGTTCAACCGGCCCATCGCATGGAGATTGTGGGTCGTAGCGTCACTGTTGACTGCGAAGATCTTCTGCTTCACCATCACGCCCTGGACGTGGGGTTCGAACCGGCAGCCCTTCTGATCCAGCGTGACCGCCTCGTCCGGCACGGGGAACTTGGTGCTCTCCAGGCCCTTGCTGATCCAGACGAAGACGTTGCGCAGCATGCCGTCTTTGTTGACGAGGACCGCTTCGCTGCGGAAGTCGCTCCCCTCATGCATCTTCGCGCACACGGGGTCGGAGTCGGGATTGATCTTCCGTTGCTTCGGCACCTTGCCCTTGAAGCGCGCCACGCCCTTGAGAGTCGCCGTACCGGTCGCGGGGTCCCAGTCGATCCGGAGATCGGGAATATTTCCCACCTCGATTGCGGAATTTGACCCATCGATAGTGAAGACGCCGCCGCCGAGTGAGGTCACCGCCAGGGCATTGGTGAGCGGCGGGACGGAGGTGCGGGATGCGGGCTCACGCGGGGCCAGAAAGGCCAGACCGAAGCTCAAAACGATCAGGAAGCGCCAGGCGCTGTTCATGTGGGTACTCCAGTTGCTAAAGTTCGGCGCGTCCGACTTGGACCGCCTGTCAGCCCCACCCGAGCAAACGCCTTGCCCTCCGGTAGAGACCCTATGAACCAACGTCCCCAATCGTCGCTCGGGACACGCGCACTGGGAGTGTTCTTCATGGCCGCGGGCGTGCTCGTCGCCATTGGGTTCATGACCCTGGCGCAGCGACCCGAGGTGGCGTCGGTCCACGGCGAGATCGTGGACACCGTCCTGAACTTCCTGCTCGTCGTGGTCGGCGTGTTCATCGTCGTCGGCCATTTCCTGCTCGGCCTGTGGATCTGGCGAGGAGCTGCCCAGACCGCGAAACCCGGGGACGGTCAGGTCAGCAAGGGGATCGAGATCCGCATCGGGATCGCCGTGATCGCCGTGATGGCGATCGTCTCCGAGTCCGGCGTGATCATCCTCGGCATGCCCGCCTGGGAGCAGCTCTACGGAACGCCGCCCGCGAATGCGCTGGAGATCGAGGTCGTCGGAAAGCAGTTCGGCTGGATCGTCCGGTATCCGGGGGAGGACGGGAAGTTCGGCCAGACCCTGCCCGAGCTCGTCGACGACATGGACAACCCGCTCGGGCTCGATGACGAGGACCCGGACGCCGAAGACGACATCGTCCTCGACGCAGTGATGCACGTGCCCCTGGATCGGCCCGTCGTGGTCCGCCTGCGGTCTCACGACGTACTCCACAGCTTCAGTGTCGCCCAGCTCCGCGTGAAGCAGGACCTCATTCCGGGACTCGTGACGAGCGTCCAGTTTGTGGCCACCCGCCCTGACACGTTCGAGATCGCGTGCGCCGAGCTGTGCGGTCTCGGCCACTACCGCATGCGTGGCCTCCTCACGGCGGAGTCACCGGACGCCTTCGCGAAGTGGCTCAGTGAGCAAGAGACCTTCCAGTAGGGGTTGAGACCTTTGAGCGATCACGAGCCTCACAGCTTCATCCGCAAGTACGTGTTCAGCCTGGACCACAAGGTCATCGGCGTTCAGTACATCGTCACCGCCATCTTCATGGCTCTGGTCGCGGCGGGGCTGGCGGCCTTGATCCGCATCCAGCTCACGTGGCCCGACTCCGGCCTCATGGAGCCTGAGAACTATCTCGCCGTCGTGACCATGCACGGGACACTGATGATCTTCTTCGTCGTGTCCCTGGCGCTGGTCAGCGGGTTCGGGAACCTCCTCATCCCGCTCCAGATCGGAGCCCGGGACATGGCGTACCCGTTCCTGAACATGCTGTCCTTCTGGACCGTCGTGCCGGCGTGCGTGATCATGATCCTGTCGTTCTTCGTGCCCGGAGGGGCGGCAGCGTCCGGATGGACCGCCTACCCACCGTTGAGCGCGCTCGAGGACGCGGTTCCCGGGTCGGGGATGGGGCAGACGCTGTGGCTGGTGGCCATGGCCCTGTTCATCGTCTCGTTCACGATGAGCGGCCTGAACTACGTCGTGACGACGCTCAACATGCGCGCCGAGGGCATGACCATGCGCCGCATGCCCTTGAACGTCTGGATGTTCTTCGTCTCGGCGGTCCTCGGCCTCCTTGCGTTCCCGGCCCTGACCGCGGCCGCGGTCCTCCTGCTGCTCGACCGTCACCTCGGCACGAGCTTCTATCTGCCGGAAGGGATCGTACTCGGGCAGACCGCGGATCCGGAGACCGGGGCGATGGTCGCGAACGTGCTCGAGCACGAGGGCGGAACGCCGCTGCTGTTCCAGCACCTCTTCTGGTTCCTCGGCCATCCCGAGGTGTACGTGATCGTTCTTCCCGCGATCGGGGTCGCGTTCGAGGTGCTGTCGACCCACGCGAGGAAGCGGCCGTTCGGATACCGCCCGACCGTGTGGTGCCTGATCGTCATCGCGTTCCTCAGCATGATCGTGTGGGGCCACCACATGTTCGCCAGCGGGATGAACCCCTACCTCGGCGAGTACTTCTCGATCGCGACCGTGCTCATCACGCTCCCGTTTGCGGTGGTCGGGGTGAACCTGCTCGCCACCCTGTGGAAGTCTCGCATCCGTACGACGACCGCGATGTACTTCGGGCTGGGGCTCGTCTCCGCGATCGGGCTCGGCGGCTTCGGGGGGCTGTTCCTCGGAACGGCTACCTCGGACATCTACCTCCACGAGACCGCCTTCGTCGTCGGCCACTTCCATCTGATGATCGGCACCGTGACGTTCTTCGGGATCTTCGCCGGCATCTACCATTGGTTCCCGAAGATGTTCGGGCGGGTCATGAACGAGGGGATGGGGAAGCTCCACTTCTGGATGACCTGCCCGGCGATGCTCACGATCTGGATCATGATGCACTTCCAGGGCATGGGCGGTCTGCTGCGGCGGACCTTCGACCACCGGGCCTACGAGTTCGCGCACGGCCCGGCCAAGTTGGACCTGACCATCACGGCCCTCGGCTTCGTGCTCATGGCGGGGCAGCTCGTGTTCCTGTGGAACTTCTTCCGCAGTGCGTTCCGCGGCGAGAAAGCGGCGGACAACCCATGGGAGTCCACGACGCTCGAGTGGACGACCAGCTCACCTCCCGGCCACGGCAACTGGAAGGGTGAGCTACCGGTCGTGACGCGCGATCCCTACGACTACGGGCCGGCGGAGGACGGGGCCGACTTCGCGCCGCAAGGGGAGCTGCGGACCTCATGAGCCACCACCTGGAACTTCACGTCCGGCAGCGCTCTCGCCGGTTGATCGTCGTGTTGCTCATGGCGATCGCGGCCATGCTGTTCGCGGCGTTCACCGGGGCGCTCCTGATCCGCCGTACGGGTGCAGACTGGTCGCCCGTGCCCCTCCCCGGGATCCTCTGGGCCACCACGGCCGTCATCGCGCTCAGCAGCGTCACCATGGAGGTCGCACGTCGCAAGGCGTCGCGCGGCTGGCTCGGGGTCACGATGGCGCTGGCCTTTCTCTTCCTCGCCGGCCAGGTCCTTGCCTATCGGAGCCTCGCGTCGGATGGCTACGCCGACCCCCGCATCATCCACGGGGCGTTCTTCGTGACGCTGTGCGCGGTCCATGCCGTTCACGTCCTCGGCGGACTGACGGCGATGGTCTACGCGCGCCGCCGGCCCGCGATTCTGGATGTCTGCACGACCTACTGGCACTTCGTCGGCGTCGTGTGGGTGTACCTGTACTTCCTGCTTTCGGTCGCTTAGGAGATGGCATGAGCACCGTTGCTCCGAGCTCCCGCTGGAAAGGCGGCGTCTCGCCCTACGGGATGAGCTGGCAGAAGCTGATGATGTGGTGGTTCATCATCACTGATGCGCTGCTCTTCATGGGCTTTCTCGTCGCCTATGGTGTCAATCGGCTGGCGGCCGATGCGTGGCCCGCCCGGGCGGACATCTTCGACCTGGACTTCTTCATCCCGGCGATGACGTTCGTCCTCATCACCAGTAGCGCCACCATGGCCTGCGCGGTGGCGGCGTCGCGATCCGGAGACCAGAAGGCGACCGCGCGTTATACCTGGCTGACGATCCTCGGCGGAGCCATCTTCCTCGGGATGCAGGTGATCGAGTGGAGCCACATCATCGACGCCGGGGCACGCCTCGATGGGAATCCCTGGGGCGTCCGCGGCTTCTCGGCCTTCTTCTTCACCATCACGGGGTTCCACGGGCTCCATGTCCTGACCGGGGTGATCATCCTGCTCGTGGTCGCGCTGCGCGCTTCCAAGGGTCGCGCCAGACCCGCGGGCGTGGAGCTCGCGGGCCTGTACTGGCACTTCGTGGACCTCGTATGGGTCTTCGTCTTCGGCTGCTTCTACTTGCTGTAGGGGGTTCCCGTGACCGACGTGAACGAGACGACGAGCGAAACCCCGCACTACGCGGTGTACTGGAAAGCCTGGGCCGGGCTCCTGATCATCACCCTGGCCATGCTCAAGCTGGACAGCCCCACCATCGTGGTGCTGGGGATCACGATCAAGGCGTTCCTGATCCTGCTCGTGTTCATGCACCTTCTGCGCGAGCACAAGGACATCGCGATCACGGTGGGGGTCGGGATCTTCGCGACCGTTTTCGTGATGTTCGCCGTCATGGGCTTCGACGCCAGGGGCTGGTGAATCGTGGCCCGTCGCTCGTGGTATCGACCGCTGATCTTCGTGGTTGCCCTCCTCGCGGCCACCGGGGTCTGCGCCGCCCAGGGGTGCTGACCCCAGCTCGGGGACGACCCCGACTCGCAGCGCCTGGAAGGCGGCATCCTTCTCGCGGGCCTGGTCATGCTCCTGGTCCCGTTCGCACTCGTGGCGGCGGTCTGGTCGTGGTGGCGTTCGGCCGCCGAGTCGCACCCTCAGAAGCCGTGATGGTCCTGGGAGAGAGCCCTGCTTCAGCTCAGGGGCTTCACCGGGCCAGGCGTTCCCCGGCCTCAAAAGCGAGCGCCCGCCACCTCGCGAACAGCTCCACGCGAGGGGTCAGGTAATCGGGGCGGGTTGGCTCGTCCCTGAAGAGGTCGGTGCTGAGGTACTTCTTGTTGGAGTCCGGAAGCACGGTCGCGACGACGGCGTCGGGGCCGAGGTCGCTCCAAGTGCGGATCGCTGCGATGACGTTCGCCCCTGAGGAGATCCCGACGGCGAGGCCCAGCTCGCAGGAGAGCCGCTGCGCCATGAGGATCGCGTCACCGTCCGAGACCGCGAGCGGCGGGGCGAGCGCATCGAGGTCGACGACGTCCGGGATGAACTCGTCCGAGATGCCTTGGATTCGGTGATGGCCGTCGCTGGGGCCGCAAGACAGTACGGGCGCCTCGGCCGGCTCGACCGGGTGGATGCGCACGGACGGGTGCGCGGCGCGCATCGCCTGGCCGACACCCATGATCGTTCCGCCGGTCCCCACGCCCGCCACGAATGCACCGGGCGCGAGCCCCTCGGCGCCGAGCTGCGCGAGGATCTCCGGCCCGGTTCCGCATGCGTGGGCCTGCACGTTCGCCTCGCTGGTGAACTGCTCGGGTAGGAACACGTCGGAATGCTCCGCACCGTATGCACGCGCCTGCGCGATGCTGCCCAGAAACCCGCCTTCGTCCGCGGTCACCTCGTGGAGAGCTGCCCCCATCGACCGCAGAAGCGCTTTCCGCTCCACGCTCATCCACTCCGGCATCATGATCCGGACCGGATGGCCGAGCGCGCGTCCGAAAGCCGCGAAGGAGATCGCCGTGTTGCCGCTCGACGCCTCGACGATCACGGCGTCCTCGACCAGGGCACCCGACTCCCAACCGCGCGCCAGGATGTGCAGCGCCATCCGGTCCTTGATGGACCCCGTGTAGTTCAACGCCTCGTACTTCGCAAAGACGCGCCCCGGTCGCCCCTCGTACCGAAACGAGATCTCGATCAGCGGCGTCCCGCCGACGAGGGGCAACAACCGGTCCACCGGGTTGTCACCCGCAACCGGCGCCACGAGTGAGGAAACAACGGGCTGCGATGGGCGTTCGCTCTGGACGTTCATTTGGCAATGAGGAGAGCAAACCGCGAGCCGGCGCAGCGGCCGCCGCGACACCCGTGCTCCGAACGAGACCATGAGCCTCATCGGTAGCCGCGGGGATCGGGTAGTCCTCCCCAACTGCGTGGGGAAAACCCCACCGATTGAACCGGGAGGCTTCGGGCCGAGCCCGTCACACTGCATCTCGAGACGATTCAGTGCCGCGGGGCCGATGGGTACGGAGGTTGCGAATGGCTCGCCATGGCCAACACAACTGACGTGCTGATTCGTGAGCATCGGATCATCGAGAAGGTCCTCGAGTGTCTGGAAGTGCTCGCGGACCGCGCAGGAACGGACGACTTCGACGTCGCCGTAGCTCACCAGGTCATTCGTTTCGTCCGCCGGTACGCCGATGTCTGCCACCACAGCAAGGAAGAGGGGCAGCTCTTCCCGGCTCTGGAGAAAAAGGGGTTCGACGCCGACGTCGGCCCCACGGCGACCATGCGTGAGGAGCACACCGAGCTCCGAGCCCTCACCACCGCCATGGCTGGTGCTCTCGAGGGGCCGTCGGTGGGCTGGCGGCACGCCGCTTTCGCGAGCAACGCACGCCGTTTCGCGGCCTACCTCGCGGACCACATCCGCAAGGAAGATCACTGTCTGTTCCCCATGGCCGCGACCATCCTGACCGAAGACGAACACGCAGCGCTCGTCGAGAGCTTCCGCGCGTTCGAAGCCGAGACCTTCGCTCCAGGTGAGATTGCGGAGCTCGAAGAGCTCCCCAACGAGCTACGCATCGCACTCGAGCTCCCCTCGGACTCGCGGGAGTTCGATCGCACGAACCCGCACTGCTGTGGTGCCGGGGATGTCGCACCATCGACGCCGGGCACCAACGGTCCCGGCGGCCCGTTCCCCTAGATCGCGGACCCCGGGCCCGCAGCTCGAGAGCCGTAAACCGCCCTCGACCCAATCACTCCGACTCCAACACGGCTCGTGTTGCAGCTCGGCCGGCGAACCGACCGTGAGGATTCCTCGTGATCTCGAAGCAAACCCTCAAGAAACTGGCGATCCTGAGCGCAACGTTCACCTTCGTCGCCTCCGCGTCCGCACAGCGCACGGTGTCGGACGAGGCGGTGAGCTACTACAAGGCGAACTGCATCTCCTGCCACACCGTCGGCGGCGGCTCGCTGGTGGGTCCTGATCTGCGGGACGTGAGCAAGCGCAAGGACCGCGCATGGCTCATCCGTTTCATCCGCAATCCCAAGCGCATGATCGACGCTGGCGACCCCTACGCCCTGAAGCTCCTGAAGGAGTCAAAGGGGCAGATCATGACCACGATCCCCGGCCTATCTGCCGCCATGGCCGGGAAGATCCTCGACATGATCGAGGTCGAGTCCGAGCTCCCGAAGGGGAAGTCACGGTTCGCCGGACTGTCCATCCCGGATCGGCCCCTCACCCCCGAGGACATCACCGCCGGTCGCGACCTGTTCCTGGGACGAACGGCGTTCACGCGCGGCGGGCCCGCCTGCGTCGCATGCCACACCGCCAGCGACCTGACCGGCCTCGGCGGCGGCACGCTCGGACCGGACCTGACCGCGGCCTTTGCCCGCCTGGAGGGCCGCAAGGCGCTCGGTGCCTGGCTGTCGGCTCCGCCCTCGCTCGTGATGCAACCGGTGTTCAAGGACCATGGCCTGGAAGGCGAGGAGATCCTCCAGGTCGTGGCCTACCTGAAGAACGTGGCGGAGAGCGGAGATGCCAAGGCCGAGGACATGACGCTCGCCTTCCTCCTGTGTGGCGTCGGCGGCGCGGCCGTCTTCCTCGTCATCTGCGACTTCGCCTGGCGCCGACGTTATCGCTCGGTCCGGCGTCCCCTGGTCAACAAGAGTGGAACCCATGTCTGACGGCAAGAATCCGTACATCGTCGACACCGTCGAACCGAACACTCGGGCCTGGGAAGAGTTCTACCGGAATCGGTGGCAGCACGACCGGGTGGTGCGTAGCACCCACGGCGTCAACTGCACCGGCGGTTGCTCCTGGGACATCCACGTCAAGGACGGAATCGTCACCTGGGAGATGCAGGCGCTCGACTACCCCGAGCTCTGCGCGGGCATTCCGGGTTACGAACCGCGAGGGTGCCAGCGCGGCATCTCGTACTCCTGGTACCTCTACAGCCCGCTTCGGGTGAAGTACCCGTACATCCGCGGAGCCCTCCTCGATCTCTGGATGGAGGCGAAGGCAGCCCACGGCGACCCCGTCTACGCATGGCGGGCGTTGATGGCCGACCCGGACAAACGGTCGCGGTATCAGAGGGCGCGCGGGAAGGGCGGACTCCGGCGGACGAGCTGGGACACGGTCAAGGAGATCATCGCAGCCTCCGCCGTGCACACGATCCAGGAACACGGGCCGGACCGGATCACCGGGTTCTCCCCGATCCCGGCGATGTCCATGCTCAGCTACGCCGCGGGCTCGCGGATGCTCCAGCTCATGGGTGGGGTCAACCTGTCGTTCTATGACTGGTACTGCGACCTTCCCAACGCGTCGCCCGAGACGTGGGGCGAGCAGACCGACGTCAACGAATCGGCCGACTGGTACAACGCGAAGTTCCTCGCGGTCATGGGCGCCAACCTGAACATGACCCGCACTCCGGACGTGCACTTCGCGTCCGAAGCCCGGCACAACGGCACCAAGATGGTCGTGTTCTCGCCGGACTTCAGCCAGGTCTCGAAGTACGCGGACGAGTGGATCGCCCTCAACGCCGGCCAGGACGGCGCGTGGTGGATGGCCGTGAACCACGTCATCCTGAAGGAGTTCCACCACGAGAAACAGACGCCGGCGTTCCTCGAGTACACCCGTGACTTCACGGACGCTCCGTTCCTCGTCGAGCTCCAGGAGACCGAGAGCGGCTGGAAGGCCGGACAGCTCCTCCGCGCCGGCCGCCTCGACGGCTACGCGGACGAGGAGAACGGCGACTGGAAGTTCCTGCAGTGGGACCAGGGTGACGATCGGCCCAAGATGCCGATGGGGAGCTCCGGCCACCGTTGGCAGGGGAAGAAGGGCCAGTGGAACCTGCTGCCCAAGGACGGCAAGGACGGCAGCCCGATCGACGCCGAGCTGACGTTCCTCGATCGCAACGATCGCGTCGTCCAGGTCGTCCTCGACGACTTCGCGGAAGGCCGGACCACGGCCCGTGGCGTCCCGACCCGCGTGATCGAACTCGCCGACGGGACGAAGGTGCGGGTCGCGACCGCGTACGACCTGCTCATGGCCCAGTACGGCGTACCGCGCGGGCTGGAGGGCGAGTACCCCGCGTCCTACGACGAAGAGACGACGTACACCCCGGCGTGGGCCGAGAAGTACACCGGCATCAGCCGCGAGACTCTGCTGCGCTTCGCCCGCGAGTGGGCCACCACCGCGGAGCACACCGGCGGTAAGTGCACCGTGATCATCGGTGCGGGCATCAACCACTGGTACCACGCCAACCTGATGTACCGCGCGGCCATGCACGCGCTGATGTTCTGCGGCTGCGTGGGAACCAACGGCGGCGGCCTCGCCCACTACGTCGGCCAGGAGAAGCTGGCCCCGATGGAGTCCTGGTCCAGCCTCGCGATGGCCAAGGACTGGTTCGGTCCGTCACGGCTCCAGAACGGGCCGAGCTGGCACTACGTCCACAGCGACCAGTGGCGGTACGAGAAGAGCTTCCGCGACTATCACACCGTTCCCCAGGACCAGCCCGAAGGCAGCCTCGCGGAGGGGCACACGGTCGACGCGAACGTGCGGGCGGTGCGGAGCGGGTGGCTCCCTTTCTATCCCCAGTTCGACCGCAACCCGCTCGACCTCGCTCGCGAGGCGGAGGAGGCCGGGGCCCAGACCAACGACGAGATCGCGGCCCACGTCGCGGAGCGCGTCAAGAAGCGCGAGGTGAAGTTCGCAATCGAGCGCCCCGACGCCGAGGAATGCTGGCCCCGCCTGTGGTTCATCTGGCGTGGCAACGCGCTGATGTCGTCCGCGAAGGGCCACGAGTACTTCCTCGACCACTACCTGGGCACGCACCATAACAACGTGTCGCAGGACATGGCCGAGGGGAACGTCGAGCACGTCGAGTGGCTCAAGAACGCGCCGACCGGAAAGATGGACCTGGTCGTCGACCTCAACTTCCGGATGGACACGTCCGCGCTCTACTCGGACATCGTCCTGCCCGCGGCCACCTGGTACGAGAAGACCGACCTCAACTCGACCGACATGCACAGCTTCATCCACCCGCTGTCACAGGCGGTCCCGCCGTGCTGGGAGTCGAAGAGCGACTGGGACATCTTCAAGGAGATCAGCGAGTCGTTCTCCGGATTGGCCGAGAAGCACCTCCCCGGCAAGACCCGGGACGTCGTCATGGTGCCGCTGGCCCATGACACGCCGGCCGAGATCGCTCAGCCAACCATGGCGGACTGGACGAAGGGTGAGGTCGAGCCGATTCCCGGCAAGACGATGCCCGGCTTCAAGGCCGTCGAGCGCGACTACGCGCACCTCTACGACATGTTCTGCTCGTACGGCCCGAACCCCCGCAAGGGTGGACTGGGTGCGCACGGGACCTCGTATTCCATCGAAAAGGAATACGACGAGCTGCTGGCGACGTCGCCCGTCCAGAGGTGGGGCGGAGAGGTGTATCCGTCGGTCGAGGACGCGAAGGACGCCGCGAATCTCGTGCTCCGGCTCGCCACCGTGACCAACGGCGAGCTCGCCCACCGCTCCTACGAGAACATGGAGAAGCTGACCGGCCTCCCGCTGGTCCAGCTCGCCGCCGATACCCGCGCCACGCGGTTCAACTACAAGGACCTGCAGGCCCAGCCGCGCCGGCTCCTGAACAGCCCCATGTGGTCCGGGCTCGTTTGCGACGGGCGCCCGTACGCTCCGTTCACCTACAACCGGGAACACAAGGTGCCCTGGCGGACCCTCACCGGCCGCCAGCATTTCTACCTGGACCACGAGGGCTACATCCAGTTCGGCGAGCACCTGCCGACCTACAAGCCGAAGCCGAAACCCGACCAGTACTCGGACCTCGTGTTCAGCGAAGAGCACGGACCGACGCTGATGCTCAACTTCCTCACCCCCCACGGGAAGTGGCATATCCACTCGACGTACGGGGACAACCAGCGGATGACGACGCTGTCCCGCGGCTGCGAGCCGTTCTGGATCAGCGAGAAGGACGCCGAGCAGCTCGGCATCGTCGACAACGACTGGGTCGAGGTCCACAACGACCACGGCGTCGTGGTCACCCGCGCCGCCGTCAGCCTCCGGATCCCGCGTGGCATCTGCATCATCTACCACTCGCCGGAGCGCACGTACTCCGTACCCAAGTCGCCACTGCGCGGGAACCGACGAGCCGGCGGCCACAACAGTCTCACGCGAACGCGCCTCAAGCCGAACCTCATGGTCGGCGGGTATGGCCAGTTCACCTACCACTTCAACTACTGGGGTCCGACCGGCTGCAACCGGGACACCCACATCCTCGTGCGGAAGCTCCCGAACCTGACCTGGTAGCCGGAAGGAACATCTGATGGACGTCCGATCTCAAATCGCCATGGTCTTCCACCTCGACAAGTGCATCGGTTGCCACACCTGCAGCGTCGCCTGCAAGAACGTGTGGACCGATCGCGAGGGCACGGAGTACATGTGGTGGAACAACGTCGAGACCAAGCCCGGCACGGGCTATCCGACGAAGTGGGAAGACCAGGACGCCTACAAGGGCGGCTGGAAGACCGACGGGAAGAACCTCGACCTGCGGTCCACGAGCAAGACCAAGCTCGTCCCCAACATCTTCCACAACCCGACCATGCCCAGCATGGACGACTACTACGAGCCGTGGACGTACACCTACGACGAGCTGTTCAACGCGCCCGAAGGTGACGACCAACCCGTGGCCCGCCCCGTTTCGATGATCACGGGCGAGCCGATGGATATCGAGGCGGGTCCGAACTGGGACGACGACCTGGGCGGCTCGAAGATCTACGCCGCCAACGATCCGAACCTCGACGCGCTCGACCCCGAGCAGAGGGAGCAGATGCGGGCGATCGAACGCATGGCGTTCTTCTATCTCCCCCGCATCTGCAACCACTGCCTGAATCCGAGCTGCGTCGCGTCGTGCCCCTCGGGGGCGCTCTACAAGCGCGGTGAGGACGGGATCGTCCTGGTGAACCAGGAACGGTGCCGCGCCTGGCGCGCCTGCGTCTCCGCGTGCCCCTACAAGAAGACGTACTACAACTGGTCCACCGGCAAGTCGGAGAAGTGCATCCTCTGCTTCCCGCGGCTCGAAGCCGGCGAAGCCCCCGCGTGCTTCCACTCGTGCGTGGGCCGCATCCGGTATCTCGGCAACGTCCTCTACGACGCCAGCCGCATCCGCGACACCGCGAACAAGCCCGACCACGAGCTCGTGGACGCTCAGCGCGACCTGATCCTCGACCCCACCGACCCGGACGTGATCAAGGCGGCCCGCGACAGTGGCGTTCCGGACGCAGTCATCGACTCCGCGAAGAAGTCGCCGGTCTTCCGATGGGTCAAGGAATGGGGCCTGGCCCTCCCGCTCCACGTCGAGTTCAGAACGTTCCCCATGCTGTTCTACGTTCCCCCGCTGCTGCCGGTGATGTCGGTCGTGGACGGCAACGTCATCTCGAACGACACCGACAAGCTCTTCGCCGACATCGAGAAGGCGCGCGCACCCATCGAGTACCTCGCGAGGCTCTTCGCGGGGGGAAACGCGGGCAAGGTCCGATACGCCCTGCGCAAGCAACTGTCGGTTCGCCTCTGGCGCCGCCACCTGACCGTCGGCGACATCTCGAAAGAGATCGCCGAGCAAGCGCTGCGGGAGGCCGAGTGCTCTCCGGAGGAGGCGGACGCGATCTACCGGCTGACTGCACTCGCATCGATGGACGAACGGGTCGTCGTCCCGCCAATGCAGCGAGAGCAGGCCATCGAGATGCTCAAGGATCCCCACGAACACAAACAATCCGCGGGCTTCGGGTTCCGCGATGGCCCCATGAGGGTTTGAACGATGCGAGCCAGTACTGAACTCCACGACCGGGTGGCCGAGCTGCTGACCTATCCGGGGCCGGATTCGGCCGACGCGGTCAAGCGCGCGATTCACCACGTGTCCGAAGCCCTTCCAGAGGCGGGCGCGCACCTCGCCGATCTCGCGACGCTGGCGGCCGATGGCGCCCCCGGCGAGTTCGAGGAGAAGTTCTGTCACACCTTCGACAACAACGCGGACCGCGCACTGGAGATCGGGTGGCAGATCTGGGGCGAGAACTACGACCGCGGCGCGTTCCTGGTGCGCATGCGCAGCCTCATGCGCACAGTCGGCGTGCCGGAGACCGCGGAGCTCCCGGATCACATGAGCCACGCGCTCCGGGTCCTGGGCCGCTTGCCGGAGGAGGCGGCGCGCAACCTGGTCATCACGACCGTCCTGCCGGCGGCACGGAAGATGCGCGATGGATTCAAGGATGAGGTGAACCCATATCGGGGCGCCTTGGAGACGGTGGTGCTGGTGCTCGAGTCCCACGTCGAAGCCCTGGAGCCGATCGATGTCTGAGACGCTCTCGTTGCCGGATGTGTTTGACGACATCCTCCTCTTCGCCGTGCTCCCTTACGTGGCGTGCGTGCTGTTCCTGGTCGTGACCATTCAGCGCTACCGCCAGCGGAAGTTCACGTATTCCAGCCTGTCCTCCCAGTTCCTCGAGAACCGGATGCACTTCTGGGGCTCGGTGCCGTTCCACTACGGCATCCTGTTCGTCCTCGCGGGCCACGCCGTCGGCTTCTTCATGCCGCAAGCGATCCTGGGGTGGAACGCGTCGCCCTTGCGCCTGTTCATCCTCGAGGTGACGGGACTCGCGATGGCGCTGCTCGCCCTGATCGGCCTGGTGAACATCGTGCTGCGGCGTCGGGCGAACCCGAAGATCCGCAAGGTCACGAACCTGTCCGACTGGATCCTCTACGCGATGCTGCTGGTGCAGATCGCGAGCGGCATCGGGGTCGCCGTGGGCCACGGCTGGGGAAGCTCGTGGTTCGCCACCAGCATCAGCCCATGGCTCTGGTCACTCCTGACGCTGAATCCAGAGGTGGCGTATGTCGCGAGCCTGCCTTGGCTCGTGCAGGTCCACATCGTGAGCGCGTTCCTGCTGATCGCGGTGTTCCCGTTCACGCGGCTGGTTCACATCCTCGTCATCCCCAACCCCTACCTGTGGCGCCGGACCCAGGTCGTGATCTGGAACCGCCCGCGGCGCTCCGCGGGTCCGAAGTCGTGATTCCGCTTCGAAAACGTTGACCGAATCGAGGACACCGATGGCACGAACGCCAGACCGATGGGACGTAGAAGACGAGGCCTTCTGGGAATCGGAGGGCAAGTCTGCAGCCAACCGGAACCTCTGGGTCTCGATCCCCAACCTGCTGTGCGGGTTCGCGGTGTGGCTGTACTGGGGCATGATCATCGTGCGCATGCAGCAGGCGCACGACGCGGACCCGTCACGGTTCGCGTTCGCGAGCTGGTCCGGCGGTGACGGACTCATCGGTGAAGCGTACAAGGCGCTCCTCTACACCCTGCCCGCCGTGGCCGGACTCGCGGGCGCTACGCTGCGCATTCCCAACTCGTTCATGGTCGCGATCTGCGGCGGTCGGAACGTCAAGTTCATGACGTCTGCGTTGCTGGTCCTGCCCGCCCTCGGGGCGGGGCTGGCGCTCGCCGATCCGAGCACCAGCTTCCTGACCTTCATCGTGCTCGCGGCGCTGTCGGGCATCGGGGGCGGCGCGTTCGCCTCGTCCATGTCCAACATCTCGTTCTTCTTCCCGAAGCGGATGCAGGGGTTGGCGCTCGGTCTCAATGCCGGGCTCGGAAACCTGGGCGTGAGCGTGATGCAGTTCCTCATCCCCTGGGTGATCACCTTCCCGTTGTTCGGCGCGCTGAGCGGCGATCCCCTGGCCCTGCCACCGGGGGCGGACGGCGCCCGGGATCCGATCTACCTCGCGAACGCCGGCCTGGTGTGGGTCCCGATCCTGGGCTTCCTGGCGATTCTCGCCTTCGGGCTCATGAACAACCTGCCCATGCACCGCTGTGGAAGCACTGGGCAAGGCATCGGGAAGTACCTGTGGCTGCAAGCGCTCGGCTTTGGCGGAGCCATCGTGGCCATCACGCTGCTCGTGTTGCCGTGGGGTGGGTTCCCGGTGCTGGTGAAGATCTTCGTCGTCCTCGTCATCGCCGTCCTCACCACGCTGGCGTTGATGCGTTTCGCGACACCGAAGGTCACGCGGGATGGCCTCGTCGACCAGTTCGCCATCTTCCGCAACAAGCACAACTGGGTCATGACCTGGCTCTACGTCATGACCTTCGGCTCGTTCATCGGGTTCTCGGCCGCGTTCCCGAAGCTGATCACCGACGTGTTCGGGTATATCCGCGTCGACGGGAACGGAGACGCCCTCACCACGGCCCTCTCGAACCCGAACGCACCGGACGCGTTCAGCTACGCGTGGCTCGGCGCGCTGGTCGGCTCATTGATCCGGCCCGTGGGTGGGTGGCTGTCCGACAGGCTCGGCGGCGCCCGCGTGACCCACTGGGACACCGTCGTGATGATCGGAGCGGCGCTCGGGGTCGCCTGGTACGTGCAGCAAGCGCGGCTGTCGCCGACGCCGGAGGAGTTCTTCGCCCCGTTCCTCCTCCTGTTCCTCCTCCTGTTCATCACCACCGGGATCGGGAACGGGTCCACGTTCCGGATGATCTCGATCATCTTCGAGAAGCACCAGGCCGGTCCGGTGCTCGGCTGGACGTCCGCGATCGCGGCGTACGGTGCGTTCCTCATCCCCAAGATCTTCGCAACCCAGATCAAGGGCGGCACTCCCGAGTACGCGCTCTACGGGTTCGCCATCTACTACCTGACCTGTCTCGGCGTCAACTGGTGGTTCTACGCCCGCAAGAACGCGGAGACTCCCTGCTGAGATGCTCGCTCCCAACGTCAAGATAATCGTCCTGCTGGGCGTCATGATCGGCGGCGCGATCATCGTCGGCACGTCCGACGCACGCCTGCCGGGGAACGACCAGGGCTACGCCCCGGTGCAGCCGATCGCCTACAGCCACCGGCTGCACGCGAGCGAGCTGGGCATCGACTGCCGGTACTGCCACTACGGCGCCGAGACGAGCCCGTCCGCCGGCATCCCCCCCACGTCGGTGTGCATGACGTGCCATACGTCGGTCACCGCGTCGGGAGACACCCTACGGGCGGAGAAGGCCCGTGCCGACGCCGCGGGAGAGAAGCCACGTCGCGTCTTTTCGTCCGAGATCGAGAAGCTCTACGAGTACCTCGGGCTCGACGAGAACGCGAAGCCGAAGCCCGGTGCAACCCCGAAGCCGATCCCCTGGATCCGTGTGCATGACCTTCCGGACTACGTGTACTTCGACCACCGTCCGCACGTCGGCCGGATGGAGTGCCAGGCCTGCCACGGCCCGGTCGAGACCATGGAGCGCGTGCGGCAGGAGACATCCCTCTCCATGGGCTGGTGCGTCGAATGCCATCGCATCAACGTCCCGGGTACCGGCGGTGTCTTGCTCCCGGGTCAGGAACACCCGAGAGCGGACCACCACGTGAGCACCGACTGCAGCGTCTGCCACTACTGAGACCAGGACTCATGACGCACCAACCCATGAACCCGACGCCAGACGCCGAAGACGCCCTCCTCCCAGTCGAGGGCATCGCGGGCTCGAGGCGTTCGTTTCTGCGTCTGGCGGGCTTCGGAATCGCATCGACCGTCCTCGCCGGCTGCTCCCGGGGGCCGGTGCGTCGAGCCGTGACCTACCTCGAGGCCCCCGACGGCATCGTGGCTGGACGCGGCTACAAGATGGCCACCACTTGCGCCGGGTGCACCGCTCGCTGCGGCGCGCTCGCCCGTTGCCGCGACGGACGGCCGATCAAGCTCGAAGGACTGCCCGATCACCCGCTGTCGGGCGGCGGGCTCTGCGCCGTGGGTCAGGCCGAGGTGCTCTCCCTGTACGACGCCCAGCGATTCGATGGACCCAGGGCAGCGCGCGCGAAAACGACCTGGGCGAACGCCGACCGGGAAGTCGCTCGCGTACTGGCCAAGGTCCGCAAGGACGGCGGCAAGGTCCGCGTGCTCACGGAGACCGTGACGAGTCCGAGCACGCAAGCCGCGATCGACGGGTTCTGCGCGCTGGTGAAGGACGGCCGGCACGTCGTCTACGACGCACTCTCCTCCTCGGCCATCCTCGACGCCCACGAGAGAACCCACGGACGCCGCGTTCTCCCTCGCTACCGATTCGACCGGGCCGAGGTCATCGCATCGTTCGACGCCGACTTCCTCGGAACGTGGATCTCGCCCGTGGGGTTCGCCCGAGACTACGCGTCCGGCCGGCGACCCGACGGCGACGGGGCGAAGATGTCCCGCCACTGGCAGTTCGAAGCGCGAGTGAGCCTCACCGGAGGCCGCGCAGATCGGCGACTCCGCGTCGCGCCATGGGAAACCGGCGCGGCCCTCGCCGGCCTCTGCGACCTGCTCGGCAAGAAGGCCGGTCGTACCTCACCCGCGTCCGGAAGCGCAGCGAGCGCGCCTCACGGCGACCACCTCGCCGGCCTCGCCGACGAACTCTGGGCGGCTCGCGGTCGGTCAATCGTCGTGTGCGGCGACGACGACGTCGGCACCCAGACGCTGGCGAACCTCGCGAATGACCTCCTCGGGAACTACGGAACGACCGTCGATCTCGAGCGACCGTCCCGGCAGAAGCTCGGCCGCGACGGTGCTCTCTCGGAGCTGCGCACCGAGCTCGCCAGCGGGCAGGTCGCGCTCTTGATCGTCGATGGCGCGAACCCGGTCTACGACCTGGCGTTCCCCGGCGGACTCGGCGGCGCGATCGAGAAGGCGGGGCTCCTGGTGTCGACGGCGGGGCTCGAGGACGAAACGTCGCAACTCGCCCACGTGGTGTGCCCGTCGCCCCACTTCCTCGAAGCCTGGGACGACGCGGAGCCGATCGAAGGCATCCTCAGCCTGACCCAGCCGACCGTGCCGCCGTTGCGCGACGCGAGAAGCCTGCGGGCCTCCCTGTCGGTGTGGAGCGGCGGAGCCGCGGACGACCGCGCGCTCGTCGAGGCGCACTGGAAGCAATCGGTGCACCCTCGCGCAGTCCCGGAGCAACGGTTCGCGACGTTCTTCCGCCAGGCGCTGCACGACGGCTTCATCGAGCTGCCCGCACGGCGCCGCGACCCGGCGCCGTTCCAGCTGGCCGGGGTCAGGTTGCCGGACCCGCCCGCGAAGCCGGACGGCGGTCGCCTCGCCGTCGTCGTTTACCCCAAGGTCTCGATGCTCGACGGCCGCCACGCGCACAACCCGTGGTTGCAGGAGCTCGCGGACCCGGTGAGCCGCATCGCCTGGGAATCCTACGCAGTGCTCTCCCCCGCGACGGCGGAGCGGCTGGACGTCGCGGAAGGTGACGTGGTCCGGCTGCGCACCGATGCCGACGGCTCCCCCGTCGCGCTCCCCGTTCATCTCCAGCTCGGCCAGCACGACGGCGTGGTCGCAGTGGCCCGCGGCTACGGCCGCTCTGGCACCGACCGTTTCGCCGACATCGGCCCGGACTGGTGGGAAGGTGAGGCCACCGTGGGACCCGGCGGCCGCATTGGAGAGAGCGCGGCGCACTGGCTCACCGTTCATGGCGAGACCATCCGCACGACCGGCACGGCTGTGGCCATCGCCACGACCTCGGATCATCGTGCCCTCGCATCGGTGCAGGAATACCACAGCCTCGTGGTACCGCCGCACCTCGCACCGGAGCATGGCGAGATCCGGCGCGCCGCGCGTACGGTCGAGCTCGACAGATTCCGGGAGGACCCGGAGCACGAGATCCACGGGGCGCACCACCACCCGACGGGCAACCTCTGGCCGGCCGATCACGCCCCGGAAGGCAACCGATGGGGCATGGTCGTCGACCTGAGCGCCTGCACCGGATGCTCGGGCTGCGTCGTCGCCTGTCAGGCGGAGAACAACATCCCCGTCGTGGGACGCGACGAGGTCCAGCGCCATCGGGAGATGTCGTGGATGCGGATCGACCGCTACCACCAAGGCGACCCCGACGACGTCCAGATCTCGCACCAGCCGATGATGTGCCAGCACTGCGACAACGCTCCGTGCGAGTCGGTGTGCCCGGTGTTGGCGACGATCCAGAGCAGCGACGGCCTCAACCAGCAGGTCTACAACCGTTGTGTCGGAACCCGCTACTGCGCCAACACCTGCCCCTACAAGGTCCGGCGCTTCAACTGGTTCGAGTACCCGCGCAAGAGCGAGCTGCAGAACCACGCCCTCAACCCGGACGTGACCGTCCGGTCTCGCGGCGTCATGGAGAAATGCAGTATGTGCGTCCAGCGCATCCAGGAAGCGCGGATCGAGGCGCGACGCCAGGGCGTCGAGCTGCGAGACGGTGACATCCAGGTCGCATGCCAGGACTCCTGCCCGGCGCAGGCAATCACGTTCGGAGACCTCGCCGATCCGAAGAGCGAGGTCTCGAAGAAGGCGGCCGGTGCCCGCGCGTACCGCGTGCTCGAGGAGACGCAGGTCGAACCTGCGGTCCGCTACCTGGCCCAGGTCCGGAACCGGAGGAGCTGAGGCCGCCATGGAAAGCACCGTCCCCACCGAAACCCCACCGGCTCAGAGCCCCGCGGACGTCTCCCTCCGAGGCGATGGCCGACCGACCGTTCCGCCACTGATCACCGGGAACAAGACTCCCGCGGACGTGACCCGCGACGTCTGCGCCCCGCTGGAGCGCGGCGCCACTGGTCTGTGGTGGGGCGCCTTTCTCGCCGCCCTCGCGCTGCTCATCGTCGGCATCATCAGCGTCGGATACCAGATCGCCACGGGGATCGGCACATGGGGACTCAATCGCACCGTCGGTTGGGCCTTCGACATCACCAACTTCGTCTTCTGGGTCGGCATCGGACACGCGGGCACCCTGATCTCCGCCGTCCTCCTGCTGTTCCGTCAGAAGTGGCGCACGTCGATCAATCGATCGGCCGAGGCGATGACGATCTTCGCGGTGATCTGCGCCGGCCTCTTCCCCGTGATCCACATGGGACGGCCCTGGCTCGCGTTCTGGGTCTTCCCGTATCCGAACGATCGCGGGCCGCTGTGGGTGAACTTCCGCTCGGCGCTCCTGTGGGACGTGTTCGCGATCGGGACCTACTTCACGATCTCGCTGCTGTTCTGGTACATCGGCATGATCCCGGACCTCGCGACGATCCGAGATCGGGCGACGGGATTCCGGAAGAAGATCATGGGCTGGCTGAGCCTCGGGTGGGACGGTGCCGCGCGGACCTGGGCGCGCTACGAGGTGGCCTGCGTTCTCCTCGCCGCCCTCGCGACGCCGCTCGTCGTCTCGGTGCACAGCGTCGTCAGCTCGGACTTCGCGACCTCGATCGTCCCCGGATGGCACACGACGGTGTTCCCACCGTACTTCGTCATCGGCGCGATCTTCTCCGGCTTCGCCATGGTCCTCACGCTGTTGCTCATCGCCCGGAAGGTGATGAACTTCGAGGACTACATCACCCGTCGACACATCCAAGCCATGTGCAAGGTGATCGTGTTCACGGGCAGCATCGTGGGCCTGGCGTATCTCACCGAGCTGTTCGTCGCCTGGTATTCCGGCAATCCGTACGAGCAGTTCGCGTTCCTGAACCGCATGAGCGGACCCATGGCCTGGTCGTACTGGATCATGGTGAGCTGCAACGTCCTGTCGCCGCAGCTCCTCTGGTTCCGGAAGGTGCGCGAGTCGATCGGCGCGGTCTTCTGTCTCTCGCTCGTCATCAACGTCGGGATGTGGTTCGAACGCTTCGTGATCATCGTCACGTCGCTGACTCGCGACTTCCTACCGTCATCCTGGGCGAGCTACGCGCCGACCTGGATCGAGGTCGGCTCCCTCGTCGGTGGCTTCGGCCTGTTCTTCACCTTGTTCCTGTTGTTCTGCCGGGTCCTGCCAATGATCGCCATGTTCGAGGTGAAGGCGGTCATCCGACCTCAGACCCACGAGTCGAAGGAGGGCGGGTCGTGATCCACATCCTTCACGTCGCGGTGTTCGCGGACGAGACGAGCTTCCTCAGTGCGGCGCGCGCGTGCTCGTCCAAGGAGATCGAGGTCGTCAACGCGTACTCCCCGTACCCGCTTCACGAGATCGACAAGGTCATGGGCATCCGCAAGACCCGGCTTCCCTGGGTCACGCTGGTCGGCGGGCTCCTCGGGCTCGCCATGGGCCTGTGGTTCCAGTACTGGGCGTCAGCCACCAGCTGGCCGCTGGACGTCGGTGGAAAGCCGTGGGATTCGTTCCCCGCGTTCGTTCCGGTCGGCTTCGAGATGACCATCCTCTTCGCGGGCCTCGCCACCATCTTCGCGCTCATCGTTCGCAGCGGCCTGGCACCAGGAAAGCGGCCGAGGCGCCCGATCGAGCGCGTGACCGACGACCGCTTCGCGCTCGTCGTGAAGCGGAAGACCGGGGCGCTGCGCTGGCCTCAGATCAAAGAGCTGTTGAGCGAGCACGGCGCTGTCGATCACTGGGAGGAGCAGGCATGAGGGACACTCCTGGCATCCTGCTCGGCACCGCGATCGTCATCGTCACCCTGTTTCTCCTGCAGGCCTGGCTAGACGTCGACACCTCGAAACGCAATCTCGAATTCATGCCCGACATGGCTTACTCGTCGGCCCGGGAAGCGTTCACGGAGAGCTCGGTCCTGCCCGGTGGGTTGACCCAGCAGTCCCCTGTCCCCGGCACCGTCATCCGTGGCAGCGTTGCCTTCCCGTTCGGAGACGGTCCGGAGGAAGCCGCCCGCGCGGGCCGGGAGCTGAAGAACCCGTTCGACGCAGCGACTCCCGGCATCCGGGAGCGCGGCGCCGATCGGTACGCGGTGTTCTGCAGCCACTGCCATGGCGACGGCGTCGATCCCGGCCCGGTCGCCCTGCACGGGATGGTCCCACCGCAGTCACTACTAGGTGAACGCGCCAAGACGATCGCGGACGGTGAGATGTTCCACGTCATCACGCGCGGCCAGGGAAACATGCTGCCCCACGGGCCGCAGATTCCTCCGGACGACCGCTGGAAGATCGTCCTGCACGTCCGGACCCTTCAGGGCAAGGGGAAGTGAGCATGTCCGAGATCCACTACTCGCCTTCGCGTCGACTGCTGGGCGGACTCCGCATCGCCTCGCTGATCAGCGTGGCCGTCTTCGGCCTCGGCCTGTACTTCGACGCCCGGGACACCTGGAGCGGCTTTCTCCTCGGGTTCACCTACGTCACGGGTCTCGGCCTGGCCGGCGGCGTGTTCATCTCAGTCCTCTACCTCACGAGCTCGCGGTGGGGCGTCGCGCTGCGCCGCGTCCCCGAAGCGATGGCGGGCACCTTGCCCTGGATGGCCGTCTGCGGGGTCGTGCTGCTGTTCGGCATCCCGTCTCTCTACTCGTGGTCTCATGCCGCGACGGCGGAACACTCTCCACTCGTCGCCCAGAAGGCGGGCTGGCTCAACGTCCCCTTCTTCTGTGTCCGCATGGTTCTCTACTTCGCCGTCTGGATCTGGGTCACTCGCCGACTCATCGGTGAATCAAGATCGCAGGACGATGACGGCGACCGCGTCCACAGCTCGCGCAACCTCAAGAATGCAGCGCTGTTCATGGCGACGTTCGCAGTCACGTTCTCGCTGGCCAGCATCGACTGGATCCAATCTCTCGAACCCGAGTGGTTCAGCACGATCTACGCGCTCCTGACCGTGGCTGGGCTCATCGGGTCCGGTCTCGCGGTCGTGATGGTCATGTGCGTGTTACTCCGCGCGGCGGGACCCCTTCGCGGGGTCCTCACCGATGACCACCTCGACGACCTCGGCAAGGTCGCGATGGGCTTCGCGTTGTTCTGGGTCTACATCTGGTACTGCCAGTACATGCTGATCTGGTACACGAACATGCCGGAGGAGACCTCCCACTACATCCTCCGCGCGTCCGGCGCCTGGTCGGTCCTCACCCCGGCGAACCTGATCCTCAACTTCCTCGTGCCGTTCCTCGTGCTCATGCCCAAGCGGGCCCGGCGGAGCGGCGCGGTCATCCTGCGCGTCGGCCTCGTCATGCTCGTCGGCCACGCCCTGGATCTCTACATCCTCATCAAACCGCCTCTCGAGGCGGACGGCCCCGGGTTCGGCCTCTGGCAACTCGCCCCGATGGTGGGCATCGGATGCCTCTTCGTGACCGTCCTGCTGCGCAAGCTCGCGGAGGCGCCGCTGGTCCCGACACGCGACCCGTTCCTGTCCAAGAGTTTGCACTACCACGCCTGATCAGCCCACTTTGACCCGAGCGTCACCCCATGGAAGTACGCAACAAGGCCACGCGGATCTCTCTCTTCAACCTGCGCACGCCTCAGATGCGCACGTTCCACATGTCGTGGTTCGCGTTCTTCCTCTGCTTCTTCGCATGGTTCGGCATCGCACCGTTGATGCTGATCGTCTCGAAGGAGCTGGGCCTCACCAAGACGCAGATCGGCAACACGATCATCGCGTCGGTCTCGATCACCATCATCGCCCGGCTGTTCATCGGGTGGTTGTGCGACCGCATCGGTCCCCGGCTGAGCTACACGATGCTCCTGATCGCGGGGTCGATCCCGGTGATGGGGATCGGGCTCGCCGACAGCTACACGTCGTTCCTCCTGTTCCGCCTCGGTATCGGCGTCATCGGCGCCTCGTTCGTCATCACGCAGTATCACACGTCGGTGATGTTCGCGCCGAACTGCGTGGGTACGGCCAACGCCACGTCCGCCGGGTGGGGCAACCTCGGTGGCGGCGTCACCCAGATGGTGATGCCGCTCCTCTTCGTGGGGTTCGTCGGGCTCGGGTTCACCGACGCCGTGAGCTGGCGGGTGGCAATGGTGGTCGCCGGCGCAGTCTGTTTCATCACCGGCATCGCCTACTTCTTCTTCACTCGCGACTTCCCGAACGGCAACATGCGGGAGCTGCGGGCGCGCGGTGAGCTGGAGCCCAAGGAGAAGATCAAGGGCTCGTTCACGGCCGCCGTTCGCGACAAGCGCGTGTGGGCCTTGTTCATCATCTATGCCGCCTGCTTCGGCATCGAGCTCACGATCAACAACGTCGCAGCGATCTACTACGGGACCCGGTTCGACCTCGGCCTGAAGACGGCCGGGCTCGTCGCCGGTCTATTCGGCCTGATGAACATCTTCGCCCGCACGCTCGGGGGGTTCATCAGCGACCGCTTCGTCCGCAAGGGCGGACTCAAGGGCCGCGTCCGGTGGCTGTTCATCGCGTTGTTCATCGAAGGGATCGCGCTCATCTTCTTCTCGCAGATGGCCGTCCTCGCGCTGGCCATCCCGATGATGATCGTGTTCAGCCTGTTCGTGCAGATGTCCGAGGGCGCCACGTACTCGGTCGTCCCGTTCATCAACAAGCGGGCGCTCGGCGCCGTGTCGGGCATCGTCGGCGCGGGTGG